>JAULUH010000050.1:0-37919 GCA_032111745.1 Anaerolineae bacterium | reverse complement strand
GACCTCAGCCTGGATCTCGCTGGTGCCCTCGAAGATCTTGAAGATCCGCCCGTCCCGCCAGAAGCGATGGGCCGGGTACTCCATGGCGTAACCATAGCCGCCGAAGACCTGTAAGGCATCGCTGGTGACCCGCTCTACCATGTCCGCAGCGAAGAGCTTGGCCATGCCGGCCTCCAGGTCCGAGCGCTGACCTGAGTCCTTCATCTGCGCCGCGTAGTAGGTGAGCTGCCGGGCCGCCTCGACCTCCGTGGCCATGTGCGCCAACTTGTGGCTGATCACCTGGAACTCGGCGATGGGCCGGCCGAACTGCTGGCGCTCCTGCGCGTATTGCATGGCCGCGTCCAACGCACCCTGGGCCACGCCGACCGCTCGCGCCGCTGTCTGGATGCGCGCGGTCTCGTACACCCCCATCAGCTGGTAGAAGCCACGCCCTTCCGTCCCGCCGATCAAGTTCGCGGCCGGCACCTCGAAGTCCTCGAAGTTCAGGCTGAAGGACTTCATGCCGTAATAGCCAATGGTGGGGATGGGCTGGCCCGTCAGGTGCGGCGGCACAAAGTCGTTGCCCGGCTGCTTCTCCACCACGAACATGGACAGGCCCTTGTGACGTTTGTTTGGGTCAGGATCGGTGCGGGCCAGCACCGTCATCATGTGGGCACGGTTGGCGAAGGTGATCCAGGTCTTGGCACCATTGAGCACGTAGGTGTCGGAGTTCTTCTTCACCGCGCGCAGTTGCATGCCCGCGGTGTCCGAGCCAGCATTGGGCTCGGTGAAGGCCGCCGCCGGCAGGATGTCCCCCGCGGCGATGCCAGGCAGCCAGCGCTCCTTCTGCTCCTCAGTGCCCCCGTTCAGCAACAGGCCACCGGCGATCAACATGCGCGTCATCACCGAGCCCACGGAGAGCCAGACCCGGCTCAGCTCCTCGGTGACCAGGGTGATGGTCAGGGTGTCCATGGCCAGGCCGCCGTATTGCTCGGGGATGGCCATGGCAAAGTAGCCCAGGTCGGCCATCTTCTTGATGATGGGCATCGGAATCTCGGCGCCCTCGTTATACAGTTCGTGCGCGACCGGCGCGACCTCCTTCTCGGCAAAACGCCGCGCCTCGCGCCTCACGGTCTCATGTTCGCCGCTGAGTACTGTCATGGCAGGCTTCCTTTGTCTACGCTTCGATCAACTGGCGAATGACGTCGGTCATGCTTAGAATGCCCACAGGCATCAGGCGACCGCCTCGCTCGTCCACCACCACCAGGCGATGGACCCGGTTGCGAGTCATCTCGGTTATGGCGTCGCTCAGCTTGCGGTCGGGCGTGCAGCTGACCAGGCTGGGGGTCAGGATATCTCCAGCCTTCAGCACAGCGGCCTGGCTGGCCGTGCGGCCCTGGCGTGCCAGCACCACATCCGTCTGTGAGACCACGCCGGCCGCCCGTCCTTCGTCGTCTACCACCACGATCGCATGGATGTGTTGGTCATACATGGTCCGGGCTACCTCGACGAGGGAGGTGTCGCGCGTGCAGGTGACCACGCCCAGGTGCATGACATCCCGCACCAGGGTGGTGTCCTCCGCCAGACCCAGCCCGGCCAGGGCCGGCTCCGGCGCCATGGGCTCGTAGATGTCCGCTCGCAAGGTGGCGGGCGGCAGGGCCATGGCGCTCTCGCCGGTTGGCTCCGTGCTCATGCCATAGGTGATGATATCGGTCATGCTGAGCACGCCGACGGGCCAGGGCTTTCCGGCCCGGGTGTCCACGACCACCAGGCGATGGATGCGGTTGCGAGCCATCAGCGTAATGGCCTCGGCCACCGTGCTGTCTGGCGTGCAGGTGACCAGGGCCGCAGTCATGATGTCGCCGGCTGTTAGCTGGGCCAGCTCCTCGGCGCCGCGACCCTGGCGCGCCAGCACCACGTCGGTCTGCGAGACGATGCCGGTGGCAAAGCCCTCTGAGTCGGTCACTACGATGGCATGCACGTGGTAGCTGGTCATGCGACGGGCTACCTCGTTCACCGGCGTGTCCAGCGCACAGGCAATGACGCCGTAGTGCATCATGTCACGCACCAGCCGCCTGTCCATGTCGCCCTCCAAGCCCATCTCGGGCTCTGGCATGGCTGGCGACGGGCGCCTGTACTCGTCGTCTGAGGTTATCTCGGCTGTCGCAATGGGAGTGATGGCCACGGGCTCCGACACGTTCTTGCCCAGCCCGAAGTCCGGCGCGCCCACCAGAATGGCCATGTTTCCCGAGGGATGCTTGTTCTCGTACATCAGCTGGTGAGACAGCGGCAGTTCCTCCCAGGTGAAGGCACGGGACATGCATGGATCCACCTTGCCGGCAATGACCAGGTCGTTGATCCCCTTGGCCTGCTCGTCGTTGGCAAAGTGGGAACCCTGCAGGCGCTTCTGGCGCATCCACAGGTAGCGCAGATCCACCGTCGCGTTGTAGCCGGTGGTGCCGGCACAGATCACCACCATGCCGCCCGTCTCGCAGACGAAGATCGAGGTAGGGATGGTGGTCTCGCCCGGGTGCTCGAAGACGATGCGAGGGTTCGTACGGTCGCCCAGCACATCCCAGATGGCCTTGCCGAAGGCCCGCACCCCCTTGAGCCACTCGTTGTAGCCCACGGTGTCCTTCCAGTGCGGCAACATCCCCCAGTGGTTGAAGCTGCGGCGGTTGACGCAGCCCACCGCGCCCAGGTTGGTGCAGTAGGCAAACTTGTCGTCCTCGCTCACCACCGCTACCGCCCGGCCGCCAGCTGCCGTGACGATCTGGATCGCCATGGACCCCAGGCCACCGGCGCCGCCCCAAATCAGGACCACGTCGCCGGCCCGCACCGCGTGCACACCCCACCCGTAGAGCATGCGATAGGCTGTAGCGCCCACCAGCATGTAGGCGGCGGCTTGCTCCCAGGTCAGGTGCTGCGGCCGGGGCAGGCATTGGTGGGCCTGTACCTTGGTAAACTGGGCGAAAGATCCCCAGTTGGTCTCGTAACCCCAGATGCGGAAGGTAGGGCCATACATCGGGTCGTCACCGGACTGCACCACGGGATCGTCGCGGCTCCAGATACCGCAGTGGATCACCACCTCGTCGCCTACCTTGAGGTTCTTGACGTCCTTGCCTAGCTTGTAGACGATGCCGCTGGCATCGCTGCCCCCAATGTGGAAATCCTCAGGCTCGCCAGCCTTGTTGCGGGCGGCGATCACGTTGACCGGGATGCCGAGGCCCGCCCACACGTTGTTGTAGTTCACGCCGGCCGCCATGACGTACACCAATACCTCGTCGTCGGCGGGCTCGGGCACGTCGACCACTTCGACCTGCCACGATTTGTCCGGCTCACCAAAGCGCTCGGCGCGCACCATCCAGGCGTACATCTTGGGCGGGACATAGCCCAGGGGCGGCTGTTCGCCCACGGGATAGAGTTCCTTGCGTTCAATCGTCGGCTCTGGGGTAGAACTCGGGGGGGACACTGCACTCATGACGGGTGCCTCCTTGCAGTACTTTCGGCCGTCTCAGGTGAGCCCAGCGCAGTTTCGCTCTAGGTCATTGACAAACAGGGGAAGGGTATCAAATCATGACGCATTGTGTCATAAGCCGGCGGTTTTGGCAAGTTTGGTGGCCTCGGCAGTGCTGGGACTCATGAAGTGCGTTGCACCGCCGCTGGCGACGATTCTCTTTGATTGCGTCTCCGTGGCGGCGGTGCAACACAGTCCTGCTAACCTACCTACCCAGGGAAAGCGCTGCCTTGGCGGAAGGAACATTGCCAGCAGCTGGCCCCGCTCGACAAGCTCCGAGTCGCCAATGCTGTAGTGCGCCCGGACGTCCAGAAGTACTCAGCCCCGGTCCAGGATGTCAGACACGAGTAGAAGGCGGCGGAAATCCGCCAGCGGTCTTGCGCGGTGGAGTCGAGGTCTTTGCCGGGTCTTTGGCGCAAACCCAGCCAAAGCCTCGACTCCCAACTGCGAGCGAAATCCCGCCCCAGTGCCATAGGTAGAATGCGCAGTAGTCGAAGCACGGTGATCCTCCTAATCTGGGGTGCAGTCTTGCTGAAACGCCATCCCTAACCTAGCGGGGGTGGGTAAACGCTGGTTTGTCCGTAGGCAAACATCTGGCTGACACGCGGCTGTCTTTTCGTCCTGCAGGGATTTAGCCGTCTAACCATAATCGGGGTAGAATGGGTGGAGTAACTGCACCGGCGGGTCTCCAGGCCCGCCGGCTGCGCGAGGTGAGGAAAAGGCCATGGCATCCGATCTGTCTCTCTCCCGACCGCTGGCTGCCGGTCTGCTGCCGGATAGGGCAACCCCCTATACGTGGTCCATCCTGGGCCACATAGCTGATCGCGTAGCGCGCGACTGCTATGCCCGGCAAGGCTATGCGTTTCCTACCCGTGATGCCATCTGGCACTACCAGGTTGGCACCGTGGCGGCAGACATTGGTGCACTGGCCGCCGCCCAAGAGGCCCTGTCCGCCGAAGGCTCATCGACAGCGCCGTCGATGAGCCAATTGCTCCTGGGCCGGGGCCAGGAACGGCGCAGCAGCGCCATCGCCAGCGCAGCCCTGGTGGAAGCGCCTGCGCGCTGCGCTGCCGTCCAGCGCTGGTGCGAATGGGTGCACGCGACGCAATGGCGTCAGGCTACGGTGCTTCAGGTCATGGAGGAGATCGAGCCCCAGGCCGAGACAGCCCTCTCCACCTATCTGGACTTATCCCTGGCCCTGGCTCTGCTGAGTGCCCAGTTGCGCCAGGGATTTCCTGAGCTGGCCCCGCCTTTGCTACACGGGCTGGACCCGGAGATCGGTACTGCGGGCTATCGCTATGCCCTGGCCCAACTGGGGCTCCGCGCGATCGCTGAGCCCGGCGCTGTTGCCAGGCTGCGAGTTGGGCACGACTCGGACTGGCGATCTGGCCTGGCTACCAGCAACCTGGGGGTGGCCCTCGAGCAGTTTCTGGAGAACTATGGCCGCTGGGCGGCTGAGCCCCTGGATGCAGCTAGCCCCCGCTGGGCCGAGGTCCCCGAGTCCCTGGTGGAGGTTTCCTTGGCCGCCGAGGTGGTGCCAGACCCCGGGCTGGCCCGACAGCAGCGGGCCGAGAGCGCCGCGGCTGCCTCGAGGTATGTCGGCATCCTGCGCCGCCGCCAGCTGGATGGCATGTTCCAGCAGCTCCAGCAGGTGGCCAGCTTGGTAGCTGAGGGCCATAGGGCCTTGGTTGGCGTCATGGCCGCCGCTCGCACCTGGGCCCTAGGCGCCGGGCATGAGGCGGCGGTCGACGGTAGACTGGCCGCCGTGCCGGACGTTTTTCTGCTGGAGCTAGAGGAGCTTAAACAGATGATGACGGGGGAATGGCACGACGCCGGCCAGGTGCGCGCCGTGGTTGAGGAACGGCGGAAGACCGTAACCTGGGGAGACGGCACCTGACTACAGCTGCCGGGCCGCGGCGATCCAGCCGGCGTAGTCGGGGCGACGCCAGTCGGGGGCCTGCACCAGGTCAGATAGGGCCTCCGGGGTGCTGGCCGCCAGTTGGGCGAAAGTGCGGATCCCTCGTGCGCGCAGGCGGGCCGCACAGGCTGCGTCGATGCCGGGAATGCGGGTGAGGTCGTCGCCAGCCCCAGGCCTAGCGGGCCGGCCGGCCGCGGCCGATGGCTGATCCTCCCTGCCGGTGGCCCTATCGTAGGTCTCAGCCTGCCGCACCAGCTGGTGCAGGCCATCCAACTCGTCCTGGTAGTACTGCACGATGGCATCGGGGTCGGGTATCAAGCCTTCGTCCGTGGCTACTCCTAGCCAGACCTGGTTGTGGTAGCTGAGAATGCTCACGCCGATGCCCAGGCGGCCAGACTGGGGAACCCAGAACATGAGCTGCCGGATGGGGACACCGGCGAAATAGATCTGCTGTCGCGGACCGACGACGTTGGTCATGACCGCCGTGGCCTTGGCGCCGAAGATGTTGACGACGATGTTCTCGATGTCGGCGGGCGCCATGCCGATGGCATTGAGGATGCCAAAGGCGACCACGGCCTCTTGGGAACCCTTGAGATCGTCCATGCGCCGCTTCACTTCCAGCAGCCGATCGAAGGGATCGGCGATGCCCAGGGGCAGGGCGAGGAACACCAGGCCGAACCTGTTGCCCATCTCTACCTTGGCCTCCTCTTGGCGCAGGTTGACGGGGATGACGCTGCGCACGTTGAGCCCTTCCACGGGCTGGCCGCGGTCGATGGCGTAGCGGCGCAGAGCCGCAGCCACCGCGGCCATCAGCACGTCGTTGATGGTACAACCGGTGGCCTGGCCGATAGCCTTCACCATGGACAGGGGGATGGCCTGCGACCACGCGGCGCGTTTTGGCACCTCCAGCGGACCCTTGAAGACGGTCTTGGGATCGGGTGGCAGCAGCAGCAGGCGGCCGAGGGCCATGGTGGTCTCGGTGCCCAAACGTGCCAGGTCGAGGGCATGGCTGGGGCTGGTGATGAGGTCCACGTACTCGCCCACGACGGTGCCAGTGATGCGGCGGGTAGCGCCCCAGGCCGCCGAGGCTGGTCCGGTGATCACGCGCAGCCGGCCGCGGCCCGGCTTCTCCTCCGCCTCGGGCTGAGGCGGCACCCACACGGCATCAGTCGAGGCGTCGGTCAGCGACAGGATCACCCGCATCAGCGCGATCCCGTCGCCAATGGAGTGATGCAGGCGGCCGACCAGGGCGCAGCCGCGGCCGTAACCCTCCACCAGGTGCATCTGCCACAGGGGCTTCGAAAAGTCCAGGGGCGTGCTCATCAGGTCGCTGACCAGCAGCTGGAGGGTCGCCTGGTCGCCCGGCGCGGGCAGGGCGACGCGGTGCACGTGGTTGGCGATGTCGAAGTGGGGATCGAGCTCCCAGTGCGGGGAGCCCAGGCCGAAACGCGGCTCAACCACCCTCTGGCGGAAGCGGTCGAAGGGGAGAAAGCGCTCGCCGAAGGTTTGTTTCATGCGCTGGAAGTCCACCGGCTCGTCGAAGATGAACAGGCCGGTGATCATCATCAAGTTGTTGGGTAACTCCATGTGTAGCCAGGCCGTGTCGACGTTGGACAGTTCCTCGCTCATCGCTCTTTCCTCGCAAGTCAGGGGTGTGGAGGCAGAGGCGCTTCGCCCTATGCGCTTTAGGCGGCTTGCGCTTTCTTCTGGGCCTCGTCGATCCAGCTCTGGAAGTCAGGTCGCCGCCAGTCGGGCACATCGATGATGGCGGTGAGGTGGACAGGCGTGAGTGCAGCCAGGTCCGCATAGGTGAGGATGCCCGCGGTGTAGAGGCTGGAGGCGTAGCCCGGTCCGATGCCGGGGATGCGGGTGAGGTCGTCCCCGTCCACAGGGATGACCAGGACCCTCTGCGCTCCATCGCCCAACCCATCGGTGGCCTGAAGTCCATCGTCCTCCACCGCTGGCCCAGGTGACAGCAGCTGATTAACGCCCGGAGTGGTCGCGGCCATAGCATCTAGGTCGATGGTCTCCGGTGGCCGCACCGGTAGGAGGTTGAACTGGATGGCCGTGTCCATCAGGCGCTGGCGCATCTCCGCGCGTAGCGCATCCAGCTCCTCATGAAAGCCGGCGATCACGGCCTCGGGCTCGGGTACCAGGCCCTGATCGGTGGCAACCCCCAGCATGACCTTGTTGTCGTAGCTGAAGATGCTGATGCCGATGCCCAGGCGGCCGGACTGGGGCACCCAGAACATCATGTCCTCAATGCCCGCGCCGGCGAAATAGAGCTTCTCGCGTGGGCCAGGGACGTTGGTCAGCACCACCGTGCCCTTGGTGCCGAAGATGTCGACGACAATTTCCTCCATCCAGTTGGGCATCATGCCGATCAGGCTGAGGATGCCAAAGGCTACGATGGGCTCCGTGGTGTTCTTGAGTCCGTCCATGCGCTTTTTTAGCTCGCGCAGCCGGTCTACCGGATCCTCGACGCCGACGGGCATGGATAGAAAGAACAGGCCGAACCTGTTGCCCATCTGGGTGCTCTGGTCCAGCGGCCGCAGGTTGACCGGGATCACGGCCCGGAAATCCAAATCCTCGACCGGCGAGCCTCGGCTGACCAGGTAACGGCGCATGGCACCGGCCGCAGCCGACATCAGCACGTCGTTGACCGTGCCGCCCACGGCTCGGCTGATCAACTTCACGTCGTCCAGGGGAATGGGGGTGGACCAGGCCGCGCGCTTGGGCACCCCCAGCTTGCCCTTATAGGGGGTCTTGGGATCCGGGGCCATGAGCAGCAGGCGGCCGGTGGTGAGTGCCAAGTCTGAGGCGACGCGGCCGAGCTCGACCAGCTGCTCGGGATCGCGCAGAACGTTGACATACGTCCTGGCCGTCGCCGAGGCCACCTTCTGGGTCAGTCTGAGCGTGCTTGCCACAGGCTGGATAAGGGGACGCAGCGGATTCCAACCCCGGGGCTGGCGTTTCCTACGCTCTGGGGCGGGATAGGGCGCATCGGGTGAGGTGTCGGTCAGCGACAGCATCACCTGGACCAGCGCAATGCCGTCGGCGATGCAGTGGTGGAGTCGCACCAGCAGCGCGCAGCCGCCGTCGCAGTCCTCGACCAGGTGCATCTGCCACAAGGGCTTGCTGAAATCCAGGGGCATGCTCATCAGGTCGCTGACCAGGTCCTGCAAGGCCTGGCGATCGCCTGGCGGAGGAAGGGCAATGCGGTGCAGGTGGGCCGACATGTCGAAAGTGGGGTCGTCCTCCCAGCGTATGCCACCATATAGAAACGAGTTCCTGTCCACCACCCGCTGGCGAAAGCGCGGATAGCGGTCGACAAACCGGTACTGCAGAGTCGCCCTGAGGCGCTCGAAGTCCACCGGCCGCTCGAAGTGCAGAAGGCCGGTGATCATCATCAGGTTGGTAGGATCCTCCATCTGATACCAGGCCACGTCGACGCTGGACATGCCCTGGCTCTTGGTGTCGCTGGCCATGGGGCTGCTACCTCCGCTGCTGGAGTGGTGTGCAATACTCGCGCCAAGTTTACCACAGGTTGCCCAGAAGGGCCATCTTTTCAACGTTTTAGGCTCCATCATGTCCCGCGCGGCCACTTGACAACTTCTGTGTAACTGTGATATAGTAGTCGTAAGCCTAACGACTACTACGTTCAGGAGACTGCAGTGAACGCAATTCGACGCCTGCAAGAGCTGGGTTTCTCCGAATACGAGGCCAAGGCCTACACGGCCCTGCTGCAGGTCAGCCCGGCTACCGGGTATCAGATTAGCAAGGAGTCCGGCGTGCCGCGGTCGATGGTCTATGAGGTGCTCAACAAGCTCAGTGTACGAGGCGCGGTCCTGACCAGCATGGCCGAGCGTACAACCCTGTACGCACCGGTGGCCCCCGACGAGTTGCTCGACCGGCTGCGTCATGAGTTTGAGGAACAGCTAGACGCGGCCCGCCGCGCCCTGGCCGCCCTGGCCGTGCCCCACCAGATGGACTACGTGTGGAACATCGAGGGTAGCGACAACATCCTGGCCAAGGCGCGCGAGATGATCGACAACGCCGAAATACAGGTGCACGTTGGACTCTTGCCCGAGACCGCCCCTAACTTGTGGGCCAGCCTGGAGCGCGCCGTGCAGCGGGGCGTGGAGGTCATCGTTAACACCACGGCACCGGTCACCCTGAACGGGGCTCGCGTCGTGGTCACGCCGCTGGTCCTTGACGACGCCGGCCAGCTGGGCACCCAGGGCCTCATGCTCACCACCGACAGCGCGCAGGCACTGGTGAGCCAGCACCTGGACGCGCCCAGCGCTCGCGCCGCCTGGACGGCCAACCCGTTGCTGGCCTTTGTCGTGGAGCAGCACATGCGCACTGATATCGTCATCCCGCGCCTCTTCGAATTGCTCGGTCGGGGCGCCCTGGATGTGTTAGAGGAAAAGGACCGGGTAATCTTCGCACCGGTGTTCAACGCAGTGTCATGAAGCCCGGCCTTGCCACCCCCTGGGAGACCGTACGTGGTTTTCAAGAACCTTTGGCGTCGCAAGACGCGCAGCATCCTGACTATCCTTGGCATCGCCATCGGCGTGGCCGCGGTCGTAGCCTTGGGTGCCATTGCCAACAATTTGATGGTGAACTACGGCTCGATGGCCAGCAACCCCAATGCCGACGTCACGGTGATGCAGAAGGACGCCATCGACATCAGCTTCAGTAGCATTACTGGCGACCTGGGTGACCGGTTGCGGGGTATACCGGATGTCGAGGTGGTGGACCCGGTGCTGATTGCCTGGGCGACGGGGGAAAACCTGCCGTTCTTCATGGCCTTCGGCTATGAGCCCAACTCGCTGGCCGTGCGCCGTTTCAGGATCGTTGAGGGCAAGCCGGTTAGCGGTGCGCGGCAGATGGCCCTGGGCAAGCAGGTGGCCCAGGACCTGGACAAAGGGGTGGGCGACACCCTGCGTATCATGGGCACCCCCTATCAGATCGTCGGCATCTACGAGACTGGGCAGGCCATGGAAGAGGCTGGCGGCGTGGTGACCCTGGAGGAGGCCCAGGATATTGCCCGCAAGCCGCGCCAGGTTAACGCCTACCAGATCAAGGTGCGCAACCCCCAGCAGGTGGACGCCGTCGTCGAGCGCATCCGCACCCTGTTTCCGGAACTCTTCGTCTCCAGGGGCTCCGGCAATGAGGCCGCCGAGCAGTGGATGGGCATGGTCAGCGGCCTGGCCTGGGGTATCGCCGGCATCGCCATCATTATCGGCGGGCTGGGCATGATGAACACCATGGTGATGTCGGTGATCGAACGCACGCGCGAGATAGGCGTGTTGCGGGCGCTGGGCTGGCGCCGCAGCCAGGTGCTGGGCATGATCATGGGCGAGGCGTTGTTGCTGAGCTTCGTGGGTGGCCTGCTGGGTATCCTGGTGGGCGTGGCCCTGATCGAGGCCGCCAGCCGGGCCCCCGGCTATGGGGGTATGCTACAGGGTGGCTACACCCCGGGCATTTTTGCCCAGGGCTTGATCACGGCGCTGCTCCTGGGCACAGTAGGTGGCATCTATCCGGCCTGGTGGGCCGGCCGGCTGACCCCCATCGAGGCCTTGCGCTACGAGGGCGGCGCAGGCAGTGGCCGCGGCGCCGGTCGCCAGGGAGCCCGCCTGCCTACCGTGCTGCGCGACCTCGGCCGGCGCAAGATGCGCACTGCATTGACGGTCCTGGGCATCGGGGTTGGCGTGTCGGCTCTTGTGGCCCTCAACGGCATTGCCGAGGGCATGATCAACCAGTTTAACAACTTCGCCGGCGGCAGCGCCATCGGCGATATTTCGGTGATGCAGAAGGACCTCCCCGACATGTCCCTCTCTACCATCGACGAGCGGGTCGGGCGAGCCATCCAGGGCATGCCCCAGGTCGAGTCCGTGTCCGGTATGATCCTGGGCTTTACCAGCCAGCCTGGCCTGCCTTTCTTCATAGTCTCAGGCCTGGAGCCGGACGAGCCGCCGATGCGCCACTACCCCGTCGTGGAGGGCCGTTCAATCCAGCGACCAAATGAGATTCTGCTCGGGCGCGGAGCCGCAGAGGCCCTCAAGAAGCAGGTCGGCGACTCTCTGGAGCTGGCCAGCGGCACCTACCGCGTAGTGGGTATCTACGAGACCGGCGTGGCCTGGGAGGACACCGGTGGCGTGATGGCTATGATCGAGGCGCAGCGGGTGTTTGCCAAGCCCCGGCAGGTCAGCTACTACCTGATCGACGTGCGCGATCCAGCCGACGTCGAATATGTCCGCCAGGCCGTCGAAAAGCGCTTCCCCGACATGTCGGCTTCGATTAGCACCGAGTTTGCCCAAAACACCGACGATATCCAGTCTATGCAGGCGATGATCAATGGTGTGGTCTTCGTGGCCCTTTTAGTGGGTGGTATCGTGATTTTGAACACCATGGTGATGACCATCTACGAGCGCACGCGTGAGATCGGCACCCTGCGCGCCCTGGGCTGGCACAAGCGACGCATCCTGGGTATGGTGGTGCGGGAGGCGATCCTGATCTCGCTGCTGGCCGGGGTGGTGGGCATCCTGCTGGGCATGGGGCTGACGTGGCTCATTGCCCTGTCGCCAGCCACTGCCTACCTGGCCGCCGACTACAATGCCGCCATCCTGGGCCAGACCATTCTGGTTGCCGTGGTCCTGGGCGTGATCGGCGGCATCTATCCGGCCTGGCGAGCTAGCCGGCTCAGCCCGGTCGAGGCATTGCGGTATGAGTAGGGAGCACATGATGAAAAGGCTCATCCTTGTTATCTTGGCGGTGATCGCGCTGGCCGTCTCCGCCTGTGCCGGTGAAAGCAGCGGTGCCGTAGGCCAGAATGCCGCCAACGCCGAGCCGGCTACCCTGGTGGAGCAGGAGCTGGATAACACCATCTGGGCCTCGGGAAAGCTGCTGCCAGTGCGCTGGGCTAGCCTGGGTTTTGAATTGGGCGGGCAGGTGGCGGCGGTCGAGGTAGCAGAGGGCGACCAGGTTACGGCGAGCCAACGCCTGGCCAGCCTGCTGGCTCCGGAGGCCCGGGCCACCGTGGCCCAGGCCGAGGCGGCAAAGCAGGCTGCGGAGGCCCAGCTGGACCTGGTGCGAGCGCAGGCCCGGCCCGAGCAGATCGCCGCGGCCGAGGCGGCGGTGCAAGCGGCGGAGGCGCAGCAGGAATCAGCGCAGGCCGCCCTCGCTACAGCCCAGGGCAATGTGGCAGCAGCCCAGGCCCAGGTGGGCATAGCGCAGGCCACCTACAACCAGGTCAAGGCCGGCCCTCGCTCCGAGGAGATCACGGCTGCCCGCCAGGAGGTGGAGCAGGCTCGGGCGGTACTGCAACAGGCCCAGGCAGCCTATGACCGCGTCGCCAGCAGCCCCGACATCGGTATGCTGCCGCAGGCCGTGGCCCTACAGCAGGCGACGGCAGCCTTCAACGCCGCGCAGGCGAGGTTTGAAGCGTTTGCGCGCGGGTCCACCACCGAGGATTTGGCCGTGGCTCAGAGCCAGATCGACGCTGCTCGTGCCCAGGTAGTGGTGGCAGAGACCGGCGTGGCCGCCGCCCAGGCCCAGGCCGCCAGTGCGGCTGCTGCCGTAGCGCAGGCCCAGGCTCAGCTCGACTTGCTGAGGTCCGGCGCCCGGCCCGAGGATGTGGCCGTGGCCGAGGCCGCCGTGGCCCAGGCGCAGGCCGCTGTGGATGCGGCCCAGGCCGCGCTGGCCAAGGGCGAGCTGGTAGCACCGTTTGACGGCACCGTGAGCGCCGTGCGAGCGCGCCCGGGCGAGGTCGTCCAGTCCGGGCAGGAGGTGATCATGCTGGGCGACCTCGGCCGCATGCGGGTTGAGACCACGGACCTGCGGGAGACCGACGTCGCCAGGGTGCAAGTAGGCCAGGAGGTGGACGTCACCTTCGACGCGCTGCCCGACCGGGCATTCCGCGGCACCATCACCCGCATTGCGCCCATGTCCACAGCCGAGCAGGGCAGCGTGAACTACACGGCTATCGTGGAGCTGGACGAGCTGGACCCAGCCCTGCGCTGGGGCATGACAGCCTTTATCAATATCGAGACGCGTTGAGTTGAAGCTGCGGACCTATCATGGCTGACAACAACGTTCTGGTCGAAACCTGTGACCTGATGAAGGTCTACGGTAACGGCGTGGAGGTGCGGGCATTAGATGGTGTTAACATTATCATCCGGCGCGGTGAGTTCGTCACCGTGATGGGTCCCAGTGGCAGCGGCAAGTCGACCCTGCTCAACATGCTGGGTGCTCTGGATCGGCCCACCAGCGGCCAGGTGTTCGTGGACGGACAGGATCTAGTCAAGGTGAAGGACCTGGATCGCTTCCGGGCGCGCACGGTAGGCTTCATCTTCCAGTTGCACAACCTGTTGCCTACCCTGACCGCCCTGGAGAACGTCGAGGTCCCATTGCGCGGGCAGGCGGGCTCCGGACGTGTCCACCACGAGCGAGCCAAGTACCTGTTGCAGCTGGTCGGCCTGGACGATCGCACGGACCATCTGCCCGGCCAGTTGAGCGGCGGCCAGCGGCAGCGGGTGGCCGTGGCCCGCGCGTTGGCCAACGAGCCGGCGCTGATCTTGGCCGACGAGCCCACGGGCAGCCTGGATTCTCAGGCTGGGGACGAGATCATGGGCCTGTTGGCTGACCTCAATGCCGGTGAGGGCACCACTATCATCGTCGTGACCCACGACCGACGGGTGGCCCAGGCGACACGACGCATCCTCTCTATGGAGGATGGGCGTATCGTCGACGACCACAAGGTGGGAGACGTGGCCACGGAGGACCTGCGGGCCCTGGCGCGGTCGCAGTTGGGCCAGTACCTGCTGACCGGCGGCGATCTGTCAGGACTGGCTACGCTGGGCCTGGCCCGGGACGGCCGACTGACTGAAGAAGGGGAGGCGCTGCAGGAAATCCTGGAGCGAGTGGTGCAGAAGCGCTAGGCCACAGCGGGTGCGGCCCAGAGAGGAGAGCGCCGTCATCCAGGTGGGATTGTAGGATACGGGATGGCGGCTTCGATCGGGAGGTCCAGCTCAAGCGGGCCATGATGGCCGCGGTTGACGAGGTGCCCGTGCTCCTGGATGCGTCTAGGTTCAGCCGCAACGCGCCACTGACTTTTGCCGATTTGGACGAGATGGACCACCTAGTCATGGATGCGGGCATTGCCGGCACTTACGTCGAGCTCTGCCAGCAGCACAACATCCGTCTCACCACAGTTTGACCCCAACGGAGCTAACCATGTCCCAGGCAGAAGAGATCCTGGATGGGATCTACAACGGCGTCATCGACGGCGACGAGTCCCTGGTCAGTGACCTGACGCGGCAGGCTTTGGAAGAGGGCCTGGCCGCGGATAAGGTACTGTACGAGGCCTTGATCCCGGCCCTGGAGGAGGTAGGTGCTCTCTTTAGAGCGCGGGGACTATTTCGTGCCTGAGATGCTGATCGGCGCCAAGGCCATGAAGGCGGGCCTGAACCTTTTGCGGCCGCTTCTGGCAGCCACCGGGGCCAAGCCGGTGGGCACCTACCTGATCCTGACCGTCAAGGGGGATATCCACGACATCGGCAAGGACCTGGTGCGGGTAATGCTGGAGGGCGCAGGCTTCCAGGTGGTCGACCTGGGGGTGAACGTGGCCCCCGAGACCATGATCCCTGCCATGCACGAGCACCAGCCTCAGATTGTCGGCTTCTCCGCCTTCTTGACCACCACGATGCCGATGTTTCAGACCAACAACGAGGCGCTCAAGGCTGCCAGGTTGCGCGACAAAGTCAAGGTGATGGTGGGCGGCGCGCCGGTCACCGAGGAGTACGCGCTACATGTAGGGGCAGACGGCTATGCTCCTGAGGCGACCAGCGCCACGCGCATCGCGCTGGATTTAATCAAAACCCTGACTTCTCGCCCTACCTTCTGCGGCCGGAGCAGCGGGTAGCGGGTAAGAGCTACGCTAAGATCGGAGGCTCCGGCGCAGCGTTAGCCTGGCCCCCACGCCAGCTGCTAGCCCGGCCCGCCATGTCCTCGCTGGAGCGGGTGTTGGCCGTGTTGCGCCATGAGGAGCCGGACCGGGTGCGTCACTTCGAGTGGGTGCATGACGTCTGCGTGATCGAGGCTATGACCAACGGCGGCAGCTAACCGGACTAGATCGAGCAGGATGACATCGACGGGGTCATGGTAGCCCCGGAGTATCGCAAGAAGAGCCTGGGGGATGGCCTGCTGGTCGATGAGTGGGGGGCGATGCGCCGCATCGGTCAGGACAACTACGCCATGCCGGTGGACGAGCAGGCGCCGATCAAGAGCTGGCCACTCCGGCGTCGATCCTGACTTGTACAAGGTCATGCTTCAAGCCATCCATCATTACGGACGCTATCCACTGGATAACGACCTGCTAGCGCCGGCTGTCGTAGCCTAGTAGCTTACCGATGGGATCCTGGGATCAGGCTCTATTTGTCCCTCTTGACACGGTTCTACATTTGTGATACAGTAATATCCAGTAATCTACAGTATTTCCCCCAAGTATCTACACTTGTTTCTTCAAGCTTGTTCCGCTGGCGCCAGGGCAGCCGGGTATACGGCAGGCTGGCGCTAATCGCCTTCATCGTTGAAGGTTCCATGGAAGCCTACAAGCGCCGCCAATCCATCCTGGCCCTGCTTGAAGACACGGGCGAGGTCGAGATCGAAGACCTGGCCCGGCGCTTTGGCGTTTCCCCCAACAGTATTCGCAATGACCTGGATTTATTGGCCCGAGAGGGGCTCCTCAACCGCGTGCGCGGGGGCGCAGTGCCTATTGCTACCTCCAACGGCTCGGCGCGGGCAGCCTTTGTGGCCCGTTCCAACATGCAGCGGCGCGAGAAGGAGGCCATGGCCCGTTGGGCAGCCAACCTGGTGAAGGACAACGATGCCATCATCCTGGACGGCAGCAGCAGTGTCTTTCAGCTGGCACTCTTCCTGCGGGAGCGCCGCAACCTGACTGTAGTGACCAGCGGCCTGGAGGCAGCGCTCGTCCTGGCCCAGAATTCCAGCAACCGCGTGATCTTGGCGGCTAACACGGTTTCAGCTAACGGTACGGCCCTGGTCGGCCCGCTGAATCCCGACCTGCTGAACGGTTTCTTTGCCTCGCGCTGTTTTATCTCCTGCACCGGCTTTGCCACGGACCAGGGCATGACCGAGGTGGATGGCGAAGTCGCCCAGCTCAAGGCTCAGATGATGCGGCTGGCCCGGGAGGTCGTCGCGCTAGTCGACCACAGCAAGTTCGGGCAGGTCAGCACATTTCGCTCGGCCGGGCTGAACCAGCTGGACTCCCTGGTGACCGACCAGGGTATCACCACCGCAGACCTGGCCGCCCTGCGCCGGGTAGCCAGCTTCCCGATCAACATGGTCAGCCAATCGTCGGTTGAGACGTTCCTGCCACAGGCTAACGGCCGTGTACCCCGCTTTCGCATCGGCTTCGGCAACATGACCGAACGAATGGCCTTTGCCCGCCAGGTGCGGGAAAGCATCGAGGCCGCAGCCCAGGCGCTGGGCAATGTGGAGCTGCTGGTCCGTGACAACGACCTTCATGCGCAAACGGCCCTGGACAACGCCGATTGGTTTGTAGCCAACGGGGTCGACCTGGTCATCGAATATCAGATCGATGCCGAGGTCGGCAACGTGATCATGGACAGGTTCCAGCGAGCCGGCCTACCGGTGATCGCCGTGGATATCCCCCTGCCAGGGGCGACCTTCTTTGGAGCCGACAACTACCGCGCCGGGCGCATGGCCGGGGAAGCGCTGGGCTACTGGATTCTCCAGCACTGGGCCGGCCGGCTTGACCGCCTGCTCAAGTTGGAAAGCAGGCGAGTTGGCTCCATGGGCGCCGCGCGGATGCAGGGGCAGGTGGAGGGCTTGGTGTCGGTGGTAGGTGCACTGGCCCCCGACCGCGTCGTGGCCATCGACAGCCCGGTGATCTTGGAGGATGTGCCAGCAGTGATCGCGCCCTCGCTGGCGACCATTGGCAGCGACGAGCGGGTGGCTATCGTGGCCATCAATGACGACGCGGCGTTGGGTGCCCTGGCCGCGTTCGAGCGGGCAGGGCGCCTGAGCCAGGTGGTGGCCGTGGGGCAGAACGCCGATCAGCTGGGACGAGCGGCCCTGCGCCGGGGCAACCTGGCCTTCATTGGCTCCACCAGCTACCACCCCGAGACCTACGGTGAACGCCTGCTGGACCTGGCGCAACGCATCCTGCGCGGGGAAGCGGTGCCCCCCGCCGTGTACGTGCGGCATACCTTCGTCACCAGCCAAAATGTGGACGAGCTCTATCCCCAGGCCACCCATGGATAAGACCCAGCCCGCCATCAGCGCCAGAGGCGTCACCATGGCTTTCGACGCCGTGGACGTGCTCAGGGACGTCAGCCTCGACCTGTTCCCCGGAGAGGTGCATGCGCTGGTGGGCGAGAACGGTGCCGGGAAATCTACCCTGGTCAAGATCATGGCCGGCATCTATCAGCCGCGACAGGGGCATGTGGAGCTCAGTGGTCAGCCTATCGTGATCGCCAACCCCCACGAGGCCACGGCCAGGGGCATTGCGCTCATCCACCAGGAGCCCCTGGCCTTCCCAGACCTGACCGTGGCGGAGAACATCTTTGTGGGCTCGGAGCCACAGCGCGCCGGAGGCCTGCTGGACTGGCCGGCCATGATCCGGCAGTCGCAGCAGCTACTCGCCGTCCTGGGCCTGCGCCTGGACCCCAGGACCAAGATGCGGGGCCTGTCCGTGGCCGACCAGCAGATGGTAGACATGGCCGCAGCCCTGGCCCAGAACGCCCGCGTCCTGCTCATGGACGAGCCCACCGCCGCGCTGACCCCCAACGAGGTCGACCGCCTGTTCGACATCACCCACCGGCTGCGGGACCAGGGTGTGGCCATCGCCTTCATCAGCCATCGCCTGGAGGAGGTGACAGCTATCTCCGACCGGCTGACCGTCATGCGCGATGGCGAGGTGGTCGGGGAGAGTAATCCCAAGACCACGACCCACGAGGAGATCATCCGGCTGATGGTGGGGCGGCCCTTGCGGTCCATGTTTGAGAAGCCGGAGACGTACCAGATTGGGCCCACGGTGTTAGAGGCGCGCAGCCTCAGTCGCGCCGGGCGTTTCGAGGACATCTCCTTCCAGCTGCGCAGCGGTGAGATCCTGGGCATGGCTGGTCTGGTGGGCGCCGGCCGTAGCCACGTGGCCCAAGCCCTGTTCGGCATCACCCGGGTGGACAGCGGCACTGTGCTCGTCGATGGCAAGCCGGTGCACATCCGCAGCCCGCGCGCGGCGATGGCCTATGGCCTGGCCTATGTGCCGGAGGATCGCCAGCATCAGGGCCTCTTGATGCCGGTAAGTGTGGCCCGAAATATGACCCTGCCGATTCTACCCCAGTTAGCCGGCGTGGGTGGTTGGCTGCGGGAGCGTCGCGAGCGGTCCGTGGCCCAGGACTACGTGGATCAGCTCCGTATCGTCCTGCGCCAGGTGGAGCAGCCGGTGTCCGAACTATCCGGTGGCAACCAGCAGAAGGTGGTGCTCTCCAAATGGCTCCTCACCAGGCCGCGCATCATGATCCTCGACGAGCCTACCCGGGGCATCGACGTCGGCGCCAAGGCAGAGGTTCATCGCCTGATGGGTGAGCTGGCCGCTCACGGCATCGCCATCCTGATGATCTCGTCAGAGCTACCTGAGATCCTGGCCATGAGTGATCGGGTATTGGTCATGCGCGAGGGACGCCTGGTGGCCGAGCTGGATAGATCCCAGATGTCAGCCGAGAGAGTCATGGCCACGGCCACCGGCCAGGCCGTGGAAGAGGTGATGCCCGAATGACTTCCATCACCCTGGACGTCCCTCCCCAGAACGGCCGGCTGAGCCAGCTGCTGCAGACGCGCGAGCTGGGCACCCTGCTGCTGCTGCTGATTGTCATCGTCGGCACCGCGATCATCGAGCCGCGCTATCTCAACCCCATCAGCCTGCGCAGCATTCTCTTGTGGATCCCGCTGCTGGCCATCATAGCCATGGGCGAGATGACGGTGATCATTATCCGTGGCATCGACGTATCGGTGGGATCCATCGTCGGCTTGGCCGGGCTTAGCGTGGGTCTCCTGTTCCGGGATGCGCCGCAGATACCACTGCTGGCCAGCGTGGTGCTCAGCGTGCTGATCGGGCTGCTCTTGGGAGCGATCAATGGCGTCTTGATCGCCTGGGTCAGGGTACCGGCTGTCATCGTAACCCTCGGCACCCTCAACATCTACCGCGGCCTGACCTTCATCATCACCAGGGGCAGCCAGATTGACGGCAACTACATCCCCAGAGAGCTCATCCGCTGGTCGCAGGTCGGCCCCTTCGGCATCCGTGAGATACCCTGGATGGTCATCATCATGGCCGTCATCGCCTGCCTGACCTGGGTGCTGCTGCGCCATACCCGGCTGGGACGCCACATCTACGCCCTGGGTAGCAACCCCGATGCGGCACGCCTGCGCGGCGTGTCGGTGAAATGGGTCACGTTCTTCACCTATGCGTTTACGGGCGCGCTGGCCGGCTTTGCCGGCCTGCTCTACGCATCGCGCTTCGGCTTCCTGAACCCCGGCCAGACCGGCGTGGGGCTGGAGCTGACGGTCATCGCCGCCGTGGTGATCGGCGGCGTGAACGTGTTCGGAGGCTCGGGCAGTGTGGCCGGCGTACTGCTGGGCTGCCTGCTGCTGGGTGCCATCAACGTCGCCCTGGCGGTGTTGGGTGTGGCGGGCACCTGGCAGCTGGCCGTCTATGGTCTGGTAATCTTGATCGCCGTGATCGCAGATAGCCTGCTGCAGCGCCGCCTGCAGCGCGGCACAGGTGATTGAGCCGATGAACCCCATTGCGCCCTTTCAGAACGCCCAGCACCCAGGGTGGACCCGATCATGACCACCAGCCGATTGCCCGCCGGCAAAGACCAGGCCGCGGCCACCCCTCTGACATCCCGGCTCCAGCCGTACCTGCCGGAGGTCGTCGTGACCGTCCTGCTCTTCCTGGCTTTCGTCCTTGGCAGCCTGCTATCGCCGTATTTCCTGGATGCCCAATTCCTGATCAAACAGGCCATCCTCTACGTTGAGATCGGTATCCTGGCCCTGGGCCTGACCCTGGTAATCATCAGCGGTAACCTGGACCTCTCCGTGGCCTCTAACCTGGCCATGGTGGCCAGCGTCACCGCCTTCCTGCATGCCAAGCAGGGCGTTCCCTTTGAGTTGTGCATCGTCCTTGGCCTGCTGTTGGGCGCGCTGGCAGGTGGGCTGAACGGGTTCCTGGTGGCCTTCCTGGGCCTCCCCTCCCTGGCCGTTACCCTGGCTACCCTGGCCCTGTATCGCGGTGTGGCCCAGATCCTGCTGGGGGATTTCTCGATCCAGGACATGCCTGCGTGGTTCTTTGGCATCGATCGCTACACCCTCATGGGAACCGGGATCCCGATGCCCTTCATCATCTTCCTCTTGCTGGCCGTAATCCTGGGGCTGGTCCTGCACAAGACCGTGCTGGGCCGCTGGATCTATTCCATCGGCACCAACGAGCGGGCAGCCTATTTCTCCGGTGTGCCGGTGAAGCGGGTGAAGATGATTATCTTCGTACAGGCTGGATTTCTGGCCGCGGTGGCGGCCATGATTCTGAACTCCCGCCTCATGGTAGCGCGCTATGACCATGCGCGGGGCTGGGAGCTGGACGCGATTACGGCGGTGGTGCTGGGAGGCACCAGCATTGCCGGTGGTCGTGGCACTATCTACGGCACGGTGGTGGCCCTGTTGCTGGTCGGCGTGCTGCGCACGGCCATGGGTGTGGCTAACGTCAAGGTCGAATCCCAGCTGGCCGTCGTCGGCACGCTGCTCATCGTCGCCGTCATCCTGTCTGATGTGCTGGGACGGCGACGAAGACGCAAGTGACCGCCCTGACGGGCACTGGATGCCCACCCCCCCTGTGCCTCCAGTTCCGCTGGTTCGGCACCCCTGCCCGAGGAGGTGATCAAGAAAGCCGCCATTCGAATCCCTGTCAACGGGTACAGAGCCACAGACCCGGCCTGGACCCGGTCACACTCTGCGAGCGGCTACTGTCGCCGCCCGATGTTTCCGTTTTTCAAGGAGGATGACCCATGTCTACCCGATTCGTTGTCTTGAGCCTGATCCTGGTCCTCGCCATGGCCCTGACCGCCTGCGTCGCGCCGACGCCGGTGCCAGCCCCTGCCCCGGCCGAGCAGGCCACCGTTGGCGGCGCCGAGGAGGCTGCCCAGCCTCTACGCATCGCCTATATCCCCCAGAACACCGGCAACCCTTACTTTGAGCGCATCAACAGGGGCTTCCAGGATACCTGCGCCGAGCTTGGCTGTGAGGTGAATTTCACCGCACCCGCCACTGCGGAGGCCACAGCCCAGATTCCCTTCATCCAGGAGCAGGTGCAGCGGGGCATTGACGTGCTGGCCATCCAGGCCAACAGCGTCGACGCGCTGAACTCCATCCTGGACGACGTGCGCGCCCAGGGCATCCTGGTGATCGCCACCAACGCCGATATCACCGGCAACGAGTCCCATCGCGATGCTGCCGTGCTGGCCGTGGACTTCAACCAGGTGGGCCGGCAGATGCTGGATACCCTGTATGACCAGATGGGCGGCAAGGGCAAGTTCGCCATCATCAGCGCCACCACCGATGCCCCGGCACAACGCCAGTTCATCGAGGAGCCCATGGGCGTCAAGGACCTGCTTGCCACCGACACCAAGTACAAGGACATGGAGCTGCTGGAGATCGTCTACGGTGATGACGTGCCCCAGAAAAGCCTCACCGAATGCGAAGCCCTGCTGGCCAAGTACCCTGATATGAACGCCATCATGGCTCCCACCACAGTAGCCGTAGCGGCCGCGGCCCAGTGTGTTGAGTCGGCCGGCGTCTATCCCGGCGGTCCCAATGCCCAGGACGGTGGCGTGATCGTCTATGGTCTTGGCACACCCAACCAGATGGCACCCTTCCTCCAGTCGGGTGTCGTCCAGGGCGTTGACCTGTGGGATCCGGCCAGCATGGGCATCACCGTCGTGCATCTGGCCAAGGGTCTGAAAGACGGCACGATCCAGCTGGGCGAGGGCAACACCTTCGAGGTTCCCGGCCTTGGCACGATGACCTTTGGTCCGAACAACCTGGTGAACGTCGGGGCGTTCCAGACCTTCACCAAGGATAACGTCGACGAGTTCAACTTCTAGTCCTGCCCATCTCCTTCCAACGGCCTCCCTTTCCCGTGGCCTCGGGAAGGGGAGGCCACGGGGTGGGCCTGCGATCCAGCCTCGAGTCACAACGCATCTCCTGCCGTGAGGTTACCATGCCGTTTGCCAAAGTCAACGACATCGAGCTCCACTATGAGATAGCCGATTTCACGCGGCCGTGGGAAGGCGAGCCGGAGACGGTGGTGTTCCTGCATGGCCTCCACGGTCACCTGGGGTGGTGGCGCTGGTACCAGATGGCACCCCTGGCCCAGCACTGCCGGGTCGTCGCCCTGGATCAACGTGGCCACGGCAAATCCTTCAAGCCGTCGCAGCCCTACAGCATAGAGATCATGGCCGGCGACCTCCACCAGCTGCTGCACCACCTGAACCTCCACCGGGTTCATCTATGTGGTGCGTCCATGGGCGGCATGGTTTCGCTGCAGTTCGCACTGGCCCATCCGGACCTGGTGCAGAGCTTGGTATTGGTCGACTCCTATCCCCACACCCCCCAGGTGATCCAGGATGCGCTGCAGCATTGGATCGCCGATACCGAGGCCAGGGGCTACGCCAGGGTCATGGAGACCTTTAACCAGGACTACGCCGCAGCCCTCTTCTCCCCCGCGTTCTGGGCCACCCGGCCGGCGTTCCCGGCCTACGAAACCAGCCTGGTGCTGGCCAACCTCATGCCCGATGCAGCTTTCATCGGCTGCTGCCGCGCCATCCAGCAGTTCGACATCCTCGACCGGCTGGCCGAGATCACGGCCCCGGTCCTCATCGTCACCTCCAACGAGGGCATGGCCTACGCGGAGAGCCTGCGGATGCATCAGCTCTTGCCCAGGGCGGAGCTCTGGGCACCCCCTAACGTCGGCCACAGCCCCCATATCGAGATTCCCGACGAATTCAACCGGCGCATGCTGGCGTTCTTGCGCTCGGTGTCATAGCAGGGAGGCCAACTATCATGACCGCTTGGGAACGTCAATACGAGATGCTGACCAGCAGCCTGGCCGACCGGGGCGTGGACCTTCCCGCGGTGATAGCCGCGCTGGAAAGCCAGGTCATCGAGCTGCCCTCGTGGGCGGTAGGCAACTCAGGCACCCGCTATGGGGTGTTTCGCCAGCCCGGCGCTGCCCGCAACATCTGGGATAAGATCGACGACTGCGCGCAGATCCAGCGGGTCGTGGGCGTGTGCCCGGTCATGGCCAGCCATGTGTTGTGGGATGTGACCGACGACGGTCACTACGAGCCCGTACGGGCCTACGCCGCAGAGCGAGGCCTGCGCATCGGCACGGTGCACCCCAATACCTTCATGGGCCAGCAGTTCCGCCTGGGCAGCATCTGCAGCCCCTTTGCAGACGTGCGCCGCAGCACGATCGAGCATTTCGTGGACTGCGTGCGTATCACGCGCGAGATGGGCTCCCGGGCCATCGGCATCTGGCTGGCCGATGGCACCAACTACCCCGGCCAGGACCACCTGCGCTTGCGCAAACAGCGCATGTGGGAGGGTCTGAAGGCCCTCTATGATGCCATGGACCCGGACATGACCTTGTTCGTGGAATACAAGTTCTTCGAGCCGGCCTTCTACACCACCGATCTCATGGACTGGGGCATGTCGACCCTCATGTGCACACGGCTGGGCCCCCAGGCCAAGGTGCTGGTCGACCTGGGACACCACGCGTCCAACGTCAACATCGAGCACATCATCGCCATCCTGTTGGACGAGGGCAAGCTGGGCGGCTTCCACCTGAACGATCGCAAGTACGCGGACGACGACCTGATGGCAGGCAGCGCCAACCCCTTGCAGCTGTTCCTGATCTTCGACCAGCTGGTGGATGCCGCGCAGGACCCGGCCACGGCCGCGGTGGCCCGCCAGGTAACGTACATGCTGGACCAATCCCACAACATCGAGGGCAGCATCGAGGGCATCATCCAATCGGTGATGAACACTCAGACTGCCTACGCCAAGGCCCTGCTGGTGGATCGCCGGCGGCTGGCCACGGCGCAAGAGGCCGGCGATGTGATCCTGGCCAACCGCGTGCTCCTGGAGGCCTTCGAGACTGACGTGCAGCCTCTGCTGAAATACCTGCGCGTGCGCATGGGTCGCCAGCCGGATCCCATCGTGGCCCTGCGCCAGAGCGGCTACCTGCAGAAGATCGCCGCCGAGCGCACCGGCCCGGGCGCAGGCACGCTCGGCGGGTGAAACGCCAGACTTTGAGGATCCTGATCTGAAAGGAGCGTCGCCTATGAAACGCGTGGGCATGACCTGGCGGGTAGCCCCGGAGCACTGGGAGGCCTACAAGGCCATCCATCTCGATCCCTGGCCAGAGCTGCTGCAGGCCATCCAGGACGCCGGCATCCACAACTACAGCATCTTCGCCTTCGGCACCCGTGTCTTCGCCTACATGGAGGTCGGCGGAGACGTTGCCTCGGCCCTCGACACCCTGACCCAGACCGGCGTCAAGCAGAGATGGGACGAGGAGGTGACGGTGTGGGTGATGCCGGAGGCCGAGGCCGGAACGGGCATCCAGTTCATGGAGCTGGAGCAGATCTTCTACTGCCCGTAGAGGGAGGTACCCATGGCTCAGTATATCGCCGTTGACCTGGGCGCGGAGAGTGGCCGCATCATGGTTGCCACTCTGGACCGGGGCCGCCTGTCCCTGGCCGAGGCCTCCCGGTTCCCCAACGGCCCGGTGCAGGTCGGCGATAGCCTGTACTGGGATGTACTGTATCTGTGGCGGCAGATCAAAGACGGCCTGCGCCAGGTGCGGGTGGAGAAGGGCCGTAGCCTGCGCTCCCTTGCCGTCGACTCGTGGGGCATCGACTACGCCTTGCTCAATCGAGCAGGTGAGTTATCCGGAAACCCTCGCTGTTACCGTGATCCGCGCACCACGGGCATGATGGAGCGTGCCCTGGCGCGGGTCCCGCGCTGGGAGATCTACCAGCAGAGCGGTGGCATCCAGTTCCTGAGCATCAATACCCTCTACCAGTTACTGGCCATGGTGGAGCACCAGGATCCCGCCCTGGAGACGGCCGAGACCTTCCTGATGATTCCAGACCTCTTCCACGCCTGGCTCACCGGCCGCCGCGTCTGCGAGTTCACCGATGCCACCTCTACCCAGTTCTATCGGGCCGGCACCGGCGGCTGGTCTCTTGACCTGCTGCGCCAGCTCGGTATTCCCACTCACATCTGTCCCGAGGTAGTCCAGCCAGGCACCGTCCTCGGCCCGCTGTTGCCCGGCGTGGCTGGCGAGACGGGCCTGGGAGACCTGCCCGTAGTGGCACCTGCCGCCCACGATACCGCCTCCGCCATCGTCGCCGTGCCCGCAGACTCGGCGCAGTTCGCCTGGCTCAGCTCAGGCACCTGGTCGCTGCTAGGCGGCATCTCGCCTGAGCCCATCGTCACGCCGGAGGCGCTGGAGTACAACTTCAGCAGTTACGGCGGGCCAGGCGGCATGTACCTGCCGTGGAAGAACATCATGGGCCTCTGGCTGGTGCAGGAGTGCCGCCGCGCCTGGGGCAGGGAGGGCACCGAGCTTCCCTACGACATACTGGCCGCCATGGCGGCCGAAGCCCACCCCTTCGTGGCGGTGCTTGACCCCGATGACCCCGCCTTCCTCGCCCCGCCGCATATGCCGGAGGCTATCGCTGCTTACTGCCGCCAGCACGACGAGCCAGTGCCCGCCGATCGCGGCGAGATGGTGCGCAGTCTCCTCGAAAGCCTGGCCCTGCGCTACCGCTGGACCCTGGACCGGCTGGGCAGGCTGCAAGGCCGCACCTTCGATGAGCTCTACATCGTAGGCGGAGGCTCTCGCAATCGCCTGCTGTGCCAGTTCACGGCCGATGCCATCGGCCTGCCGGTGATCGCCGGGCCGGTGGAGGCTACAGCCATCGGCAACGCCGTGCTGCAGGCCGTGGCCCTGGGTGACCTGGGATCGCTACACGAGGCTCGTGAAGTCGTGCGCCGGTCGTTTGAGGTGGAGGTCTACGAACCCGGCCCCCGGGCCGCCTGGGATGCGGCCTACCAGCGCTTCGAGCAGCGGCTCCAGCCCTAGCGCCCCACGCTCGTTGGCTCTGTACCAGGAAGGAGGGATGTCACCACATCCCTCCTTCCTGGTCTGGAATACTCACAGATGAATGGTCGTTACAGACACAGGTAAGCAACCTGTAATACTCTGGCAACGAATCCTTTACGGTTGTGCGCGATAGTTAAGAGGACTTCGAGCGATCGCTCGAAAACCGGTGTCCCATCGTCGAATAGAACTTGATGCGAGGCCCTATGATTCCGATCAAAAGCTCTGAGATCACCCCCGAACACGTGTATCTGAACCGGCGCCAGTTCATGAGGGGCGCCGGTGCCCTGGCCCTGGGCGCTGCGGCCCTGGCCGCCTGCGCACCCGCCACCACCCCGGTTGCCACGCCCGCTCCGGCGGCGACCGATTCCGCCGTGCCGGCCACCGCGGAGCCAACCCCCGGCGCGCTCACGGACGAGCTGGGCGACCCGCTGAACTCCTTGGAGGAGATCACCAACTTCAACAACTACTACGAGTTCACCACCGACAAGAACCGGGTGGCGCAGCTCGCGGCCGACTTCCCCACCTCGCCCTGGCAGGTGGAGGTAGGGGGCCTGGTGAAGAATCCCAGGACCTACGGCATCGAGGACATCCTTAGCAAGTTCGATCAGGAGGAGCGCATTTACCGCCTGCGCTGCGTGGAGGGGTGGTCCATGGTCATCCCCTGGCTCGGCTTTCCCTTGAGCAAGCTGCTGGCTGAGGTCGAACCCACCTCCGACGCCAAGTACGTGCGCTTCGAGACGGTGTATAACCCCGACGAGATGCCGGGCCAGCGTAGCCCGTGGTATGAATGGCCCTACGCGGAGGGCCTGCGGCTGGACGAGGCCATGAACGACCTGGCTATCCTCTCCACCGGGCTCTACGGCCAGACGCTTCTGCCCCAAAACGGCGCGCCCATCCGGCTGGTAGTGCCCTGGAAATACGGCTTCAAGAGCATCAAGTCCATTGTCAAGATCGACCTGGTGGCCGACCAGCCCTCTTCCCTGTGGATGATCGCCGCTCCCAACGAGTACGGTTTCTATGCCAACGTCAACCCCGACGTGTCCCACCCCCGCTGGTCCCAACGCACCGAGCGTCGCATCGGCGAGGGCGGCCGCCGGGAGACGCTGCCCTTCAACGGCTACGCCGAGGAAGTCGCATACCTGTACGAAGGTATGGACCTGGAGAAGTACTACTAACCCCCATGGCCACCCGTCGCGCGCTGGGACTGCCCCAGCTCACCAGGTTCCAACTATTCGTGCATGCTGCGGCACTGGCGCCGCTGGTGGTGCTGGTCGTCGCCGCCCTCACCGGTAACCTGACCTTTAACCCGATCCAGGAAGCCACGTTCCGCACCGGCAAGACTGCTATGGTACTGCTGGTGCTGTCGCTGGCCTGCACGCCGGCGTACACCGTGTTCGGGTTCAGCCAGGCTCTGCGGGTGCGCCGGGCGCTGGGGCTCTATGCGTTCCTCTATGCCGCCATCCACTTCTTCATCTTCTTCGGCCTCGACTACGGCTTTGACCTCTCCCTGGTGCTTCTCGAGCTGGCGGAAAAGCGCTACATCCTGGTGGGCGCCGCCGCCCTGCTGATCCTATTGCCCCTGGCCATCACCTCCACCAAGGGCTGGCAGCGCCGCCTGCGCAAGACCTGGAAGCGTATCCACCGCCTTGTCTACGCTGCCGGCATATTGGTCATCGTGCACTACGTGTGGGTACAGAAGTCCGACATCCGCGAGCCACTGGTGTGGGGCACGGTCCTGGCCCTGTTGCTGGTATTGCGCCTGCCCCCGGTGCGCAAGGCCATTGTGGGCTGGCGCATGCGCTGGCAGCAGCGCCGAGGCGAGTCAGCCGCTGCCACATGAGCGACCCTTCCACTATCGAAGCGTTTTGGCGGGACTTCCTGACCAGCCAGCCCGATCAGGAGCGTTCCTCTCCCCCTGAGGCCTGGGGGTTTGGCGATAATCCGCAGATGGCTGATGAGCTGGGCAGGCTGGTCACGGCCGGGATCAAGACCGCTACCTGCTCAGCGCTGTGGGAGGTCGAGGCTGAGGGCAGCCCATTGCCCCAGGTTGGTGACCTGAGCATTATCCTGGATGGAGACGGCCAGCCGTTGTGTGTCGTCGAGACCGTCGAGGTTGCCATCAGGGCTTACGACGCCGTGGATGCTGCCTTCGCCTATGCGGAGGGCGAGGGAGACCGCTCCCTGGACTACTGGCGTGAGGCCCACCGTAGGTTCTTCGCCCGCATTCTGCCCGCCATAGGCCTCCAATTCGACGAGGCCATGCCACTGGTTTGTGAGCGCTTCCGGGTGGTGTACCGCCCACCCGCCGTACATAACACAGGGGAATCGCCTGGCCCCATTGCGGCATAGCGCAAGCGCAGGCCCTCCTCTTGCTGAGCGAGACCTGAACATCCTTCCAATACCATCTTCATATTCTCTGAACAATTCCCTGGTATCCTCATGGTAGATCGTCATGATCGCCAGGTGGTCGCAAGGCAGCACCTGGACCAAACCTTGAGGAGGTAACCTCTATGAGGAACGCAAAGAAGTGGATGGCAGTTGCCGGCATAGGCCTGGCCGTGGTGGCCATGACCGTGATCGCTTTGCCCGTGGCAGCAGCCACCGGCCAGCAGGCCCCCGTACAGAACGGGGGCTGGGCCGGCGGTGGTACCGGCGAGCAGGCCCTGGCCGACGCCCTGGGCATCACCCTGGAGCAGCTGCAGGCGGCCGAGCAATCCGCCTATCAGGCGGGCATCCAGCAGGCCCTGGACCAGGGCTTGATCACCCAGGCCCAGGCCGATGCGCTGTTGGAGCGCAGTGGAGCCTTCGGGCGTATGATGCGCATGCCCAAGGGCTTCCTGGGCACCGAGGATATCGACCATGAGGCTCTGCTGGCCAATGCCCTGGGCATCACCGTCGACCAGCTGCAGAGCGCTCGCCTGGACGCCCAGGACGCAGCCCTGGAGCAGGCCGTGACCGATGGACGGATCACCCAAGAGCAGGCCGACCTCATGAAGGCCCGGCAGGCCTTCCGGACCTACCTGGACCAGCAGGGTTTCCCGGACCGCCTGCAGGCTCTCTATGAGGACGCCCTGCAGCAGGCCGTCCAGGCCGGCGTGCTGACCCAGGTCCAGGCCGACGCCATCCTCAGCAGCCAGGATGTAATGGGCGGCTTTGGCCATCACAGGCTTGGCGGCATGGGTGGCATGCGCGGCTTTGGCGATATGGACGGCTTCCACGGCCGCGGTGGCATGCGAGGCTTCGAGATGCCGGACTCGACCTCCCCCTCCCTTCTGCGACCCGGTGTAGAGCTAGGCCCTAGCCTGTAGAGGTAGGTTCCCGGCTCCGGCCCATCAGCGGTGCCTCGTAGCACGAGACATCGCTCACAATCGAAGAGTGCTCCGGCCATGTCGAAGGACCGAGCCGGAGCATTTCTTCATCCCGGCCTGGTAGCTCCATTAACCCAGGTTTTGGGGACGCGTCCAGCTGTCTGGACCGGAATTGTGTGTATAATCGAGTGTGATCGTCTGCAAAGGACAGGCCAGCGATGCCAGAAACGATCCTGGTGGTTGACGACAAGAAAGAGCTGCGGGCCATGGTGAAGGCCTACCTGGAACAGGAGGGCTTCCGCGTGGTCATGGCTGCCACCGGCCAGGAGGCGCTTTTTGTGGCCCGGCACGAGAAGCCCGACCTGATCTTGCTGGACATCATGATGCCGGAGATGAGCGGCTACGATTTCCTCCGCACCTACAGCCGGGAGGCCGATACCCCGGTGCTCATGCTGACCGCCAAGATCGAGGAAGCTGACAAGGTCCTGGGCCTTGAGCTGGGCGCCGACGATTACATCACCAAACCCTTCAGCATGCGCGAGCTGACGGCCCGGGTGCGGGCCGTGCTGCGGCGCTACCGCCGCCAGGGCACCGCGACTAATGTCCTGCGCGCCGGCGGCATCACCCTGGACCGGGAGACGCGTGTGGTAACGGTCGACGAGCAGCGCGTCGACCTGACCCCTTCGGAGTTCGACCTGCTTGCCATCTTCATGGCCGCGCCAGGACGAGCCTTCACGCGTGCCGAGCTGCTAGACCGCCTGCAAGGGGACGCCTACGAGGGCTACGAGCGCACCATCGACGTGCACATTCGCAACCTGCGCACGAAGATCGAGCCCAACCCCAGTAAGCCCAGCTACGTGGAGACCGTCTACGGCGTGGGCTATCGCTTCGTCGCAGAATAGATCCCTGCCATGCGTTCACTAGCCCTGAAACTCACCCTGGCTTTCCTGTTCGTCGGCCTGATCGGCGCCGTGCTGGTGGCCATCTTTGTCGGGGTGCGCACCCAGCGCGAGTTCGACCAGTTCATCTCCGAGCGCAACCAGCAGGAGCTGGTCGACCAGCTGGCGGACTACTACCAACAGAAGGGCAGCTGGGAAGGCCTGAACGCCATCGGGCTACGTTATGGCACCCATCGGGGCCGCGAAGGCTACGTGCCGGCTCCGGTGGCGCTGGTGGATAGCAACCAGACGGTCGTGCTGGGTACCCGCCGTTACCAGGTGGGGCAACAATTGGAGCGGGCCGAGCTGAGACAGGCGCTGCCGGTGGAGGTGGATGGGCAGGTCGTCGGCTCGGTATTGCTGGACCTGCCCCCGGAGTCCCCGGCTCCCTCGCCGTTTTCGCCCGAGGACAATTTCCTGGCCCGGGTCAATCAGGCTATCCTCTTGAGCGCTCTGGGAGCCACGGCCATAGCTTTGGTCCTAGGCATCCTGCTGGCGCGCGCTATCTCGCGGCCGGTGCAGGAGTTGACTGAAGCCACGCAACGGGTAGCCCAGGGCGAGCTGGGCCACCAGGTCACGGTGCGCAGCCAGGACGAGCTGGGCCAGCTGGGAGAGTCGTTCAACCAGATGAGCGCGGACCTGGCCACCGCCAACCAGCTGCGCCGCCAGATGACGGCCGACATTGCGCACGAGCTGCGCACGCCCTTGAGCGTGATCCTGGGCTATACGGAGGCCCTCGTCGATGGCAAGCTGCAGGGTAACCCGGCCATTTACGATGCTATGTACGGCCAGTCCAGGCTGCTGAGCCACCTGGTGGACGACCTGCGCACGCTGTCGCTGGCCGACGCCGGTGAGCTGGTGATGAACCGGGTGTTAGTGGCCCCCGCCGAGTGCCTGGAGCGCGCGGCGGCAGCCCACGCAGCCCTGGCTGCCCAACGCCACATCACCCTGGGGGTCCAGGCTGCGGACGGCCTGCCACCTATCCTGGTCGACCGGGAACGCATGGCGCAGGTGGTGGCTAACCTGGTGGCCAATGCCCTGCGCTACACGCCCGAGGGCGGCACCATCACCCTGGCTGCCGGTGGAGGTACCGGGGAGGTCCTCCTGCAGGTCAGGGACACCGGCCCCGGCATCGAGCCCGAACACCTCCCCCTGGTGTTCAAGCGCTTCTACCGGGCCGACCCCTCGCGCCAAGCCTCAGAGAGCGGCGAGTCCGGCCTGGGGCTGGCCATCGCCCAATCCCTGGTGGAGGCCCAGGGGGGCACGATCACGGTGACCAGCACCGTGGGGCAGGGGGCAGCGTTCACGATCGCGCTGCCAGCTGCCGCGCGCTCGGATGATCAGGAGTGAGATAGACCTATGCGCAGTCGAACAGTCCCGGTGATAACAGCAATCCTGGTCGCCGCAACGATGGCGACAGCCTGCGGAGCCGGCAGCCCCGCGGCGCAAGCGCCGGCAGCGGCCACCGTCGACACCACGGCTATCGTCGATACGGTGCTGCAAGAGGTCGACGCGCGCCTGCCGCAGCCCCAACCCACCTCGGATGTCGCTGCCCTGGAGGCCACGCTTGAGGCCAGGTTGGCGGATCGCCTCACCCAGCTGGTGGACGAAGCGGTGGCGTCACGGCTGGCGGTTCAGGAGGCTGTGGCCCCTGAGGACCAGCCCGAGATCACGGCCGTGGCTCTGACGGCCGGGGAGCTGGAAGCTGCGCTGGTGGACGTCTACCGCCGGGCCAACCCGGCCGTGGTGTATATCGTGGCGCCCCCCGTTGGCTCGGGCAGCGGCTTCGTCTATGATACGGACGGCACCATCGTGACCAACAACCACGTCGTCGACGGAGGCGTCGCCTTTGAGGTGATCTTTGCCGGGGGCGAGCGCTTTCCTGCCGACCTGGTGGGGACCGATGCGGACAGCGACCTGGCCGTGCTCAAGGTAGAGAGCCTGCCGGACGGCGTGGCGCCGTTGCCCCTGGCCGAGCCGGGCAGCCTTCAGGTAGGCCAGTTCGTGGTCGCCATCGGCAACCCGTTTGGCGAGCAGGGGTCGATGTCCCTGGGCATCGTCAGTGGCCTGGGGCGCAGCCTGCGTTCCCAGCGCGGCGTGCGGCTGGGTACTTCTTACTCCCTGCCCGACGTGATCCAGACCGATGCTCCCCTTAACCCCGGTAACTCCGGTGGGCCCCTCTTGAACCTGGCCGGTGCCGTGGTAGGCATCAACTCGGCCATCGCCTCGGAGACAGGTGTGAACTCAGGGGTAGGATTCTCCATCCCCGTGCGCGCCGTGCAGCGCATCGTGCCCAGCCTGCTCGCCCAGGGCAGCCACAGCTACTCCTATATCGGTGCCGGATTCGACGACGAGATCAGCCTGAGCGACCAGGACCTGTTCCAGTTGTCACAGACCAGGGGTGCGTACGTAGTGAGCGTCACCCCCGGGGGGCCGGCCGAGCAGGCCGGGTTGGCCCCGGCCGATCCCAACACCGGCCAGGGCGGGGACCTGGTGATCGCCATCGACGGCACCCCCATCGCCAACTTCTCCGAGTTGAACAGCTACCTGGTATTCCAGACCTCCGTGGGCCAGACCATCGAGTTGACCGTTCTGCGCAACGGCGAGCAGGTCGCCGTGCCGCTCACCCTGGGGGAGCGGCCGTAACCCTTGGGCAATAGGCAGCGGCGTTACAATCTGAGCAGGCAAATGCGAATATGATAGGACAGGTTTGAAACGGGTGTCTGAAACGGCTTGGAACCCGTCATAACTGTCCTGGCGGGTGGTGCCAGGGTGGCGAGTAGGGCCCTGGGTTGCGTAAAGCTCCCATATACCGAACCTTTTCCCATAGAAACGGTTAATGGGTATATGGGAGGGCGAGACGAAGAACGGCTCAAGACTGGTCCAGTCTTCACCCTCCACAGCGGCGCGGTATGCAGTGACACACGAACTGGGGACAGTTCATGGTCAAGAGGCCGTCGATTACGCTGCACCCGGAGTGGGCGAAGCAATCTCACCGGCGTGATACGTCTAGGATTTGAGCATTATGGATACACGAGCAATAGCGATGTTGAGGGACTCTCGGCGGCGAGTCGCCATACTTCTGGTGCTGGGGTTGGCCTTGCTGGCTATGGCAGCCTGCGGAGGGCGGGGGAGACAGGAGCTGACCCCTGCCGCAGAGGTGGCCCAGGTGCCCACCGCCGTGGTGGTAGCACCCGCCAGCGCACCTGCCGCCATGGCCACGCCCGTGCCATCGCCGACAGCCACCGCCACCCCAACGCCGGTGCCCACGGCCATGGCTACCCCTACGCCTACAGCCACGCCAATCAGTTCCCTCAGTATCGAGTACCTGCGCCAGCAGAGCTATCCCGGCAGCGAACTGGTCATTGAACAGACCCTGGCTCCAGGCTCAAACTACGATCGCTACATCGCCTCCTATGACTCCGAGGGTCTCAAACAGTATGGTCTGCTGACGGTGCCCCGCGGACAGAAACCGGAGAGTGGCTGGCCGGTGATTGTCTTCAACCACGGCTATATCCCGCCCAGCCAATACCGCACCACAGAGCGCTACGTGAACTACGTGGACGGGTTTGCTCGCAGCGGCTATATCGTCTTCCGGCCCGATTACAGAGGCCACGACCGTTCTGAGGGATCGCCCACCGGTGCCTACGGGTCACCAGACTACGTGATCGACGTGCTCAACGCCGTGGCATCGCTGCGAACCTACGCGAACGCGGATCCCGAGCGCATTGGGATGTGGGGCCACTCCATGGGCGGCTGGATCACTCTGCGGGCCATGGTCACCGACCCTGGCATCAAGGCCGGGGTGATCTGGGGTGGCGTGGTGGGATCGTATGAAGACCTGCTGACCCGATGGCGCCGTGGCAACCGTCCCGCGCCGACGCCTGATCCCAACAGCACCCGCGGTCGCTGGCGCTACAACCTGCTGGGCTCCTACGGCACCCCTGAAGAGAACCCGGAGTTCTGGCGCTCGATCTCGCCCAACTACTTCCTGCAGGACCTGTCAGGGCCGATCCAGCTGCACCACACGGAGGGCGACGCGTCGGTGCCTGTGGAGTTCTCTCAGATCCTCCATGAGCAGGGCCTGGCGGCCGGCATGCCCATCGAGCTGAATGTCTATCCCGGGGATAACCACAATATCTCGGGCAATTTCGGTACGGCTATGAGCCGCTCGGTGGCGTTCTTCGACCGCTGGCTCAAAGAGCCGGTCGACCTGGCCGAGTACGAGCAACCCATGGTGTTTACAGGCGCCGGTGTCGCCAATCTGCGCAGCGGGCCGGGGACCGACTTTGATCTTGTCGGCCAGATGCAACCGGGTGAGAGTTTGCCCATCGTCGGCAGCAACGTCGATCGCACCTGGTGGCAGGTGCAGACCGGCGATGGCCCGGCCTGGGTCGCCGACAGCGTGACCCTGGCTGCACGGTTTGCCGAGGTGCCCGTGGTTGAAGAAGCAGCAGGGCCGGGGTGATATCGGTGGTGTAGGGGCATGAACGGGGGTTGTGGAGAGTTCCCACATACCGAACCTTTCCCGGAGAAACGGTTAATGGTACATGGGAGAGCATGTCAGTCGGGCAGCTGCACGACCCAGATATTGCGGTCCTGGCTCGCCACAAAGGCCAGGTGGCGGCCATCAGGGGATAACCGCCAGTCGCCATTGGCGATCTTGATCGGGGTAGTAGCGGGATCGACCAGAAGCCGGGTCTCACCCGTGGCCGGATTCAACTCCCACACCGCGTGGTAGGCTGCAGCGGGATCGAAGGGGATGACTACCAGTCGCTCCTCCTCGGGTGCACAGCCGTTGGGGCAGCCGCGCCATTGATAGGCGCCAAAGAGGGACCGATCCACGGGAATCTGCTGGCTGCCATCGGTGCGTACCAGCCAGAGGCCATTGCGGGAGGGATCGGCGTCGAAGGTGATGTAATAAACGATCCACTGGCCGGCCGGCGACAGAGCCTGGCCGCGCAGGCGCTCGGCCCGAGCCAGCTCCGTGATGGAGCCGTCGGCCAGCGACAGCGCCGACAGCACCTGTTCCCGAGCCTCGAGGGACTGCCGGCCGGAGACCAACAGGGCCTCGTTGCCGATCCACGCGCTGACCCCACCGCGCGGCAGCGTCGCCACCTGGCGCGCCGCGGAGCCGTCCAGGTTGGCCACCCACACGGTGGCTACCCGCGACTCGGCGGGCAGGTCGTCGTTGCTCACGGACCATGCGATGCGGCTGCGGTCAGGCGAGATGATCACGGAGCGGCCGGCCGCGGGCACTGTCCAGCGCTGGCCGTCAGCCAGGCGCTCGATGGTCGTCGTGTTGTCCGCGGTCTCCACCAGGTAGTCCGGCCCGGCTACGCTCAGCTCGATACGCTCGGTGAGCAGCGCGGGCTCGGCCAGGGGACTCGCCAGGGACACGCTCCAGATGCCAACTGGTCCATCCGCGGTGGGCCGGTCGATGAACCGTATCTCGCCCGAGTCGGGGGACCAGAAGGGTTGCGTGCAACAGCCGCCCGCAGTCAGCTGGACTAGCTCTGGCATGGGGGTCGGGGTCGCCGTGGGAGTCGGTGCAGGGGTAGGTGTACTGGTTGCTGTGGCAGTGGCCGTGGGCGTCGGAGAGGCGGTCGGGCTCGGCGTAGCCGTCTCCGTGGGCGCGGGCGTCGCAGGCTTTACCCGCGCCTCCGCCAGGCTTGCCGAGCCTGACCTGGCCGCCGCGGCCGCGCGCGGTGCCGGCTCGGCCTGGCCACCACAGCCAGCCAACACCAGCGCCAGCCCGAGACCGGCCAGCAGCCCAAGCCACACGCGCCGGACTGCCGGCCTCTCATACGATTCTGGCCGTCCTGCAACGAGTCTTTTCAGGTCCATGATCATCTCCGCCTCGGCCAGGGATTGGCAAAATCGTTGATGATGGGTCCCCCCGTCACCGCCGGTGGCTGGTCGTCCAGGTGCTGCCACTTGCGCGGCTCGTCCAGGTCACGCTGGAAGCCCTGGGAGAAGGAGCCCACCAGGGCCAGGTTGTCCCAGTCAGCGTCCATCAGCGGCAGCGGATTGTACTTCCAGGCCCGGCCCGGATAGTCCCGAACCTCCAGGTGCAGGTGGGGGCGGCCGAAGCAAGTCTCGGCCGGATCACCGCTCAGCGCCACAACCTCGCCCTGTTTGACCTCCTGGCCGGGCTGCAGGTTGGGCCGCTCCAGCAGGTGGCCATACAGCGTGGCATAGCCCAGCTGGGGATGGTCGATGATCAGGTTATGGGGAGCCGAGCCATAGGCCATGGCGTCTACCAGGGCCACCACGCCGTCCGCCACGGCTACAATCTCAGTGCCGCAGGGCGCCGACAGGTCGATGCCGAAGTGGATGCCCTGGCTGTAGCGATACGTGGTATTGCGATTGAAGTACGCCCCCACCGTGTTGCCGTAGGTCTGGCCCAGTAGCCAGGTGTCCGGCCCGGGTGGCTCCTGGAAGGGCAGGATAAGGGGCCGCTCGGTCGCCGGAGGTGGCGCGTCCTGGGAGACACCTGAGCCTGGTTGCGGCATGGCCAGCGCCGGAGTGGCAACCAGCAGGCTGGCGGCCAGGCAAAGCATCGCCAGCGCTGCCGGCCGCAGCCGAGAGCGCAAGGTTTGTGTCTTCATCATAGTCGCGGTTCTCCAGGACATTACTTTAACACAATGGTGGGCCTGCCATCTGTGGTCACCCCTCCGCTTGCCCAAGCAGGCAGTGCCTAAACTGGTTCCACGATGAAATCCGCAGTCGCCAAACAGGGAACCATGTAGATTTCACCCTGGACTCAGTTTAGGAGGTGGGTGGCGGGGTGCGGGGCATGGGACAGATCACGCGAGTGCCAGGACTGGGCGGCCACGGAGGGCGGCCACGGAGGGCCGCCCTCCTACGAGGGGATGGGGGTCTTGATGCAGCTAAACTGATTCCACGATGAAATCCGCAGTCGCCAACCAGGGAACCATGTAGATTTCACCCTGGACTCAGTTTAGGATAGGTAACGCCC
>JAULUH010000049.1:0-4858 GCA_032111745.1 Anaerolineae bacterium | reverse complement strand
CGCTCTGGAACACGACGCCGGCGAAGGTCATGCCCTCGGCCGCGGGCTCTTCGGCCGGCACGGCGGTGGGCTCCTCGGCCGCGGGCTCGACCGGTGCCGGTTCAGCGGGGGTGGTTGGCGCAGGCACCGCGCAAGCCGACACGAAGAGGGCAACGACCAGCAGCAGGGCTGCCAGGCGCAGGAAACGATGGGAAGTCATGGGGTCATCCTCCTTGATGTATGGTTGGTCAGTCGTCGATCACATTCGATTGGGTTGCGTTGGTCTGGTTACCTGGTAACACCTCCTCAGGATTGTGCGGTGCCCAGCGGGGTCAGCCGGGCGTAAAGCCCTCGCAGGTCGTCGTAGGCCTGCCGGTACGCGGCCACGTAGGGCTGGTACCGGGCGTGGTAGCCGGGCGGTGGCTCGGTGCGGGAGGCCGCAGGGGCCAGGCGCCGGGCGGTGGCAGCCATGTCGGGATAGAGGCCGGCGGCGTGCCCGGCCAAGATGGCGCAGCCCAGGGCGGCCACGTCCTCGCGGCCCAGGCGGACGTAGGGCAGGCCGAGGACGCCGGCCTTGATCTCGTTCCACAGCTGGCTCTTGGCGCCACCGCCGATGACGCGGACCTCGGAGAAGGTGGCATCGGGGAAGTAGGCCTGCACCACGGCCAGGGCCTCGGCGAAGTCATAGGCGATGGACTCCAGCAGGGCACGGTAGAAATGGGCCCGGGTATGGGTCCAGGTGAAGCCGACCCAGGCACCGCGCACGTCGGGATCGGGGGGGCAGGCCCGGCCGGCCAGGTGGGGGATGAAGAGCAGGCCCTCGGAGCCCGGCGGCACCACGGCGGCCTGCGCATCCAGGAGCTGGTAGGCCGGCAGGCCGCGGGCTGCGGCCTCGGCCTGCACGTCCGCTGCCAATGTATCACGAAACCAGCGATGGGTCAACCCGCCGCCACTGATATACATCATGGGATACCAGTGGCTCTCGGAAAGGGGCCCGGCCAGGGGTTGGAGCATGCCGAATTGGGTATCGGCCAGGTAGCGATCGAGGCAGGTGGCGAGGACAGGGAAGGTGCCGGCCACGTCGACCAGCTGGCCGCTCTCGACGAGGCCGGCGCCGAGGCAGCCGGCTACCTGGTCACCGGCGCCGGCGACCAGGGGGGTGCCGGCAGCCAGGCCGCAGGCCGACGCGGCGGCCGGGGTCAAGCCGCCGACGACGGTGGTGGCGGGCACGACGCGTGGCAGGAGGTCCGGCGACAGGTCGAAGAGCTGGGCCAGCTCGGCGGACCAGGCGCGGCGGGCGGTGTCGCTGAGGCCGATCCAGGTGAGGTAGGAGGGGTCGATGAAGGCGTCGTCGGTCTTGAGGCCGGCCAGGTGGCCGGCGACGTAGTTGGCCAGGATGAGCACCTTGCGAATGCGGGCGAAGATGGCGGGCTGCTCCTCCCGCCACCAGAGCATGCGGGGGGCGGTGAAGGGGAGGGCGCCGTTAAGGGCCACCAGCTGCTGGCCGGCCATCTCCTGCATGCGGGCGACGTAGGGCTGGTAGCGGGTGTCCAGCGCGGAGGGGTACCAGGGGGTGACGGGTTGCCAGTGCTCGTCGATGCCGATGGCGCCGGCCATCTGGCCGGCGAAGGCGATGGCGGCCACGGATGCGGGCGGGATGCCGGTGCGGTCCACCAACTCGCGGATGGTGTCCAGGGTGGCCCTGATGAAATCCTCACCGCGTTGCTCGGCCATGCCGGGGCCGGGGTGGTGGAGGGGGGCAGCGCGGGCCGCGTCGGCCAGGGCGGTGCCGGCAGTATCGAAGAGGGTGGCCTTGACGACGCTGGTGCCCAGGTCGGCACCGATCAGGTAGTCTTGGGTCATGATCACCTCACAGCCAGCGCTGGAACAGGGTGGCCTCGGCGGCCGCGGACCAGGCGCCAGCGGGGCCGAGCAGGGCATCGGCACCGGGCAGGGCCTGGGGCAGATCATCCAAGGGGAGCAGGGGCAGGTCGGGCAGCTGGGGGAAGATGACGACCTTACCGGGAAAGGCGTGCTCCATGACGGCCTGGAGGCCCGCGGCCATGGCGTGCATGCCGCCGATGGCGGCCAGGGAGCGAGAGGGGGAGAGGGCGCCGGCCATGATCTTGTCCAGGACGCGCAGCTCGTCGGGCACGGTGGAGCCGCTGGTGCCGGTGAACTGGGCGGCGTGGAGGGCGACGTGGTGCAGGGGGAGGTGGGCGCGGGTGCCTGCGGGCACGCCGGCGAAGACGACCAGCAGGCCGTCGGGGGCCAGGTAGGCCGTAGATTCCTCCATGGTGGCGGCGTCGGGGACCACGACCACGACATCATCGCAGCCGCGGCCCTGGGTGAGGCGCTGCACCTCGGCGGCCAGGCGGCCGGGCTCGGCGGTGGGGCTGACGGCGACCAATTGGCGGCCGGCGGCCGCGGCCAGGGGGCCGAAGTCGTGGACCAGGCTATGCAGGCGGGGGAGGCCGCGGTTGGTGACGACGACGGCGCGGGGGCCATCGGCCATCTGCAGGGCGCGCTGGGTGTGCATGCGGCCCAGGGTGCCGCCCGCGCCCACGATGAGGGCCACGCCGCCGGGGCGGAGGTCGGAGCGGTTGCGGGCTGGGCCGTAGGCCGCAGCGATGTCGGGGCCGGGGTAGCCGAGGTAGGCCAGGTGGTCGTAGTGCAGGCGGCCGACGTCGACGGGGACGGGGCCGTCCAGGGGGGTGGGGGTGACCAGGGTGAGGGTGCCGTGGATGGCCAGCCGGTCGGCGGCCGCGGCCACCACGGCCGCGGCCTGCGGGTCCAGGAGGATGATGTCGTCGAAGGCTGCGTCCGTATCCTCCACGATGGTTACCGGCTGGCCGTGCACCCAATCGGCCAGGGAGGGCGGCACATCGGCGAGGACGACGGTGGCGCTGCACAGGGGTGGGTCGAGGGTGTAGGGGGTGGCGTCGCCGGGGCGGCCGCGGAGCCAGAGGTGGCCGCCCGGCTTCAGCTCTAGCCGGCGCACGGGGGTGTAGGCGACGTCGACGCAGGCCCAGGGCTCCAGGAGGGCGATGTCGACGTAGGTGAGCGCGTCGGGCACGGGGAAGACGTAGCTGCCGGCGTCGCCGGCCAGGACCCGCTCGTCCAGGAGGACGTACTGGGCCATGGCGCCGGGGATGTTGACGCCGAAGATGGCGCGCTCCCCGCCGGCGTAGACGTTGGCCTGCACGCCCAGGCGCTGGCCGGGGAAGTAGGCGTGCTGCCAGCGCGCGCCGACCTGCACGACGGTCATGGCGGCCTCGTGGCCGAGGCGGGCGGGGTCGGCCTGGAAATCGCGGGGGAAGAACAGCGGGTAGTCTTGGCCCATGCGCACCATCTTGGCATCGGAGGCGCAGAGGCCCAGGGCGTCCACGCGCACGAGCACCTCCGCGGGGCCGCAGGCGGGTACGGGCTCCACCACGGGCCGGCCGTGCACTCCCAGGCTCTGCAGGCCGGCGCCGTGGAAGGGCCAGGCCAGCATGGTGGCGGGCAGGGGGGCGGTGGCCTGGTGGTAGGCGTGCCAGCGCGGCGCGGCGGTGGTCATGGCGAGCTCCACTGGGGGCGCGGGGACGGGCAGCGGGCCGACGGGGTGGCTCATGCCATGGCCGCCAGGCTATCCAGGTGCTCCTGCATGGACTCGTTGGAGTCCAGGCGGACGATGGGGATGCCCATCTGGCGGCAGGCGTAAGTGACCTCCTGAGAGACGTCGCCGTCGGTGGCGACGGGGTGGTTGGAGGCGGCGACGCGGAAGAGCAGCTGGGGGTCGGTGCCCAGGCGGACCATGACGTTGGGCCACATCTGGCCGAAGAAGCCCAGGACCTTGTCCTTGACAGGGCCCTCCACGGCCACGGATTCGCCCACACCCAGGTGCATGACGTAGCGGCCCTTGACGCGGCCGAGGCGGGCGGTGGTGACGGGGCCGGCCTGGCCGAGGAAGCCGACCGCGGCGCCGGTGAAGCCGTCGACGTTGGCGCGGATGGTGACGTTAGGGAGGGAGACGGCGGGGTCGTTGGACTTGCCGGCCCACCAGACCGAGGCCGCGCCGCAGTTGGAGATGGCGAAGAAGTCCTCGCCGACGTACTTGAGGTCGCCGAAGATGGGGCCGACGTCGGGGCGGACCTGTTGGAGGAGGACGGAGGTCATGAGGCCCTTGATATCGCCCTCGCAGACGGTGGAGATGACGGGCTTGGGGCCCAGGTCGTCGAAGCCGAAGGGGAGGAAGGCGGGCAGGGTGCAGCCGACGATGCCGTATTCCACGGAGAGGGTGGGCTGGCAGCGGACGGAGACGCCGACGATGTTCTCGTCCGCGAGCTCTTGGAGGCGGTCGCGGGCGGCCAGGTAGTAGGCCATCTGGACCTGAAAGTTGCGGGGGGTGGCGCTGAGGTCGTCGTAGACGATGGTGGTGCCGTGGTCCTGCAGCCAGTGGAGGAAGTGGTCGACGCGCTCGGGCTCGTCGGCGAGGATCCTCTCGGCGCGGCGGATGAGGGCGTACTCGCCCTCGTTGAGGATATCGCGGATCATGAGGCGCTTGAGGGCGGGGATATCGTCCTGGAGGTGCTCCATGTGGAGGGAGTAGGTGCCGCCCCAGAGCATGACCGCGCTGCGGCGCATGCGGGCGAGGGCGGAGACCCCGCGGATCCAGGGGAGCATGCGGGCGGGGTCACCGCGCAGGCGCTCGTGCTGGACCGCGTGCTGGTTGACGCCAGACTCCAGGAGGCTGGCGCCGACGGCGCTGATGCTGACGGTGCCGGGGAGCTGGGGGTCGTCCACGGTGTAGAGCATGACGGGGAGGTTGGCCTCGCGGACCAGGTCGATGACGACCATGGGCGGGGTCCAGAAGTGGGAGCAGAGGACGACGCAGTCG
>JAULUH010000048.1:0-33588 GCA_032111745.1 Anaerolineae bacterium | reverse complement strand
GTCGTCACCGAGCATGGAAGCATGCTGGCCGACGTCGGCATCGAGCACAACCAGATTGCGGTGGTGGCCGCCAGTGGCACCCTGCCGGCGGCCCGCCGCGAGATCGCCGCGGAGGGCAAGCTGGTCTTGCCGGGCGCCATCGACATCCATTTTCACGTGCGCGCGCCCTCCCATCCGGAGCGCGGCACCTTTGCCACGGAGACCCAGGCCGCCGCGGCCGGCGGGGTCACGACGGTGTTGGAGATGCCCATCAGCCTGCCCTGCTGTGCTACCAGGGCGGTGTTGGAGGATCGCAAGGCGCTGGGGCTCTCGCAGGCCTACGCCAACTTCGGGCTCTACGGCGCGCCCGGGCTGCTGCAGCGCGACGAGGTCCTGGGGATGGCGGAGGCTGGCGCGTGCGGCTTCAAGCTCTTCACCCACGCGGTGCCGGTTGGCCGCGAGGCGGAGTTCCTGGGGCTGTGCCTGGAGGACGAGGGGGATATCTACCGGGCCCTGGAGCTGGTCAAGGAGACCGGCCTTCTGGTCTCCTGCCACGCCGAGAACCAGCGGCTGATCGACCTGTTCGAGGGACGCATCCGTGCTACAGGCCGCCAGGATCCGGCCGCGTTCACCGCCAGCCGGCCGCCGGTGGTCGAGGCCATGAGCGTGGCGCAGCTGGCCCAGATGGCCAAGGCCGTGGACACCCACGTCCACATCGCCCACGTCTCGGGCGCGGACGCGCTGCAGGTCCTGCAGGCCGCCCAGGCCGAGGGCCTGGCGATGACGGGGGAGACCTGTCCCCACTACCTGCTGTTCACCGAGGAGGACATGGTGGCCCTGGGGCCCTTTGCCATGATCAAGCCCCCCTTGCGCACCCGGGAGGATCAGCAGGCGCTGTGGCAGGGGTTGTTCGACGGCTCCCTCTCGGCGATCACCACCGATCACAGCCCGTTCACGTTGGCGGAGAAGGAGCGCGGGTGGGAGAACATCTGGCAATCGGCCATCGGCGCGCCGGGGGTGGAGGCGCTGGTGCCCTTCGTGCTGACCGAAGCGCTGAATGGCCACATCAGCCTGGAGCAGGCCGTGCAATTCATCTGCAGCCAGCCGGCGCGGCTGTTCGATCTTTATCCGGCCAAGGGCACCATCCAGCCGGGCGCAGACGCGGACCTGGTGATCTACGACCCCGACGGGGAGGGCGTCATGGACCCCGAGCGCTGGCTCTCCAGGTCCAAGGCCACCGGCCGCCTGTACCAGGGCCAGCCCGTGCGTGGCTGGGTGGATATGACCCTGGTCAACGGCACGGTCGTGTACGCCGATGGCCGCATCGTGGCCGAGGCGGGGGCCGGCAGCTTCGTGCGACCCGCGCGGCCGTAGGGCATGAACGGCGTGGCGGGGTGGCCGCCGCCCCGCCACGCCGTTCATGCCCTACTCAAGACCAGTTGTCAGGCGGCTGCGGTGCGGTCGGCGAATTCCTGGAAGATGGTGGCGGCGAACTTGATGCCCTGGAGGTAGCGCGCGATGGGCATGTTCTCGTTGGGGGCGTGGAGGTTGTTCTCCGCGGCGCCGAAGCCGCTGAGGACAGCGGGGTGGGGCACGCTGATCATGATGGTGCCCTGGGTGCTCACCCCCATCACCAGGGGTGGCTCGCCCCAGACTCGCTCGGCGGCGTGGATGGTGGCCTGGCTGATGGCCTCCGCCACCGGCGTCTTGTAGGGGTTGGCGCGGGCCGTGTGCACGACGATCTCCACGTCGTCGAAGCCGTGCCGGCGCAGGTGGGCCCGTAGCTTCTCCAGCTGGTCCGCCGGCTCCAGGCTGGGAGGGCAGCGAAAGTCGAGCTTGGCGACCGCCTCGGCGGGGACGATGGTCTTCATGCCCTCGCCGGTGTAGCCGGCGCTGAGGCCGGCGATGTTGCAGGAGGCGCCGTAGTGGATGGCCTTCAGCAGCTCCAGGTCGTCGTCGAAGGGGAAGTCGCGGCGCAGGCCGAGTTGGCGCGCCAGCTCCTGGCGATCGAAATAGGCCAGCTCCTCCCGCAGATGGCGCAGGTCGTCGGCATCGGGCGGCTGCAGCCCGTCGTACCAGCCGTCGATGGTGATGCGGCCCTCAGCATCGAACATGGTGCCCAGGCAATGCACCAGCCGCCAGCTGGCGCTTTGGGCCTTCATCAGCTGCGCGCGGCCGCTCCAGAAGTCGATGCCGTGGCTCTGCACCCGCAGCTCGACGGCCAGGATCGCCTTGATCCCCAGGTGGATCTCGGGCTTCAACGAGGTGCGGTTGACCCCCCCATCCAACCCGATGCTGGCGTCGCACTGGCACAGCTCTTTGTGGTCGGCTACCCAGCGCGCCAGGTGCGGGCTGCCCACCTCCTCCTCCCCCTCGCACAGGAAGATCAGGTTGACCGGCGGCCCCCCGCGCACCTCGCGAAACGCCTGGGCCGCCCGCACAAAGGCCAGCGCGCCCGATTTGTTATCCGTCGCGCCGCGGGCGTAGATCACATCGTCGCGAATGGTGGCGCTAAAAGGGGGATCGACCCACAGCTCCAGGGGCTCGGGCGGTTGCACGTCGTAGTGGCTGTAGCAGAGCAGCGTCCGGGCTGCCGGATCGACGGCCTGGTCGGTGGCGTAGACGATGGATGGCCCGTCGACCACGGGCAGGATGCGGGTGTTGTCCAGGCCATCGGCGATCCACTGCCGCCGCAGCAGGGCCGCGCACTCGTCCAGCCCGATGTGCTGGGCGCTGATGCTGGGCTGGCGCAGCAGCTCCTGCAGCTCCGCCACGAGCTCGTCCCGCTGCCCATCGATCCAGTCGTAGATATCCTGCATGCTGGCCTCCGTCATCCCTCTCTTGTCCCATATTCCCACATGATGGCTGCCGCGTACTTGATCCCTTTGATGTAGTGCTCCAGGTCGATGCTCTCGTCCGGCGCGTGCAGGTTGCAGTCGGGCTGGGCGAAGCCGGTGAGCACGGTGGGCATCCACACGTGCTTCAGGATGGTGCCCTCGGCGCTGACGCCGTTGATCACCGGCGGCGCGCCGAATACCAGGGTAGCGGCGCGGATCACGGCCTGGCTGATGTCCTCCTTCACGCTGATCTTGTAGGGCGGCTCCGGCATGCCGGCCAGCAGCTCCACCTCGATGTGGCCGAAGCCGTGGTCGATCAGGTGCTGGCGCAGCCGCGCCACCGCCTTCTGCGGATCGATCAGCGGCGGCAGGCGCATATCCAGCTTGGCCCTGGCCTCGTTGGGCACGATGGTCTTGCTGCCCGCGCCCTGGTAGCCGCTGGTGAGGCCGGCGATGTTGCAGGTGGGCTCGTAGGCCCGGGCCCGCAGCGCCTCCACCCCCTCCCGGCCCAGGGCGAACTCCTCGATCCCCCACTCCTCCTTCAGGCTGTTCAGGTCCAGGCGCCGGGCGTTGGCCTCCAGCTGCTCCATCTCCTCGTCGCCCAGCTCCCATAGCCCCTCGTACCAGCCGTCGATCAGCACCCGCCGGTTCTCGTCCACCAGGGTGTTGAGCGCGCGCACCAGGTCCCAGGCCGGCTGAGGTAGCAATGGCGCGTTGAGGCTGTGGATGTCGGCGTTGGCGCCGCGCGCGACCAGCTCGACGAAGAGCACGCTCTTCAGGCCCAGGTCGATGTCGGGCACCATGGCGCTGGGATGCACGCCGCCATCCAGGCAGTGCATGGCATCGGCCCGCACCAGCTCGGGGTTGGCCTCGATGAAGGGGCCGAGATGGACCGAGCCGATCTCCTCCTCGCCCTCGAAGATGAACTTGACGTTCACCGGCGGCCCACCCGCGGTCTGCAGCCAGGCCTTGGCCGCCTTGACAAAGGCCAGCAGGCCCGACTTGTTGTCCGTGGCCCCCCGTCCCCACAGGCGGCCGCCGGCCAGCTGCGCGCTGTAGGGCGGGTAGGTCCACTTCTCCACCGGCTCCACCGGCTGCACGTCGTAATGGGCGTAGGCCAGCAGGGTCTTGGCGCCGGACGGGCCGGGCAGGTAGCCGATGACGCAGGGTGGCCCACCGGGCGTGGGATAGGCGGTGGCGTCGAGGCCATCGCCGTGCATCAGCTCGACCGTGAGCTGGGCGCACTCCTCCAGGCCGATCTTCTGCGCGCTGACGCTGGGCTGGCGCACGAGGCGCTGCAGGTCGACGATGGCCTCCTCGCGGTGGGCGTCGATCCAATCGAACACGGATTGCAGGGCAGGGGGAACGGTAGACATGGTGAAAACCTCGTGGGATGGCCGCGCGGGCGCGCTGCGGCGCCTCAGGCAGGGATGGCGCGGTCGTGGGGGCCGTGGGCGGCGAGATAGCGGCTGAGGCGGCGGCCACCTTGCGCGGTGACCACCATGCTGTCGATGATGCGATAGCCGTCGATGCCCGGCCGGTAGATGCCTGGCTCGTTGGAAAAGACCATGGAGGGCTGCAGCAGGGTGTCGTCGCCCACGGAGAGCCAGGGGGGCTCGTGGCCCTCCAGCCCCATGCCGTGGCCGATGCGGTGGCGGATGAAGTCGCCGTATCCCGCTTCCCGCAGCACCGCCCAGGCCGCGTCGTTGACCGCGCTGCAGGGGCGGCCGGGCTGCAGCGCGGCCAGGGCTGCCTGGTCACAGGCCCAGGTGGCCTCCAGGCAGTGCAGCTGGCCGGGCGTCGGGTCGCCGATCACGAAGGTGCAGCCGCTCTCGGCGTGATATCCTCCGACCTTGACGCCGATGCCGACGATCAGGGTGTCGCCGGGACGGATGGCCACGGGGCCGGGCTGGCCGTGGGGCAGCGCGGCCCGGGGACCGGTGTGCGCGGTGAGCGCGACCGCGCCGCGGTAGAAGTTGATCAGCTCACCCAGCTCGCGGCGCATGCGGGCCGTGGTTTGCGCCTGCACGGCCTGCACCACATCCAGCTCCGTGATGTCCTGCGCCAGCCCATCGGCAACGGCCTGGCGCGCCACCTCCAGGCCGAAATCGGCATAGCCTGCAGCCAGCTCGGTCAGGGCGATCTCTGCGGGGGCCTTGAGGTAACGTAGCCTGGCCACGCCATCGTCGATGCCCAGCGCCGGCTTCACGGCCTGGCAGGCCAGGAAGGTGCTGTGGGCGATCCCATCGACGGCGATACGCTCCTGTCCGACCTGCTGCAACATCCACACCTCGGGCGGCACCTCGCCCGGGTACTCCAGATACCAACGCACGCCGTCGATCCAGCTCTGCTCGGCGTTCTCCTTCTCCAGAAAGGGGACAAAGAGCACCGGCTCCCCGTCGAGGGGGACGAAGAGCCCCAGGGGGCGCTCGTTGGGGATATGGAAGAACCCGCAGGCCCAGGTCACGTTGGCTGCGCTCAGAAGGAGCAAGCCATCGAGCTGCTGGTCCTCCAGGTAGTGCCGGAGCTGCTGGATGCGATTGCGATAGTGGTTTTCGTCCGGTGGTTGATAATGCATGACGATTGACACATCTTCCCATCCGTGATATAACACATCCGGCACTTCCTGTCAACTGTAAACTGTTGACATCTGGTCAAGTGCTGTCTGGGCGACCGGTACGCGCCAGAGAATCCCATCCCCACCTTGGCTTGTGTTCAGGAGGTGCAAACCATGAACAGATCGTTTCCCGAGGGACGCTGGATCGTCCTGAGCCTGCTGTTGGTCCTGTCGATGCTGGCAGGGGCATGCGCCGCGCCCCAGCCCGCAGCGCCAGCGCCAACAGCCCCGCCGCCGGCCGTAGAGGAGGCCCCGCCGCCGGCGGTGGAAGAGGCTCCACCGCCTACCGAGGAGCCAGCTGCAGCTGCCGAGCCAACCCGCCTGGTGATCGCGCAGTCCGTGGATCTCGAGGGGTTGGAGCCATCGGAGGTCAACTCGCGGGCCGAATCCAATATCTTTGGCCACCTGTACGGGACCCTGTATGAGATCGCCGAGACGGGCGAGCTCAAGCCCTACCTGGCCCAAAGCTACGCGGTCTCAGAGGATGGCACGGAGTGGACCTTCACCCTCAACGAGGGCCTGACCTGCCACGACGGCGAGCCGCTGACGGCCGAGGACGTGGCCTACACCTTCGAGCGCGCTGCCAATCCGGACAACGCCTTCACCGGCAACACAGCAGGCTTCGTGCTGGATGCCCTGGACTATCAGGGCGCCCGCGTGGACGACGATCTGGTCGTCACGATCTTGACCGGCCGCTACAACTCCCCGAACCTGGGCCTGATCTCGGAGGTCTTCATCCACTGCAAGGACTCCTACGAGGCCATGAGCCTGGAGGAGGCTGCCACCAACCCGATCGGCTCAGGACCTTACCGCTTCGTGGAGTGGGTCAAGGATGACTACGCCCTCATCGAGAAGGTGGAGGACTTCCCGCTGAAGGACGTCTTCTTCGACGAGATCGAGTGGCGGGTGGTCCCTGAGGCCTCCACGCGGGCCGCCGAGTTGATTGCCGGCAACGTCGACATCATCACCAACGTAGCGCCCGACCAGCACGATGCCATCAACGCCTCTGACCTGGCCGCGGTCAAGGGTGTGGCCGGCACCCGGCGCATGTACGTCGGCTATAACCAGCGCGAGATGTTCGACGACTCGCCGGGTGGCCTCGCCGTCAAGGACCCGGCCGTGCGCGTGGCCCTGCAATACGCGGTCGACGTACCCACCATCTGCCAGCAATTGCTGGCCTTCGACTGCGAGCGCGCCTCCAGCATGGTGAACAAGCCCAACGACAACCCCGACCTGGCGCCCTATCCCTACGATCCGGCCAAGGCCGAGGAGCTGTTGGACGCGGCCGGCTATCCTCGTGGCGACGACGGCGTGCGCTTCCCCATCGTGTTGCAGGCCGGCCGCGGTCGCTACCTGAACGACGTGGCGGTGGTGCAGGCCATCGGCCAGTACCTGAGCGATGTTGGCGTCCAGACCGACGTCCAGATCATGGACTGGAGCTCCGAGTTCGTGCCGGCGCTGCGCGCGCACGAGGTCGGCCCCCTCTACTTCGTGGGCACGGGCGGCTCCACCTGGAGCGCGGTCTATGACATGTCCGACCTGTCAGAGCCCACCGGGGCCACCAACTACACCGAGTGGAATAACCCCGAGTGGTTCGCGCTGTGGGACAGCCTGGCTGGTATCCGCGATGCCGCCGAGGAGCGAGCCGTCACCAACCAGATGTTGCAGGTCTTCTACAACGACCCGCCCTGGCTGCTCCTCTACTTCCAGCCCGACTTCTACGGCGTCAGCGATCGCCTGAACTGGGAGCCCCGCCGCGATGAGATCATCGACGTTATGGGGGCCACGTTGAACTAGCCGCCAACCGGCCAGGTTCGTGCAGTCTTCCTCCTTTGCCCAGGGGGCGCACGCCCGGGTGCGTCCCCTGGGGCAGGTCTTCCCCCCGCAGCGAGATCGCAGATGACCACCTACCTTGTCCGCCGTCTGTTACAAACCTTCGTGGTGATCTTCGGCGTGACTCTGCTGTCCTTCTTCACGCTGCATCTGGCGGGAGACCCGACCTATCTCTACGTCAGCGAGCGCGCGTCCCAGGAGGAGGTGGCTGAGACCCGGGCCAAGCTGGGGTTTGACCGTCCCATCCACGAGCAGTATCTCAGCTACCTTGGCGGGCTGCTGCGGGGCGACCTGGGCAACTCGCTGCGCACCCGCACGCCAGCCTTTGCACTAGTGATGGAGCGCATGCCCGCGACCCTCGAGCTCACCATCTTCGCCATGATGATCGCCACCATCCTGGCCATTCCCATCGGCATCATCTCGGCCACGCGCCGCGGCACGTCGGTGGATGGCGGGATCATGCTCTTCGCCATGTTCGGCCAGTCGATGCCGAGCTTCTGGTTGGGCATCATGCTGATCCTGGTCGTCGGCCTCAGCCTGCGCTGGCTGCCTATCTCCGGTCACGTTCCCATCATCAAACCCCTGCTGGAGGGCGATCCCGTTACGGCGGTGCGCAACATCCCCGAAGGCATCAAGCACATGATCCTGCCAGCAGTAACCCTGGGCGTCTTTTCATTGGCCCGCAACGCCCGCCTCATCCGTTCTTCCATGCTGGAGGTGCTGGCACAGGATTATATCACAACAGCCCGGGCCAAGGGCTTGCGCAATAGCACGGTGATCATGCGGCATGCCTTCCGCAACTCGCTTATCCCCTTCGTCACCATCATTGGCCTGGAGTTTGGCTTTCTCTTGAGTGGCGTGGTGGTCACCGAGACCGTCTTCTCCTGGCCGGGTGTGGGCCGGCTGGTGTTCAACTCCATCAACCAGCGCGACATCCCTGTGGTCCAGGCGGCCGTCATCCTGTTCGCCATGCTCTTTGTCGTGCTCAACCTGGTGGTCGATCTCATCTACACCGTACTCGACCCGCGCGTGCGACTGGGATAGCTGCATGGCCGAGCAGACCCAAACGGTCGTCACGGCAGCGCCCCCAACGCCTGCGCCAGCCGATCAAATCCTCCGGCGGAGGCCTTCGACGCGAAGGCGCGCCAGCAGTAGCCTGGTGCGGGCGAAATGGCCGATCCTGGCCATCTTCTTCCTGATCCTGTTCGTCTTCGCTGCGATGTTCAGCCCACAGCTCGCGCCTAAGGATCCCAATCGCCAAAACCTGATCCTGCGCCTGCAACCCCCCTTCACGCCCAACGACGAGGGGGAGATCGAGTTCATCCTCGGCACCGACGGCCTCGGCCGCGATGTGCTCTCCCGCCTGATCTACGGCGCCCGGGTATCGCTCCTGGTCGGTGTTGCGGCGGTCATCGTTGGTGGGCTCCTGGGAACGCTGCTAGGGCTAGTCGCAGGGGGCCGCGGTGGCAGACTTGACGACGTCATCATGCGCATTGCCGATATCCAGCTGGCGTTCCCGTTCATTCTGCTGGCGATCATGGTGCTGGTGGTGTTGGGGTCGGGCATCCTCAACCTGGTGCTGGTGCTGGGCATCGGCCAGTGGGTCACCTATGCCCGCATCGCGCGCGGCGAATCCCTCTCCCAGAAGCAAAAGGAATACGTGCAGGCCTCCCAGGCTGTGGGCGTCAGCAATAACCGCATCCTGTTTCGCTCCATCCTCCCCAACATCCTGGCGCCCCTGATCGTGATCGCCTCGTTCAACATCGCCAGCGTCATCTTGGCCGAAGCCTCGCTTTCCTTCCTGGGATTGGGGGTCCCGCCCGACGTGCCCACGTGGGGCGCGATGCTGGCCGAGAGCCGGGACACCCTCCTGGGCGGGTATTGGTGGCTGGCGGTCTTCCCCGGCATCGCCATCATGCTCACCGTGCTGTCGCTCAACATCCTGGGCGACTGGCTGCGGGACTTCCTCGATCCCCGCCTCAAGGGGCGCTAGCCTGGCATCAAGGCAGAGCCGGGTCACGTTCACGCGCGCAAACTGAGAGACAATGGACGCGTACAACTCAGATTACAGGGTTCAGCAGATTCCCCTGGATGTCGTGCCGGTAGAGAGGCTGCGGGAGCTGACGCGGCAGTTGTTGGGCCGCACAGCCCTGCGCCCGCAGGATGCCGACACGCTGACCGATGCCCTGATGACCAGCGAATTGCGCAACCTGCAGGGGCAGGGGCAGGGCGTGCGCCGGGTGCGAGCCTATGTGGAGCGACTCCAGCGCGGTGACATCGATCCCTATGCCCCCTTCGAGATCGTGCGCGAATCGCCGGCGCTGGCGCTGGTGGACGGCCACAATGGCCCCGGCACCATCGTGGCGGTCAGGGCCATGGAGCTGGCCGTCGCCAAGGCCGGGGAGTGCGGCGTGGGCATGGTGGTGGTGCGCCACAGCAGCCATTTCGGCTCCGCCAGCTACTCCGCCAGCCGGGCCCTGGCCCATGGCTGCATCGGCGTCAGCATGACCAACGCCGGGCCCGAGATGGCGCCCTGGGGTGGCATCGACGCCGTGGTCGGCACCAATCCCTGGGCGGTGGCCGTGCCCACGGGCGATAGTCCGGACTCCATGCCCATCATCCTGGACATGGCCCTGACCATGGCCGGCAAGGGCATGATGCGCTGGCTGCTGCGCGATGGGCGCAAGATGCCGGACACGTGGGCCATCACCAGGGATGGTCACATAACTGACGATCCAGCCGAGGCCATGGACGGCACCTTGCTGCCCATGGGGGACTACAAGGGCTACGGGCTCAGCCTCGTCACCGACATCCTGACCGGCGTGCTGGGTGGCGGCGCCTACGGCACCGTGCCCTACAGCAACCCGGCCCGCCAGGACGTGGCGCACCAGCTCATCGCTTATCACATCGACTGGTTCATGGAGCGGGCCGAGTTCTACCGCAACCTCCAGGAGTTCATCGCCATGGTCAAGGCCAGCCGGGTGCGCCCCGGCTTCCAGGAGATCCTGCTGCCTGGCGAGCTGGAGTGGCGGCGGGAACAGGAGAAGCAGCGCAGCGGCGTTCCCCTGGATCCCGAGATCTACGCGGACCTGCGCGAGCTGGCATCGTCGTTGGGTGTCGACTGGCCCTTCTGACCAACGCACCTGGCCCGGACAAAATGGATCCTCATCGTAGGGGCGGGACTCCGTGCCCGCCCCGGGATCTCCCCGCCCATTCGTCCACCCCCAGGTTTCCACCTCGGCGCTGATAAGACTAGCAATTCGCCTGCATCCTGCCTGGCTAGTACAGCCGGCTCACATCCAGGACGTTCAGCAGGGGCTGGCCGGCCAGGTAGCGGCGCAAGTTCTCGCAGAAGAGGTCGGTTAGCAGAGTGTTCTCCCGGTCGCTAGTGCTGGCGGAGTGGGGACTGACCAGCACATTGTCCATGGACCAAAGGGGGCTGTCGGGTGGTAATGGCTCCTCGGCGAAGACATCCAGGGCAGCCCCACCAAGGTGTCCGCTTTGCAGGGCCTCGACCAGGGACGGCTCATCGACGACGGCTCCTCGGGCGACGTTGATCAGGATAGCGCCTTTGGGCAGCTGGGCCAGCTCGCGGGCGCCGATCAGCTTCTCGGTCTGCGGCGTGTGGGGCACGGCCAGCACGAGGTATTCGCTGCGCTGCAATAACTCCGGCAGGCGCTCCATGGGATAGGCCTGGTCCAGGAGGTCTGAGCTGGTCCGGTAGGTGGTGCCGATCACGGACATGTCGAAGGCCCGGCCAAGGCGGGCCACATGCTCGCCGATGCTGCCCATGCCGACGATGCCCAGGGTGCAGCCGGCCAGGTCCGTGCCCGCGTAGCGCTCCCAGTGGTGGCGCTGCTGGTTCTGCAGCATGCGCAAGAGGCCCTTGTTGAACATCAGCATGGCCATGATGCAGAACTCGGCCAGGGGCCGGGCGTGGATGCCACTGGCCGTCGTGAACACGACCCCGGGCAGGCGCTCGCCGTAGCGGTAGCGCTTGACGAACTGGCCGATGCCCGCGCTGGTGGCCTGCACCCAGCGCAGCCGCGGCGCCAGCTCGGGCAGGTCCTCGCGGTGGGTGGGGTCGAAATCGAACAGGACCTCGGCCTCGGCCAGCAGCTCGCGCCACTGGGCTTCCTGCGCGGGAGTGCGTTGCGGCAGGTTGTAGTGGTCGGCCGGGTAGCGGGGTGCTCCCAGCAGCCCGGGCTCGTAGAGGACATGCAGCCGCTCGTCGACCGCTCGTATCCGTTCCACGTGCTCCGGTTCCAGGTAGGTGGCGATCAGGATGGTGATCCGCTGGTCGGTCATGGCTGGACAGGCTCCGGTTTTCCGTCGTTGCGGGCTGACCGGCGGAGGGCCTCGATCACCCGCAGGTTAGCGGCCGCTTCTGCCGGTCCATAGCGCAGGGGCTGGCCATGCAGGAGGCAATCGGCGAAGTGCTCGGCGATAGCCTGATACTCGTCGGTCCCGGGAAGGGTCTCTGTATGGGTGCCGTCGCGGCCCCGGTGGATGTGGATCACCGTGTCGCCGCTGCCGGGCAGGAAGGCGGTGGGCACCTCTATGGTGCCATGGGTACCCTGAACCTGGTAGCGCTCCAGCCGCTCCAGGGTCAGGGCGCAGTTGAACTGGGCGACCAGCCCGCCGTCAAAGCGCAGGCTGCCCGCCATCTCGGCGTCGACGCCGCTGTCCGCCCAGGTGGCGAAGGCCTGGACCTCGACCGGCTCGCGGCCGGCCAGGGTGCGATTGACGTTCACGCAGTAGCAGCCCACGTCCATCAACGCGCCGCCGCCCAGCTCGGGCCGCCAGCGGATATTGTCGGGCCTGGTCAGCCGGAAGCTGAAGGCCGAGTGCATGAGCCGCAGGTCGCCGATGGCGCCCTCGGCCAGCAGGGCCAGGACCCGCTCGGTCTGCGGGTGGAAGCGGTACATGAAGGATTCCATGAGCAGCACCCCGTGCTGCTCTGCTGCCGCGGCCATCTCCGCCACCTCGGCCGCGTTCATGGCCAGGGGCTTCTCGCAGAGGACGTGCTTGCCTGCCTCCGCCGCGCGGATGCACCACTCCCGATGCAGATTATTGGGCAGGGGGTTGTAGACGGCATCGACATCGGGATCCTCCAGCAGCGCCTTGTAGCTGCCGTAGGCCCGGGGAATGCCCAGGCGCCGGGCGAAGTCCTCGGCTTTGTCCTGGCTGCGGCTGCCCACCGCTATGAGTTCCCCATTTCCAGCTTTCTGCAGGGCCGGGATCATGGCTGCGCGGCCGATGTTGGCCGTGCTGATCACGCCCCAGCGCACACGTTCTCCGGTCATTCTCTCTCTCCTTTTGACCTGGCCGGGCCAGCGACCTGGGCGCACCAGGCCAGAGGGCCTGAGGCTTGTACCTCACTCCTCGTAGTTCGCAAACCACTGCTGCCGGGCCAGGAAATCGTCGACGTAGAGGGTCACCTTCTCCGGCGCAAACTCGAAGTCGTAGCCCTCGCGGCCGATGGTGTCGGCGATGGGCCCGGCGTCGAAGCGCAGGCCGGTGAAGCGGGCCGGCGGCTGCGCGGCCAGCCAGGCGAAGGCCCGGCCCAGCGCCACCGGGTCGGCCCAGCCGGCCCTGGCCGCGGCCGGCAGGGCATCCAGCTCCGCCCAGGTGAGGCGGGTCGGCTTGATGGCCTTGCCGGGACCCACGGTGTTGACGGCGATGTTGTAGGGCGCGGCCTCCAGGGCCAGGGCCTTGACGAAGCCCTCCTGGCCGTGCTTGATGGTGCAGTAAGCCACCTCGTCCTTGTAGCCGCGCAGGCTGGAGCCGCTGGCGATGCCCATGATGTGGCCGCCGCCCTGGCGCACCATCACGTCCCAGGCCGCCCTGGTGGCGTTGAACAGCCCACCCAGGCCGACCTGCAGCTGGCGCCACCATTCGTCTGGCGAGGTGTCCTGGAAGCGGACCAGGGGCATATAGACCGCGTTCTGGACCATGATGTCCAGCCGGCCCCAGTGGGCCACGACCTCATCTACGGCGGCCTGGAACGCGGCCAGGTCGGCCACATCCAGCACCGTGCTCATGACCTGGCTGCCGTCGCGGCGCAGGTCAGCCTCGGCCCGGGCCAGCTCCTCCCGGTTGATATCGCCGAGGCAGACCGCGGCGCCGGCCTGGCCCAGGGCCCGGGCGATGCCCCAGCCCAGGCCGCGGGCCGCGCCGGTGACGAAGGCTACCTTACCCTGTAATGTTTCCATGGTCTCTGTTCCTTGCGCTCCTCTTTCCCAAACCCGGCGAGGATACGGGAAGAGCAGGAGCAAGCGGAGGGTGGGGGGCCTGGCCTAACGACTCATGCGGGGCTCCAGGGCGTCGCGCAGCCCGTCGCCCAGCAGGTTGATGGATAGCACGGTGATCATGATGGCCAGGCCGGGAATGGTGGTGATCCACCAGGCGCGGCGCAGGTAGCTGCGGCCCTCACCCAGCATGAGGCCCCACTCCGGGGTGGGCGGGCCTGCGCCCAGCCCCAGAAAGCTCAGCGCAGCGCCGGCGATGATGGCACCGGCTACGCCCAGCGTGGCGATGACCACCAGCGCGCCCAGGATGTTGGGCAGGATGTGGCGCACGATGATGCGGCCGGGCGGGCAGCCAACGCTGATGGCTGCCTCGACGTATACGTCCGCCCTGGTCTTCAGCACCATGCCCCGGGCCACCCGGGCATAGGTGGGTGCGGCGGCGATCCCCACGGCGATCATGGCATTGAACAGGCCGGGCCCCAGGATGGCCACCACCACCAGGGCCAGGAGGATGCCGGGGAAGGCCAGGGTGATGTCCACCAGGCGCATGATCACGTTGTCGGTCCGCCCGCCGAAATAGCCGGCGATCAGGCCGGCGGTGACGCCCAGCACTGCGGCGATGGCCACCGAGATGATGCCCACCCGCAAGGAGATGCGGCCGCCATAGACGACCCGGGTGAAGATATCCCGGCCGAAGGCGTCGGTGCCGAACCAGTACTGCGTATTCGGAGGCTGGAGGCGCTCGGAGGGTGCCATGGCGACGGGGTCGTAGCGGGTGATCACGGGTGCCAGGATGGCGGCCAGGATCATCACCATGAGGATGACCGCGCCCACCATGGCACCGGGGTTGCGGGAGAGGCGCCGCAGGGCATCGCCCCAGAGGGAGCGATGGCGGGCCGGCTGGTCCTCGGCCACCAGCTGGAGCGAGGATGCCGGGCTACTCATAGTGGATCCTGGGGTCGAGCCAGGCGTAGGAGACGTCGACGGCGATATTGATGGCGATCACGAACACGGCCAGGACGAGGGTCAGGCCCTGCACCATGGTGATGTCCTTGTTGAGGATCGACTCCACGTACATGCGGCCCAGGCCCTGGCGGGCGAAGATGGTCTCGGTGAGGACTGCGCCGCTGAGCAGCGCGCCGAACTGGAGGCCGAGGACCGTGACCGCCGGGATGAGGGCGTTGCGCAGGGCATGGCGCACGGTCACGCTGCGCTCGCGCAGGCCCTTGGCCCGGGCGGTGCGCACGTAGTCCTCGCTGAGGGTATCCAGCATGCTGCTGCGCACCAGGCGGGCCAGGGTAGCCGAGCTAAGCAGGCCCAGGGCCAGGGCAGGCAGCACCAGCCGGTCGAGCCCGCCCTGGCCCATGGGGGGGAACCACTGCAGGCGCACCGAGAACATCAGGATCAGCAGCAGGCCCAACCAGAACACGGGCATGGAGACGCCGACCAGGGCAAAGCCCATGGCCAGGGTGTCGATCCAGGTGTTGTGCTTCAGGGCTGACAGCACCCCCAGGCTGACGCCCAGGACGGTGCTGATCAGCAGCGCGCTCAGGGCCAGCTCCAGGGTGTAGGGGAAGGCGCCCAGGATCTGCTGCAGGACCGGCTGGTTGTTGAACAGGGATTCGCCCAGATCACCCCGCAGGACACCTCCCATGTAGGACAGGTACTGCACGTGCAGCGGCTGATCCAGCCCCATATCGTGGCGGATCTGGGCCAGCAGCTCCGGCGTGCTGCGGTTCTCGCCGAGGAAGATCTCGGCCGGGTCGCCAGGCACGAGCTGCAGCATGGCGAAGACCAAGACCGTCACAGCCAGGATGGTTGGGATACTGGCGAGCAAACGGCGGGCGATGTAGCGGATCATGGTGATAGGAGGCCGCACGGGGCAGGCAGGGCGATGCGGGTGCCCGCCCCATGCGGGGATAGGACACGGGCTATTCGCCCAGGGTCGCCAGGTAGAAGTAGGGCACGTTGCCGCCCTGGTAGTAGGTCACACCGTCCAGGTTGGCATTGTGGGCGTAGAGGATCTCCGGATCGGTCCAGAACTCCATGATGGCCTCGTCCTTGACCTTCTTCTGGATCGTGCTGTACAACTCACAGCGCAGGGCCGGGTCAGGCTCGGCCGCGGCCTCGTCGATCATCAGGTCCATCTCTTCGTCGATGTAGTTGTTGCGGTTGGTGCCGCCGCCGGCGTTGCTGCTGTGGAAGAAGGTGCGCACCATGTCGGGATCGGTGCCCGTCTCCCACCAGGCCTGCATGTTGTGCTGGCCCTGGCGCACGGCGTCGAAGTAGCCGCTGCGGCTGAGGCCAACCAGCTCGACGTCGATGCCGGCCTTGGCGAAGTTATCCTTGAGGAAGGCGCCCATCTCGGGGCCGGGCGGCGCATCGGCCCGGAAGTAGTAGCCGACCTTCAAAGGCGTGCCATCCCGCTCCCGGAGGCCATCGCCATCGCCGTCTACCCAGCCCGCTTCCTCCAGGACCTTGTTGGCCTCGTCCAGGTTGGTGGGGTACATGTCGCAGGTAGCGGGATCGAAGCAGAAGACCACCTTGGTCAGCGGGCTGCAGGCCGGCGTGCCGAAGCCGTTGAAGACCGTATCGATCATGCCCTGGCGGTCCATGGCCAGCTGCATGGCCCGGCGCACGGCCAGCTCGTCGGTTGGCGGCTTCTGGTGGTTGAACATCAGGGCCCAGCCCGAGCCGGGCTGGGGCATGCTGACGGTCACGAGGTCGGGGTTCTCCGCGAGCACCGGGAAGTCCACCGGCGGCACGTCGTCCTCGAACTGGACCTCATCCGTCTCCAGCGCGGCGGTGCGGGTGGCTTCCTCGCCGATGAACTTGTAGACGATCTTCTCCAGGTTGGCCGGCCCGGTCTTGCCCAGCCATTCCGGTCCCCAGTTGTAATCGGGGTTGCGCACCAGGACGATTTCGTCGTCCAACACCATGGACTCGAACTTGTAGGGGCCGGTGCCCACGAACGCGGTCAACCCCCAGTCCTCGTTGCCGACAGCCTTTTGGGCCGTGGGCGAGACGGGAACCAGCGTGGGGCCGGAGAGGTTGTCCAGGAAGGGGGCATAGCCGGTGTTGAAGCGGACAATGACCTCGTAGTCGTTGACGATCTCCGTCTCCTTGTAGGGCCCGATGTTGCTGAAGGCGGACTGGGACTTGGTCTCCGGATCCACGATGCGGTCGAAGGTAAACTTGACGGCTTCGGCGTTGAAGGGGGTGCCGTCATGGAAGGTGACATCGTCCCGGAGCTTGAAGCGGTACTCGGTGGCGTCGTCGTTGATCTCCCACTCCGTGGCCAGGCCGGGCGCGTAGACGCCAGGCTCCGGCTGCCAGACCAGGGGATCGGTCATGTGCATGGTGATGTTGCCGACACGCGAGAAGGTGGTGACGTTGGGATCGAGGCGGTCGAAGCCGCTGGGGATGCCGACGACCAGGGTGCCGCCAGCGGCAGGCCCGGCCTCGGCCGGAGCAGCTTCCTCGGCCGGCGCTGTCTCCTCAGCCGCGGGAGCGGCCTCCTCGGCGGGCGGCGCAGCCGGCTGGGGCGCTGGTGGCACAGGCGCCACACAGGCCGACAGGGCGATGCCGCTCACGATCAGCAGCACGACGAGCTTCAGCAGCAGTTGCTTCATCTTGACACTCCTCCTACTGGGTGATGGTCAAACGTCCTGCGAGCCGGATAGCTCCACAGGGAGACGGTAGCCCACGGATCAAGCAACCTCAGCTCTTGTGGCACCTCCTTTCCCGGCTCAGCACCGGAAGGGCCGGGCAGTGGGGTCATGGCCACGCCGACGACCTATATGCTAACTTGCAGGAGACGAATTCGTGACAAACAATGGACCTACTATCGCCGGCTGAATGGCGAGTTGGCGACGTCGGGAGGGAGTGGAGATTGTGCCCAATTATCGCCGCACAGAACCGGCTTGTCAAGGGGTGCCGGAGTCGCCGGAATCCTGGTTGAGCACCTGCTCGCCGTCGACGAAGACCCGTTCGACCCGGCTCTGTACCCGCAGGGGGTGGCCTGAGTAGATGGCGAAGTCGGCATCCTTGCCCGGCTCGATGCTGCCCACGCGGTGGGCCACGCCCGCGATCTCGGCGCCGTTGATGGTCAGCATGCGCAGGACGTCATCTGCGCTCAGGTCGGTGTAGCGCAGCAGCACAGCGCTGAAGATGCGCAGCTCCTTGATGCTGTGGTCCGGGTGGTCGGTCTGCAGGGAGACCTTGACTCCGGCCTGGTGCAGGATGGCGGGGACATGGGGCCCGCGATGGGGGAACATCTTGTGGCGGCGGCAGCCGGTACCCGGGCCATAGACCACGGGGATGCCGCGCGCGGCCAGTTCAGCGGCTACGAAGTGGGCCTCGAAGCCGTGCTCCACCGTGAAGTCAAAGCCAAACTCGTCCTGGATGCGCATCAGTGCCTGCAGCTCCACCGGGGTGAAGGAGTGGATACGGGCTGGCATCTCCCGGTTCAGCACCCGGACCAGGCCGTCCAGGCCCGGATCGGGCTCCCCCTCGCCCCGGGCCCGCCGGGCCGCGTAGTGCTGGGCCTCCAGCAGGGCGTTGCGCATGATGCCGGCGATGCCCATGCGGCTCATGGGGTAGGGTGGATTGGAGGGGGGGCCGCTGGTGCCCTTGCGCCAGGCCATCTTCATGCCCGCCGGGTCCCGCAGGATGCGCTGCTGCAGCCCCTGGCCCGCCGTCTTCATCACCAGGCTGGTGCCGCAGATGACGTTGTTGCTGCCCGGCGTGGTGATCACCGTGGTCACGCCACCGGCGATGGCGTCTGCGAAGCCGGGATCGCCCAGGTCGATCTCGTCGACGATGCGCACCTGGGGCGTCACCGGCGAGGTGCTCTCGCTGAACCCCTCGGTCAGGCCCAGGTGGGTGTGGGCGTCGACGAGGCCAGGCACCACCACCTTGCCCGTGGCATCGACGATGGTGGCCCCGGCCGGGATGGGGACATCCTGGCCCACCGCCACGAACTTGCCCTGGTCGACCAGAATGACGCCGCCGGCGATCTCGCCGTGGGTGATGGTCAGGATGCGGCCGCCAACGATGGCTTTCATCAGTGGACCTCCCTTCCCCATGTGCGGGCACCGGCCACCACCAGGCCATCGGCCACCACCAGGCGGATGCGGGTCATGGCCTCTAGCGGGTCGCCGTCGTGGAGCACCAGGTCGGCGTCCTTGCCGGGCTCGATGGAGCCCACGCGATCGGCCACGCCGAGGATCCTGGCCGCGGTGATGGTGATGGCCTCGAGCGCCTGCGGGTGGGGCAGGCCCTCGCGCACGGCCTGGCCGGCGATGATGGGCAGGAACTGGATGGGCTCGGCGGGGTGGTCGGTCATCAGGGCTACCGGGAGGCCGGCCGCGGCCAGGATGCCCGGCGTGCGCTGGGAGAGGTGCTCGGTCTCGCCGCCGGCCTGGCGGGCCGAGGTGATGGGGCCGACCACGCAGGGCACGCCGCTGACGGCCAGCTCCTCCACGACCAGGTGGCCCTCGGTGACATGGTGGAGCACGATGCTCAGGCCGTAAGCTTTGGCCAGGCGCAGGGCGGCCAGGATATCCGGGGCGCGGCGGGCGTGGACGTGGGCAGGGATCTGGCCGTCCAGCACCTGGGCCAGGGCCTCCAGCCTCAGGTTCCGGGGCTCGCCGCCGGCCTGGCGGTAGCGCTGGGCCTCGTCCAGCAGCTGGCGCAGCAGGGCGATGATACCCATGCGGCTGTTGGGGCCGGTATGTCGGGCCTTGAGCAGGCGGGACACGTCGTCGCCCAGGGCCAGCTTGAGGCCGGCGGGCTGGCGCAGCACCTCGCGGCCGGCCGCGTCGCCCCGCGTCTTCAGCACCACGCTCTGGCCGGCGACGGGGCTGAGGCCCTGCTTCCACAGGGCGAGGGTGATGTTGCCCGGGTGGACTGCGGCCGTGGTCACCCCGCCCTCCAGGGCATCCTGAAAGGCCGGGTCCTGGAAATCCACCGCGTCCAGGGCGCGCAGGTGGGGGTTGACGGCGCTGGTGCTCTCGTTGGTGTCGGACTCCCCGGCCAGCTCCTGCCAGGGAATGCCCAGGTGGGTGTGGGCGTCCACGAAGCCGGGGGTGAGCGGCAGGCCTTCGGCGTCGACCACCTCGGCCTGGCCGGGCACGGCCAGCCCCTGCCCCACGGCCACGATCTTGCCGTCCGCCACCAGAACGGTGCCCTGGCCCACCGTGCCTTGCGGGCCGCAGGTGTGGACCTCGGCGTTGACGATGGCTAGCATGGCACTCCTTCCTGTCCTAGATCACCAGCCGCACCACGTCCTCCACGGGCAGGCGATGGGGCGGCGGCGGGTCGTGGGCCGGATGGCCCAGGGCTACCAGCAGCAGGGGGGTCAGCTCCCGGGGGATGGGCAGGCTGGCCTTCAGCTGTTCGGGATAGAAGCCGATGATGGGACAGGAGCCCAGGCCGAAGTGGGTGGCGGCCAGCAGCATGTTCTCTGTGCAGGCCATGCAGTCCAGGATGGTCAGCAGCTCCCGCCCCTTGCGGCCGTAGCGGGCCGTCATGCGCTTGACGTCGTAGCACACGACGACGATCACCGGCGCGTCCATCAGCCATTCCTGGGTGGTCACGCCGCCCCGGCCCACGATGCCGGCGTCGGTGGCGTCCACGACCAGGCGCCGCGCGGCCGGGTCCTTGACCACGACGAACTCCCAGGCCTGCATATTGCCCGAGGAGGGCGCCCAGGTGCCAGCCTCGACGATCTGCCGGATCAGGTCGTCGTCCACGGGCTCGGCGGTGAACTCGCGCACGCTGCGGCGGCGGTGGATGGCTTCCAGGACGTCCAAGTGTGTTCAGTCCTCGGGCCGCATGCCCTGCGGCTCCCGCGCGGCCGGGCCGGCCGCGCCGCAGCTACCACGTCTCATGGTGCAGGTAATCCTCCAGCGGCAGGCGCGGCCGCGGGGCCGGCTCGACCGCCGAATAGCCCAGGACCAGCAGCACCAGCGGCCGCACGTGGCGGGGCAGGTGCAGGAGCCCGGCCAGCTGGCCGCGATCGAACTCGCGGATCAGGCAGCTCTTCACTCCCCGCTCCAGGGCCACCAGCCGCATGACCTGGATGGCCGCGCCCGTGTCCTGGATGCCGAACACCTGCTCGCCCACTGCGCCGAAACGCACCTTGGCCCGGGTGTGGTCCAGGCAGATGACCAGGATGACCGGGGCCTGGGCGACCCAGCCTCGCCGCTCCCGCCCGCCCGGCTCGGGCCGCAGGTGGGAGTCCAGCAATGTATCCAGCAGGGCCAGCTTGTGCTCGGGCTGGCGCACGGCGATGATCTCCCAGGGCTGCAGGTTGGCGGCCGACGAGGCCCAGCCAGCCGCCTCCACGATGGCAGCCAGGGTGGCCTCGGGAATGTCCCGGTCCTCGAACTCGCTGACGCAGCGGATGCGGGGAAGCAGGTCGTCCAGGGACATGGCTCAGCCCCTCTGTAGGGTGGGGTCCAGGGCATCGTGCAGCCCGTCCCCGATGAAGTTGATGCAGAGCACCGTGACCAGGATGGCCAGCCCGGGGAAGATGGTCAGCCAGGGCTCCGAGGCCATCGTGCTCTGGGAATCTTGCAGCATGTTGCCCCAGGTGGGGATGGGCGGCGACACGCCCAGGCCCAGGAAGCTCAGGGAGGACTCGATGATGATGGCCGTGCCTACGCCCAGGGTGACGCCGACGATGATCGGCCCCATGGCGTTGGGCAGCGTGTGCTTGAGGATGATGGTGTGGTTGCGGATGCCGATGGCCCGGGCGGCGGTGATATACTCCTGTTGTTTGATGGACAGCACGGCGCTGCGCACGACCCGGGCCGTGACCATCCAGCTCAGCAGCCCCATGATCACGATCAGGCCCGCCACGGCCGAGCGGGTAAAGGAGCTGAGGATAATGATCAGCGGAAGCGACGGGATGGAGTAGGCCACGTCGGTGGCGCGCATCAGGACATTGTCGGTGGTGCCGCCGTAGAACCCCGAGATAGCCCCGACCAGGGCCCCGAAGCCGGTCCCGATCAGCGCGGCGAAGATGCCGATGGAGATGGAGATGCGGCCGCCGTAGAGGATGCGGGTGAAGAGATCCCGGCCCAACTCGTCGGTGCCCATCCAGTGGTCCAGGGTGGGTGGCTGCTTGCGGTTCTTGAGGTCGATCTCGTCGAACTCGTAGGGCGCAATCACCGGCGCCAGGTAGACCGCCAGGATCAGCACCGCCAGGATGGCGGCCGAGATCATGGCCGGCTTGTGGCGCCGGAACTGGCGCCAGACCCGGCTGCGCTGGGACCGCGCCGCCGTTGGCTTGCCGCCGGCGATGTCGAGAGCCTGGGGAGTGTCGGTCGTCGTCATTGGTAGCTAATCCGTGGATCCAGCCAGCCATACATGACGTCGGCCACCAGGTTGAAGAACACGACCATGATCGAGCCCATCATCAGGATACCCATCAATACCGGGTAGTCCCGGTTGCCCATGGCCTGGATGAACAGGCGGCCGATGCCGGGCCAGGCAAAGATGGTCTCGACGATGACCGCGCCGGAGAACAGCCCCGCCAGGTCCAGGGCCATGATGGACACCAGGGGGATCATGGCGTTCTTGAACGCGTGCCGCATCCGGATGGTGCCCTCCGAGAGCCCCTTGGAACGGGCTGTGCGGATGTAATCGGTGCCGACCACACCCAGCATGGCCGAGCGCGTGTAGCGGGACCAGCCCGCGATGTAGCGCAGCGAGAGGACGGCGGCCGGCAAGACCAGGTGCTTCAGGTGATCGGCCAGGGATGCATCGCCCACCGTCCCCCGGCCCGAGGTCGGCAGCCAGCCCAGGTGCACGGCGAAGATCAGCTGCAGGATCAGGCCAAACCAGAACACCGGCATGGCGATGCCCAGGAAGGAGAAGCCGGTGCCCAGGAAGTCCAGGGCGCTGTACTGCTTCACCGCGCTGTAGATGCCCAGGGGGATGGCGATGATGGCGCCCAGCATGAACGCGGCGGCCATCAGCTCGATGGTGGCCGGCAGGCGCTCCAGGATCATCACCGACACCGGGCGGCCGGAGATGAAGCTGAAGCCGAAGTCGCCTCTCACGGCCGCGCTGATCCAGGCCCAGTATTGCACGTAGATGGGCTTGTCCAGGCCCAGGCGTTCCCGGTAGGCATCGATCAGGCTGGTGTCGACGAAGCGGCCGGTAGCCAGGAAGACAGCCTCCGGGCCGCCCGGGGCCGCCTGAATGATCAGGAAGATCAACACCGAGATGCCGAGCAGCAGCGGGATCATCTGCAGCAGGCGGCGGCGTACGTACTTGCTCACTGGAGGCCCTTGCGCGATGTTCTGGTGCGCAGTGGGTGGCGAGGGCCCGGCAGTGCCAGCCCGGGCCCTCGCCAATCACGGATTGCTTAGGAAGAGGGGGCCGATCCTACTCGGCCAGATCCCATTCGTAGGAGTTCCAGAAGCTGCCCAGGTTGGTGCCGCTGCCCTTGAAGTTCTGTAGCCGGTCGCTGACCACGAAGGGCAGGACCTGGTAGTAGATGGGCAGCGAGTAGGCCTCCTCGGCCAGGATCGCCTGGGCCTCGTCCACCAGCGGCTTGCGCTCGTCAAAGGCAAAGACCTCATCGGAGGCCTTCATGGCTGCGTCCATCTCCTCCGAGCAGAAGCCCGTGAAGTTGTTGGAGCCATCACAGGCGTACAGGCCGGTGAAGCTGGGGTCGGCGGGCAGGATCCAGCCACTGATCACAGCCTCCCAGTCCTTGGAGAGCCAGCGCTCGATCCAGGCCGCGTTCTCCAGGTTGTCGAACACAACTTCCACGCCGATGTCCTTGAGTTGGGCCTGGATGACCTGGGCGATCGCCACGCGCTCGGGGCGGCTGGTGCGGTTGATGATGGTGAAGGACAGCTTCTCGCCGTCCTTCTCGCGGATGCCATCCGCGCCCACGACCCAGCCGGCCTCGTCCAGCATCTGCGCGGCCAGCTCCGGGTTGAAGTCGTACTTCTTGACGTCGGGATTGTGGTAGGGGCTGTTGGGCGTCAGCACCGTGTGTGCCACCTCGACCGTGCCCTCCATCAGCTCCTCGGCGATGGCCTCGCGGTCGATGGCGTGGAACAGGGCCTGGCGGACCATCTTGTCGCCGAACAGCTTCTGGCCGCGCTCCGTAGCCACGTTGAAGTCGAAGTGGGTCCAGATGTTCGAGTTGACCAGCTCCACGTGGTAGCCCTCCAGGTCCTGGACCTCCTTGACCTGGGTGGGCAGGATCTGGCCGAAGTCATACTCGCCGGCCTTCAGGGCGTTCAACCGGGTGTTGGGATCGGGGATGAAGGTGAAGACGATCCCGTCCAGCTTGGGAACGTCTGCGCCGCGCCAGTAGTCGTCGTTGCGCTCGACCGCGACGTACTCGCCCGACTTCCACTCCACGAACTTGAAGGGGCCGGTGCCCAGGGGGCTGCGGTTGTAGGCGTCGTAGGTCAGGACGTCCTGGCCCTCCAGCACGTGCTTGGGCAGGATGGTGTCGAACAGGGTGGCATAGGGCGCATAGGTCTTGTCCCAGACCAACACCACCGTGTAGGGATCCGGCATCAGGCACTCGCTGATGTTCAGGTACTCGTTCTGGTTGTAGACCGCGGCGCCGGCCTCGCTGACGATGAACTCCCAGGTGAAGCAGACGTCCTCGCTGGTCAGCTCCTCGCCGTCGTGCCACTTGATGCCCTCGTTCAGGTGCCAGGTCATCTCGATCTTGCCGTCGTCGCGCACGACGATGCCGCCGTTCTCGGGGGTGGGGATCTCCTTGGCCGCCACCGGGATGTAGCTGTTCTGATCGTTGCTCATCACCAGGCCGTCGATCATGGTGATCTCGATGTCGGTCAGGTTCTGGCTGGTGAGCGCGTTCAGGGTATCGATCTCATCGCCGTAGGCGACGCGCAGCACTTTGTCGCCGGCTGCGGCCGGCGCCTCTTCGGCCGGCGCCGTAGCTTCCTCAGCCGGTGCCGCCACTTCTGCAGCCGGCGCCGCGGCCTCTTCAGCCGGCGCCGCCGGAGCCGGCACCTGGGCAGGCACGGTGCAGGCGCTGAGCACCAGTGCCCATACAGCCAGCACCCAGATCACACGCAACCAGGGTTTGCTCTTCATCGTTCTTCTACCTCCTCAGGAGTTCTGGCGAGACTGAATGTTCGGACGACGGTGGCAGCGCCTTGGCGCTACCTCGATAGGCCGGTCTCCTTTGGTATGCGCTAGAGCCTCCTTTCCTGTCGACTTGGTGCCAGGCCACGAGGCACCTTAGAACATAGACACGGTCTGGGGCGAATGCATCCGGCCGTACAGGAAGCGCAGGTACTCGGGACGTTGCTCGGGCGCCACGCGCTGCCAGACGGGCGCCACCGAGGCCTCGCCCCACCAGTAGGACCAGATCAGCACGGCCCGGGCGGGCGCCCGGATGAAGCCCATGCGGTTGGCAACCCAGCCCTCGCCGCCGGTCAGGCTCTGGCGGCGCAGCCACTCTGCCACCTCGGCCTCTGGCCAGCCCAGGGCATGCAGCCGCCAGGCTGCGGCGGTGCCGATGCCGGCCCGGTAGCGGCTCAGCAGGGCCTGCAACCGGTCGTCGTCGGAGTCGATCCAGTCCAGCACCTGCAGGCCGTTGTCCGCGATGCCCTCGAAGGGGGTGGAGCTGGCCGTGTTGACCACCGACAGCAGGCCGTCGGCCGCCGCGGTGCCCTCGTGATGCCAGACCTCCCGCAGCTTGAACTGGACATAATGGCCGGGATAGGCCTCGTGCACGGTGAGGTGCTTGAGCCCCGGCCGGGTCAGGATGGGGTCGACGTTGAGCTCGACCTTGCGGACCAGGTAGTTGCAGCGGGCGTTGAAGGATACGCCCGAGACCGTCTCCACCTGCATGCCATCCGACCGGGGTGCGGGGATGGGCAGGCGGGCGTTGGTGCGCTCCCAGGCCTCGCCCATCAGGGCGGCCAGGACGCCTGCCACCTCGTCCGGCGGCACGCGCACGTTGGCCTCCCAGGCCGCGCACTGGCCTGCCAGGTCGCCGGCATAGCCCATGGCGTTGAGCAGGGCCCGCATCTGGCCCCGCAGGCCGTCCAACTCGTCATCAGAGGCCGGCGCCGCGGGCACATGCAGAAAGCCCTGGAGCTGCGAGGCGAAGGGCAGGCCCTCCGTGCGCCAGCGGATAAAGGCCAGCGTGGAGTGGCAGACCTGGTCGTAGTAGCGCCGCCGGTCCGCCTCGGGCAGGGTTTGGGCGTGCATCTTCAGCTGGAGGAAGCGGTCGCGGGCCTCAGCGTAGGACTCAAACGGCTCCGGGCCGTAGAGTCCGGTGGCCATGTTGACGACCACCAACCCCTCCGCGTCGCCGCTCTCGGCCCGATACAGGGCATCGACGCCTAGCAGCGCCGTAGTCAACTGCTCTCCGAAGGCCAATGTCGCATCACTGAGCATCGAGCACCTGCCTTTTCATGTCGGCGGCGATCAGGGCCACCGGGATCGAGCCGTAGGAGAGAAAGCGGTCGTGGAATTGGGCCAGGTCGAAGGCGTCGCCCTGGCTACCTGCCATCTCACGGCGCAGGTTGTGGATGAGGTCGGTGCCGAACAGGTACATCATGGCTGCGCCGGGGAACATGCTGTTCTTGACGGCCTCGCCTCTTGCAGCCTCGGGACCCATGCCGACGCGGGTGACGTAGAAATCAGCGGCCTCCTCCAGGCTGAGCTGGCCGGTGTGCAGTTGGCAGTCGACCACCGCCCGGGCCGCCATGCGCAGGCGGGACTGGTGCTCGGCGTACGACTCCAGCGGGGTCAGGAAGCCCACCTCGTCCATCAGGTCGGTGGCGTAGCAGGCCCAACCCTCGGCCATGGTGCCGCCGCAGAACATGGCGATGCGGGACGCGCAGTCCACGGCAGCCACCTGGCCGATGCGGGAGGGGGCCTGGCAGGCGTGCCAGTTCTGCACGTGATGGCCGATGCTGCCGTGGTGGACCACGTGGTTCAGCTTGATGACGCTGTCGTTGTTGGCGCGCAGGAACTGCTCCCGGTCGCCGTCTGGCAGAGGCGCCACCAGGTACTGGTGCACGGGCGGGCGCTGGAAAGCGGCCGGGGCCCGGTAGAACAGGAAGTAGAGGTAGGGCGCGGCCTCCCGCGCCCAGGCCGGCCGCGGGACGTATTCGATAGGGAAATCAGGCCAGGTCAGCAGCCGGTTCGCGACGGCCGTCTCCCGGCAGGCCTGCCACACCTCGCCAAAGCGGGCGTAGTAGGCATCGGCCGTGGGGTGCAGGCCGGCCAGTTGTGCTAGCGCATCGGCTCGGGTTGCCGCGTTGAAATCCGCGGCGCGGTCATCGAGGTAGGCTGCCTCGGCCGCCATCTGCGCCTCGCCGTACTCGACGACCTCAGCGATCTCCATGTCGAGGAAATGCCCCTGGCGCAGGAGCAGGTCGAACACCTCTGCGCCGCAACTGTAGCCTGCGGCCTGGTGTTGGCTCAGCTCACGCTCCAGGTAGCTCTGGAAGGCGGCGAATCCCTCCGCAGCCCGGCTGGCCGCCTTGCGGAAGCCCGGGGTGGTGATGCCCTGGTCACGGATCAGGTGGTCGACGCCGGGCCCCAGGAAGGCCAGGGCGCCCTGGCACTCGCGGATGGCCCGCTTCGTCCAGGCCAGGGGGGCCTGGCGCACGTTGGCCTGGCCCTGGGCCAGGAGGCCGGGGATGGCGTGCAGGCGCTCGACGGCGGCCTCCACGCGCGGGGCCAGGGGGGCGAAGTCGTTGAGAAACAGCGACATCACGCCGAACACGGCCTCGCCGGTGTAGGTGGCGGGGTTGCCGCGGTGGAAGTGGCTGGACTGGTATTCCCAGGCCTGGATGCGCAGGAAGCCCCCGGCCAGGCTGCGGTCGATGGCTTCCGCAACTGAAAGCCGTTCCGGTGGCAGGTCCTGCAGGCGGCTGAGCAGGGTTTGCATCTCGGCCAGGGCCGCGCCTGCACCGCTCTCCGAGAAGTCCGGCAGCCGGTGGTCGTGCTGGTGCACCCCGACGAAGGTGGCGTTGACGGGCCGGTGCCGGTAGTAGGAGGCGAAGAAGTCGTCCAGCCAGGCCGTAAAGGCCGGTGCAGCGGGGGCGTGGGGTGCCATGGCCTAGCGCTCCAGGGGCAGGTCGACCCAGCGCTGCTGGTGCACCGAGCGCTCCACGGCGTTGATGGCCTCCTGGACCCAGGCGCCATCCTCGAAGTTGCCCTGGTTGCGCTCGCCGCCCTCGACGATCTCGTCGAGGAAGTCCTTGATCAGGTTGGCGTAGAACAGCGAGCGCCAGGACTCTTTAGGATGCCCGCCGGCCGGGTAGAAGCGCTGGGGGATTTCCAGCTCGCGGAACTCCACGTCGCCGGGCGTGGCAACCTTGATAGTCTCGGCGACGCCGAACTCCTCCACCAGCCGGCAGATGATGGCGCCGGTCTCGCCGTAGATGCGGGCCTCGATGCCCGGGTAGTTGCCGATGGTGACGAAGCTGGTCTGGATGGAGCAGATGGCGTCGTTGGTGTACTCGGCCAGGTAGATGTCGCCATCGTCGATGTTCATGGGCATCATGGTGCCGGTGGCCCGGATCATGCGCACCGGGATGAAGTTCTTCATGATGCCCACGACGCGTTTGTAGTCGGCGCCGACCCACCAGTGGCTGATGTCGATGATGGGTGCACCGTAGCCCTCCAGGGACGAGGTCTGGATCACCGACTGGTCGGCCTCGTGGTCGACCTGGCGCAGGGGCACCTGGGGATCGAGCCACTGGGAGTTCTGCTCGTAGCCGTTGAAGATGAAGGGCCGGCCCACGAAGCCGTCGTCGATCATGGCCTTGGCGAACTGGACGCCGGGGCTGTAGCGGAAGGTGAAGCCCAGCTTGGTCTTGCGCCCCTTGCTACGGGCCAGGGCTGCGGCCCGCAGGGTATCCCGGAAGTCGTAGGCCACCGGCTTTTCGCAGAGCACATGCTTGCCGGCCTCCAGGGCGGCCCAGGACAGCTCGAAATGGGTGGCCGACGGCGTGCAGACGTCGACGACGTCGATATCAGGGCGGCTGACGATGGCCTGCCAGTCGTCGCTGGCCTCGGGGATGCCGAAATGGCGGGCATGTTCCTCGGCGCGCTCCTTCACCACGTCGCCGACGACCACGACCTCGCAGCGCGGATCGCGCTGCCAGCCGGGAATATGGGCGAAGCGGGCCCAGGCGCCGGCTCCCAGAACGGCGATCCTCAGCGTGCTGTTCTTCATCACGGTTCCTTTCTATTCGGCCGGGGTCGTGTGGATGCGATCGGCCATGCTCGCCCCGTAGCCGGCGGCCGTGGCCGCAATCAGCTCGCTGATCTGCGGGCCATAGTCGGCCCAGGCGTGCTCGCTGGCGACGTAGTGCTCCAGCAGGCCCCGCAGCATGGTCTCACGGTCGCCAGAGCGGATGGCAGATAGCAGGTTGGCGTGGAGGCTCGCCACGTCGTCCGCCGAGAAGTGATGGCTCTCGATGCCCCGCAGCATCAGGGCCCCCAGCTGGCCGTTGAGGTTGGACCAGGCGATCTTGAGCCGGGGCGAGTCTGCCAGCTCGATCAGCAGGCCATGGATGGCCAGGTCGATCTCGATCAGCCGGGGGATCTCGCCGGGGATCTGGCAGGCCTGCATGGCCTCGACGTGGGAGTCGAGCTGCGCGACCAGCTCGCCGTCGATGCGCGATTGGCCGACGACGACGGCGAAGCCCTCCAGCAGCGCGCGGAGAAAGGCCAGGTCCAGGGCGTCCTGCTCTGAGAGGCGCGTGACAAACATCCCCCGGCGCGGCACGCTGACCACCAGCCCCTGCTGTTCCAGCATCAGGAGGGCCTCGCGCACGGTGGTGCGGCTCACGCTCAATTGCTCGCCGATGCGGGTCTCGGCGAGATGCTCTCCGGGAGGGATCTGGCCCGCGAGGATGGCTTCCTCCAGGCTTTGCCGGACCTGGTCCACCAATCTGGCGCGGCTCGGGCGACGAAGGGTCACGTTGTTGGATGACATGGCGATTTCCTGGGGATCAACCAATGTCCGGGTATCAGGTTGGGGTGGCCGCCAGCACGGGCCTGGCGGCCATCAATCGAGAGGCGACAATCAAACCAGAGAGCAGGAAGAGGTCCAGGGAGCGCGATAACTGTCGACAGTATACAATAGTGCTGCGGTTCCGTCAAGAGTCTCCCAATCAGTGTTATGTCTAGTTTTGGCCCGGCATCGACATTCGCCCAGGATGGCCTACCTAGCTACAATTGGTCCATGCCGCTTCTATGGCTGGGGATCGTCCTGCTGCGCAGCGCCCCCAGCGTGGCGGCGCAAGAGGCCAGGCCGGTAACCCCAGCCACAACGCATGGGGAGCCGAAGGTTGCGGCGGCCTGATCCCGCCCTATCGCTTGCCCCAAGATGGGGCCTGAAGGACTACCCATGAAAGCAATCGTTCAGAACGCCTACGGCTCACCAGAGGTCCTCGCGCTGAAGGAGATCGACAGGCCGGCGGTCAAAGAGGATAGGGTGTTGGTACGCGTGGTGGCAGCGTCCGTCAACGCCGGCGACATCTTCTCGATGCGAGGCTCGCCATGGATTGCCCGTTTCAGCGTCGGGTTTCCGAGGCCGAAGGATTACGTGCCTGGCTGGGACGTGGCCGGCCAGGTCGAGGTGGTCGGCAGCTCAGTGACGCAATGGCAGCCAGGCGACGAGGTGTACGGCGTGTGCAACCACGCGTTCGCCGAGGTCGTGAGTGCAGCCGCCGATTCGTTCGCCCCGAAACCGGCCAACCTCACCTTCGAGCAGGCCGCGGCCGTGCCGACCGCGGCGCTGACCGCCCTCCAGGGCCTGCGCGATGCCGGAAAGGTGCAGCCAGGCCAGAAGGTCCTCATCAACGGCGCGTCCGGCGGCGTGGGCACCTTCGCCGTGCAGATTGGCAAAGCCCTGGGCGCGGAAGTCACCGGTGTGTGCAGCACGCGCAACGTGGAGATGGTCCGCTCCCTTGGCGCGGATCAAGTTGTGGACTACACCCGCGACGACTTCACGCGCGGCGGGCAGCGCTACGATGTCATCCTCGACAACATGGGGAACCGCTCGTTCTCCGACCTGAGACGTGCGCTCACGCCCCAGGGCATTATCGTGCCAAACAGCGGCTATGGCGGCATGGGTTACGTCTTCAAGGCCTTCTTGCTGGCGCCGTTCATGCGCCAGCAGGGAAGCATGTACGTGACGAAAACCAGTAAGGAGGATCTGATCATTCTTAAGGAACTGCTCGAATGCGGCAAGGTCACTCCGGTCATCGACCGCACGTATCCGTTGGAGCGAACTGCTGAGGCGCTAGGCTATGCCGGCAAGGGCCACGCCCGCGGCAAGGTCGTCATCGCCGTGGTTCCTACCTCTGCATGAGCATGCGTGATCCGGGAGACTCCGAGATGGACGATATACAGATCAAGCTTTCCGCGCTGTGGGTGGCATTGATGTTGACCTACCTGCTAGGCGATGTGCTGAGGATCTTCAGCGGCGATGTCGCCCGGATGGGAGGCACGCAGCAGTTTACGCAGGCGATGTGGCTAGGCATCGCCGCCCTGATGGTGGTCCCGATCCTGATGGTCGTGCTGTCCATGGCGCTGCCTCAGCCGGTCAACCGCTGGGCCAACATCGTCGTGGCCATCTTCTTCTTTCTCTTCAACCTGGTCGGGCTGCCCACATACCCTTCAGCCTACGACAAGTTCCTGATCGTCGTGGGGCTGGTGTTCAATGTCCTGACGGCCTGGTATGCATGGAAGTGGGTCTAGGCCAGGAGGCCGGCCCCAAGGAGAGAGTGCATGAAAGCGATTGTCTGCACGAAATACGGGCCACCAGAGGTTCTGCGCCTGGCCGAGGTAGAACAACCCGTCCCCCGGGACCATGAAGTGCTGATCAGGATTCGGGCCACGACCGTGACGGCCGGGGACGTGCGAACGCGGGCCTTCAACGTGCCCCGGCGGGAGTGGCTCCCGGCGCGACTGTACCTGGGGCTTACCAAACCACGCAGGCCTATCCTGGGCCTCGAGCTGGCCGGGGACGTGGCCGGGACAGGCAAGGCCGCCAGGCTCTTCCGGCCGGGCGACCAGGTGTTCGCGTTTGCGGGCTTTGGCTTCGGCGCCTATGCCGAGTACCTGTGCCTGCCTGAGCAGGGCAAGAAGGCAAGAGATGGCCTGGTGGCCATCAAACCGTCCAACATGACCTACGAGGAGGCTGCCGCGGCGACGGGTGGAGCCCTGACTGCCTTGAGCTTCCTCAGGCAGGCAGCCATCAAGAGTGGGCAAAGAGTCCTGATCTACGGCGCCTCGGGCAGCGTAGGGACCTTTGCCGTGCAGCTGGCCAGGGCTTTCGGGGCGGAAGTGACCGGGGTATGCAGCACCGCCAACGTGGACCTGGTGCGATCCCTGGGCGCAGACAAGGTCATCGACTACACCAAAGAGGATTTCACCTCAACCGGCGAGACCTACGACGTGATCTTCGACGCCGTGGCCAAATGCTCGCCGGCCCAGAGCAAGCGAGCCCTGGGCCAGGGGGGCATCTTCCTGTCCGTGCACGATTCGACCAGCATCGAGCCCGACGACCTGATGGCCGTCAAGGAGCTGATCGAAGCCGGCAAGCTAAGGTCTGTGATCGACAGAACCTACCCCATGGAGCAGATCGTCGAGGCCCATCGCTACGTCGAGCAGGGGCACAAGAAGGGAAATGTGGTCATCACCGTATGAAAGCAGTTATCTGGACCGCCTACGGCCCCCCAGACGTCCTGCAGCTGCGGGAGATCGAGCAGCCGTCGCCCCAGGCGGGTGAGGTGCTGGTCAAGGTGCACGCGGCCACGGTCACGGCCGGGGATTGCGAGATGCGCCGGATGGAGCTACCGATGGGGCTGTCGTGGCCGATGCGCTTCTATGCGGGCGTGCGCCGGCCGAGCCGGATCACCATCCTCGGGCAGGAGCTGGCCGGGGAGGTCGAGGCAGTGGGCAGCGGGGTGAGCCGGTTCAAGCTCGGCGACCAGGTGTTCGCGGCCACCGGCTTTGGCGTTGGCGCCTATGCCGAGTATGCCTGCCTGCCCGAGCAGTCCGACGATGCTGCGCTGGCCCTCAAGCCGGCCAACCTCGGCTATGAGGAAGCCGCGGCCGTGCCTACCGGGGGGCTGGAGGCCCTGCACTTCCTCAGGCGGGCGGCCATCCAGGGCGGAGAAACGATCCTGATCAACGGCGCCGGCGGCAGCATCGGGACGGCCGCCATCCAGCTGGCCAGGGCCTTCGGCGCGGGGGAGGTGACCGCCGTGGATAGCACCGCCAAGCTGGACATGCTGCGAGCCATCGGTGCCGACCACGTGGTCGACTACACCGAGGAGGACTTTGCCGCCCGGGGCGAGACCTACGACGTGATCTTCGACGTGGCGGGCAAGACCCTGCTGTCCCATGGTCTCAAAGCGCTCAAGCCTGGCGGGCGCTACCTGCTGGCCAACCCGCGGCTGCCCGACCTGGTGCGCAGGCCCTGGACTTCCATGACCAGCGGCAAGCAGATCATCACGGGGACCTCGAGCCTGAAGCGTGCGGACCTGGAGTACCTCAAGGAGCTGATCGAGGCGGGCAAGCTCAAACCGGTCATCGATCGCATCTACCCGTTGGAGCAGATCGTCGAGGCGCACCGCTATGTCGAAACCGGGCAGAAAAAGGGGAATGTGGTAGTGACCTTGGAGCCTATCAGCGCCGCTTGACGCCATCAGGCCGGCGCAACCATGGAGCAAAGGAATGCAGACTGAAGACGAATCTGGAATTTCGCCGAGCGACCTGCCTGAGCATGTTCGCCGCAACCGCGCCCTGTGGGACAAACGGGCGAGCGAGTACGAGCAGCCTGGCGAAGCGGCCTGGGCCAGCGAGACTCCCACGTGGGGGATCTGGGACGTCCCAGAGTCAGAGCTGAGGATGTTGCCGGAGGATATGGCCGGCCAGGACGCCATCGAGCTCGGCTGTGGCACGGCGTATATCTCGGCGTGGATGGCCCGGCGCGGGGCGCGGGTGGTCGGCATCGACAACTCGGCTGCGCAGCTGGCCACGGCGCGGCGCCTGAAGCGCCAGCATGGGCTCGACT
>JAULUH010000047.1:0-8029 GCA_032111745.1 Anaerolineae bacterium | reverse complement strand
CCAGCAGGGCCATGAAGGGTGTCACCCCCTCCTGCTGCGCCAGCCGCCGAAGCCGCCGGCTCACCTCCGCTGGCACCTGGAAGCTGAGCGTGGCGCCCGCCGCGCCCTTCAGTGTTGGCCGGGGCCGGTCCGTGGGCAGCGCCAACATCGGCGGCAACCCCTGCAGCGCCTTGCGCCAATAGGCCAGTTGGCTCTTCAGCGGCATCTGCCCGTCGGGGCCGGCGGTGTTTAGCCACTGCTGGTGCCACCGTGCGTAGTCCGCATACTGCAGGGCTAGCTCCGGCAGTACGGCTGCTGCATTCTCTCCGTCCCGGGCAAAGGTCCTGTACAGCGCGGTGAGCTCCCGGCTCAGCACCCCTACGGACCAGCCATCCCCGGCGATGTGGTGCATGGTGAACAAGAGTACGTGCTCCCGTTCGCCCAGGCGCAACAGCCGGGCTCGCACCACCGGCCCCACCGCCAGGTCGAAGGGCTGGTGCGCCTCCTCTGCCGCCAGGCGCTGCACCTCAGCCTCCTGGGCCTCCGCCGTCAGGTCCCTGAGATCCACCACCGGCAGCTCCAGGCTGGCAAAGGGCGCCACCACCTGCACCGGCGTGCCGTCGCGGTTCTCGTAGGTGGTGCGCAGCACCGCGTGTCGCCGCACGATCTCGTTCAGCGCCCGCTGCAGCGCCGGCACGTCGAGATGGCCCGTGAGCCGCAGGGCACCCGGCAGGTTGTAGGCATAGCTGTGGGGATCCAGCTGGTCCAGGAACCACAGCCGCTGCTGGCCCGGCGATAGGGGGGCCGAATCCAGCTCAGGCTGTGCCACCGGCACCAGGCGACCTGCCGGCACACCATACCCCAGTGTCTCAGCCAACCCGCAGGTCAGCGGGCTCAGCGGTTCGTCGGCCGGCAGGTCGGGCCAGCGCTCGGCCATGCCGGCCTCGATGCCGTCGTGTTCCAGGAATCGGGGGTCCCCTACCATGCGCGACTCGGGATGCACGCCGTCCAGCATGCGCCCGGCCGCATAGGGCTGGAGCAGCTCGGGCACGAAGTCGACTCCCAGGAACTGGCAAAGCTCCTCGGATACATCCCTGGGGCGGCGTACCAGGTCCTCGAAGCGCACTGTGATGCGACGCTCTGGCGGCAGGCCGTCGAAGAAGCGCTGGATGTTCTGGTTACAGAGTAGCCACAACACCTCGGCCTTGGTCCGTACCTCATAGGGCAGCCCATGCCCGAACACCTGGTCCAGGTTGCTGTGGATGTATGATTGAATCATGCCTGCCGGCTGCCGCACCAGCTGAATGTACAGCGGCGCCTCGAAGAATGCTTCTCCACGCTGCAGGGTCTGCAGACTGGTCGCATACAACGTGGTTTTGTCCACTAACAGCCGATTCCCTGCCCAGTCCTGCAATGTGCCGTAGAAGGTCTGGGTCGTCGTTCCTGCGGCCTCAAAGGCCGTCATGAGCTGCCTGGCTTCCTCCAGGCTGCACTGTTGTAGCTCCATGATGGCCCGCAGTGCACCCTCCAGCCACCCTGCATCCCGGGCCGTAAACCGTGCTGCACGCGCGCGCAGGGTCTGGAACGATAGCAGGGCCAGCTCAGGCGGCGCAAATAGCCGCGGGTGACCCGAGAGCATCACCCGTAGCAGGGTCGAACCGGACCGCGGCGTCGATAGGATGAACGCAGCCGGAGGGTTCTTGCCCGCCAGCCCTCTCAAATACGTGCGCTCCGCACTCTCATCCGGCTCCATCGCCGCCAGCAGCCCGCGAGCCTCGGCCACCAGGCCCGCATCCACCAGTGTCGCCGGCCGTCGTAGTTCGTCAGCCGGCCCTCGTACCCCTACGACGCCGTCCTCTCCCAACCATCGCGCTACCTCGGGCCCGTAATGCTCGGCCATATACGCAGCCAGCTCCGCGATAGTCGTGGCGTCGAATAGCACCACCACGTAGATCACGGCCTGCAGCGCACTTTGCAGGCGGTTGATGAACACCGCAGCCCGCAACGAATCCCCACCCAGCTCGAAGAAGCTGTCGTGAATTCCGACCTGCTGCACTCCCAGCAGATCGTGCCACATGGCCACCAGCGCTGCCTCCAGCGCATTTCTTGGGGGCTCGTATTCCTTTGCCAGCGTCGGGCGCGTCCCGTCCGGTGCCGGCAGGCTGCGCACATCCAGCTTGCCCGCCGGGGTCAACGGCAACCCCGCCACGGCTACGAAGGCCGCCGGCACCATGTAAGGCGGCAGGAGTCTGCCCAGGTATGCGCGCAGCTCCCCGCTGTCCGGCGCAAGCCCTCGCGCCGGCACTACGTACGCCACCAGCCGCGCTTCGCCTGCTGCATCCGGCCGCGCCACCACCGCTGCCTCGCGCACGCCGGGATGCCGCACCAGCGCAGCCTCTACCTCGCCGGGCTCCACCCGGAAGCCGCGGACTTTAACCTGCTGGTCCAGCCGGCCGAGGAATTCCAGCTGCCCGTCCGCCCGCCACCGCACCCGGTCTCCCGTCCGGAAGAGCCGCCGGGCGACCTTGCCGCCTTCCAGCGCCTCTGCCGGCACGAACCGCGCCGCGGTCAGGCCGGGGTCACGCAGGTAGCCGCGCGCTACGCCCCTGCCGCCAATGCATAGTTCGCCCGCCACCCCCGGCGGCACCAGGCGCATGTCCTGGTCTACCACCTGCACCTCCACCCCCGGCGCCGGCCGCCCGATGGGTACTTCCCGGCCCTGGCCGGCCCATCCCCGCAGCTCACCAGCCGTCGCCACGATGGTGGCCTCGGTCGGCCCGTAGGTATTCCATAGCCGCACCCCTTCCCCGGCCAGCCGCTGCCACTGGGCCAGCCGCTCGGTTGCGGCCCGCTCGCCCCCCAGGATCACCAGGCGCAGCGCCTCGGGCAGGCGCAGGTCCCCGCGCGCCATCTCGGCCACCACCTGGTGCCAATATGCAGTGGGCAGATCCCACACTGTAATGCCGCCTCTGCGGCTGGCTGCCAGGAAGGCCGGCACCGAGCTCACCATGTCGTCGTCGCGCAGGACCAGCATGGACCCCCGGGCCAGTGCCGGGAATATCTCCTCGGCCGCGGCGTCGAAGCTGATGGAGGCGAATTGCAGCACGCGATCCCGCCCCGTCAGCTCGAACATACGGGCCGCCGCTGTCGTGTAGTTGGCCAGCGCCCCGTGCTCCACCGCCACGCCCTTGGGCCGCCCTGTCGAGCCCGAGGTGTAGATCACGTAGGCCAGGTTGCCCAGGCCAGCCCGCTGCTCCGGCGCTGTGACCGGCATCCGCGCCAACTCCCCCCCGTCTAAGTCCAGGCACACCACTTTGGGCGGCTCCGTCCCCTTCGCTCCGAGCAGTTGCGGCCGCAGTGGCTCCTCGGTCAGCACGATCCGCGTCCCAGAGTCCGCAATCATCAGGGCCAGCCGCTCCCCCGGGTAGCTGGGGTCCAGCGGCACGTAAGCGGCACCCGCCTTCAGAATACCCAGCAGCCCGGCCAGCATCGCCGGCGACCGCGTCACGAGTAGCCCCACCGGCGTCTCCGGGCCGGCCCCCAAGCTGCGCAGGAAGTGGGCCACCTGGTTCGCCCGCGCCTCCAGCTCACCGTAGCGCCAGGCCACACCATTCCCCACCACGGCCACGGCGTCCGGCCTGCGCGCCGCCTGCCTCCGGAAGCGTTCATGCACCGGCACCAGCGCTCCACCTGGCGCTGCTGTGCGCCCCCACGAACGCAGCCGCCGCTCGTCCGTTTCTGCCAGCACCGGCAGCGCCGCCAGCCGGGTCTCCGGGTCGGCCACGACGCCCTGCAGCATCACGCCGAAGCGCTCGAACATGCCCTCGATGGTCGCCGCATCGAATAGGTCGGTATTGTAACCCACCGACCCCACCAGCCTGCCCTCCCGCTGCTCCATGGACAGGGTCAGGTCGAACTTCACCGTCCCGGTGTCGACCTCGGCCGGTGCCGCCACCAGCCCCGGCAGGCTCAGCGGCTCCATCGGCGCGTTCTGTAGCACGAACAGCACCTGGAACAGGGGGGACCGGCTCAGGTCCCGCTCCGGCGCCAGCTCGTCCACCAGGTGTTCGAAAGGCAGGTCCTGGTTCGCATAGGCGTTCAACGCAGTGTGGCGCACCCGCTGCACGAGTTCGGTGAAGGTGGGATTGCCCGACAGGTCCCCGCGCATCACCAGGGTGTTGATGAACACGCCGATCAGGTCCTCGATCTCCTGGCGGTTACGGTTGGCTATCGGCGTCCCGACGCAGATGTCGGTCTGCCCGGTGTGCCGCTGCAGCAGGGCCTGGAAGGCGGCCAGCAGGGTCATGAACAGCGTGGCCCCCTGGGCCTGGCTCAGCAGGTGGAGGGCCTGTGTCAATGCTTCGTGTAGTACAAAGGTGTGCCGGGCACCATGATAGGTCTGGATGGCCGGCCGCGGTCGATCAGCCGGCAGCTCTAACGCCGCGATCGGGCCCCGCAGCTGCTCCCGCCAGTAGGCCAGCTGCCGCTCCAGCCCTCCCCCCGCCAGCCACTGCCGCTGCCAGGCCGCGAAGTCCGCGTACTGGATGGGCAACTCCGGCAGCGACGCGCCCGGCTGGCCGCGGCGATAGGCCCGGTAGTGCGCCACCAGCTCTCGCACCAGCACCCCCAGTGACCACCCGTCGCAGGCGATGTGGTGCATCATCAGCACTACCAGGTGCTGGTCCTCGGCGAGGCGTAACACCCGGGCCCGCAGCAGCGGCCCTCGCGCCAGGTCGAAGGGCCGCCGCGCCTCGGCCGCCACCAGCTCCTGCGCGATGGCCTCCAGGTCTCTCCCCGGGCCGGCCAGCTCCTGCACGTCGGTGACAGGCAGCTCCAGGGTCGCCTGCTCGTCCACCACCTGCAACGGTGCGCCCCCCTCCACCACGTAGCGCGTGCGCAGCGCCGCGTGCCGCCGCACGATGGCCTTGAGGCTGCGCTCCAGCGCCGCGACGTCCAGGTTCCCGCTCAGGCGAACCATGAGCGGCACGGTGTAGGCCAGGCTGCCCGGCTCCAGCTGGTCGAGGAACCACAGCCGTTGCTGGGCAAAGGATAACGGGGCCCGGCCACTCGCCGCCGTCGCCGGGATGGCCGCCGGAGCGGGCCGGGAAGGCTCCGGTCCCGCCAGCGCCTCCTGCAACCGGCCGGCCAACCCCGCCACCGTCGGTTCTTCGAACAGCTCGCGCAGCGCCAGCTCCACGCCAAAGAGGCCGCGCAGCCGCGACATCACCTGGGTCGCCAACAGGGAGTTGCCGCCCACGGCAAAGAAGTCGTCGTGGACTCCCACCCGCGGGCTTCCCAATACCTCCCGCCAGGCCTGCGCCACCAGCTCTTCCACCGGCGAACGCGGCGCTACGTAGGCGGCATCGGCTGCTGCTGTGCGCTGGGCTGTGGCCGCCACCTCCGCCAGGGCCGGCCGATCAACCTTGCCGCTGGCGGTCAGCGGCATGGCCTCAAGCACTGCGAACGCTGCCGGGATCATGTGGTCCGGCAGCCTCGAGCGCAAGTAGTCCCGCAGTGCCGCCGGGCTCAGCGCGGCCCCGTCCTCTCCCTCTTGAGGCTGTGCCACCACACAGGCCACCAGTCGTGGCCCCGCGACTGTGTCCTGCGCCACGACGACTGCAGCCTGGGATACCCTCGGGTGCTGCACCAGGCAAGCCTCCACCTCGCCCGGCTCTACCCGGAACCCGCGCAGCTTGACCTGGTTGTCCAGCCGGCCGAGGAACTCGATGCGGCCGTCGGCCAGGGTCCGCACCAGGTCGCCCGTGCGATACAGGCGGAGCGCCGCAGCGTCAATCCCTCCCCCAAACGGATTGGGCACGAAACGCTCTGCGGTCAGGTCCGCCCGCCCTAAATAGCCTAGCGCCAGGCCATCGCCGCCGATGTACAGCTCTCCCGGGATACCCGGAGGCACCGGCTCCTGCTGCTCGTCCATCACGTACACCTCGGTGTTGGCGACCGGCCGGCCAATGGGCACAGTGGTTGCCTCCGCCGGGACGCGGTCTACCGCCTCCCAGGTGGTAAAGGTGGTGGCCTCGGTGGGTCCGTAAACGTGCAACAGGCGCTCTGGCTTGCCCGCCGCCAGCACCGCCCGCACCATCCGGGGATCCGCCGCCTCACCCCCAAATAACAGCTCTCGCAACCCGCCAAAGGCCTCCGGGACCTCCCGCGCTACCTGGTTGAAGAGTGCTGTGGTCACGAACAAGGTCGTGATCTCGAGCTCCCGCAGCCGCGCTCCCAGCTGCCGCGGCCACAGCACCACCTCTCTGGAGATGCCCACCAGGGTGGCGCCGTTCAACAGCGCCCCCCAAACCTCGAACGTTGCCGCGTCGAACGAAGCATTGGACGCCTGGGCTATCCGGTCCCCGGGCCTGAGGCGGATATAGTCGGTGTTACACACCAGCCGCACCACCGCTCGCTGGGGTACAGCCACCCCCTTAGGCAGGCCCGTGGAGCCGGAGGTATAGATGACGTAGGCCAGGTCATCCGCCGTCGCCAGCTGTGTCGGATTGTGCTCCGGTTCCGCGGCAAGTCTCTCCTCGTCCGCGTCCAGCAGCATCGTGGCCATAGGCGCCGGCCCGGGCCAATCCATTAGCCCAAAATGCTCCGCCAGCGACTGCGTCGTTATTACCGCCCGCAGCTGAGCGTCTCGCACCATCAGCCGCACCCGCTCCGGCGGGTACGTGGGATCAAGGGGAACGTAGCCCGCGCCCGCCTTGACGATGCCTACCATGGCCGAGACCATTTCGGGCGAGCGCTCCAGCAGCACTCCCACCGCCGGCAGGCTGCCATCGTTGTTGTCCCGCCGCTGCTCCAGTCCTGCCATCCTGTTGAGCGCATGGGCCAGTTGGTTGGCCCGCCGGTTCAACATGTCGTAGCTCAGCACCGCAGGCCCAGCGCCCTCACCCTCGTGAACCCCGCGCTGTTCCAGGTCCCGTGCATTCCATGCCACTGCCATCGCATCCGGTGTAGCCGCGGCCTGGGCCTCGAACAGCCCTTGCAAGGTCGCCTGCCGCGGGTAGTCGCGCTGCGTGGCGTTCCACGCTCTCAGGAGCTGTTGTCGCTCCGCCGCCGGCAACAAGGGCAGTCTGGCCACCCCCTGCTCCGGATTGCCGGCGATGGCCTCCAAGATGGCCTGGAAGTGCCCCACCAGGCGCACCATGGTGCCGGCGTCGAACAGGTCCGTGCTGTACTCCAACAGGCCCGATATCCCGGCCTGGGCTCCGCCCAAAGCATCGCCCTCGAACAACAGCATCACCAGGTCGACCCGGGCCGCGCCTGTGTCCACTGGCAGCTGTCGAGCCACCACTCCGGGCAGCTGCAGGGCCTGGGCTGGGTTCTCCTGCAGCGAGAACATCACTTGGAAGACGGGCGCGTAGGCCAGGCTGCGCTCGAGGTGCAGCGCGTCGACCAGGGCCTCGAAGGGGAGGTCCTGGTGAGCCAGGGCGTCGAGGGTGGAGGAGCGGACGCGCTGCAGGAGCTCGCGGAAGGAGGGGGGGCCGGAGAGGTCGGCGCGGATGGGCAAGGTGTTGGCGAAGAAGCCGATCAGGGGTTCGGTCTCCGGCAAGGGGCGGTTGGCGACGGCGGTGCCGACGGCGAAGTCGGGCTGGCCGGAGTAGCGGAAGAGGAGGGCCTGGAAGGCAGCCAGGAGGGTCATGAAGAGGGTGGCATCCTCCTGGCGGGCGAGGCGGCGCAGCTGGTCGACCAGTGCGCCGGGGAGGTCGAAGGTCAGGGTGGCGCCGCGGGAGGACTTGACGGGGGGCCTGGGGCGGTCGGTGGGGAGGTCGAGCAGGGGCGGGAGGCCATCGAGCTGCTGCTGCCAGAAGCTGAGCTGGCGGTCGAAGGGGGAGGAGCCGTGATGGTCGGCGGCGTGAAGCCAGGAGCGTTGCCAGGTGGCGAAGTCGGCGTACTGGAGGGTCAGGTCGGGCAGGCGGAGGGGCAGGGCTGCGGCGAAGTGGCCGTAGAGGCTGGAGAGCTCGCGGGTGAGCAGGGCGAGGGACCAGCCGTCGGCGGCGATGTGGTGGAGGGTGAGCAGGAGGACGTGGTGATCGGG
>JAULUH010000046.1:2629-8741 GCA_032111745.1 Anaerolineae bacterium | reverse complement strand
CGGGCCAGCAGCCATACCTACTCCAGTGCCGGCGGCGCCAGAGCCTGCGCGATCCTCTCTGCGCCGGCTGTGGTTGCCGATCGTAGGGTTGGCCATTGCCATCGCAGTCATAGGGATCATTGCCAACAAGCTGGGGCGGATGCCACAGACCTCACGGTCCACGCCGTCCGCTATGCTTCCCACGCAAGAACCGGCTGCATTGGCGGTGGTCACTGGCGCTGTGCCACTTGTCGGTGCCTCCACGCTCATCACAGAACCCATCCGCATGGAGCTGGTACGGATACCCGCCGGTGAGTTCATGATGGGGAGTGACCCCGCTAAGGTTCCGTCGGCAGACAGCGATGAACAGCCACAGCATCCAGTAACGCTTGCGGAGTTCTACATTGGGAAGCACGGGGTGACCAACGCCCAGTTCGCCACGTTCGTCGCGGCCACAGGGCGCAGCGTTCCAAGTTGCTGGGAGAACGGCCACGTGCCCGCAGGCAAGCAAGATCATCCTGTGGTGTATATGCCCTGGGATGATGCAGCAGCATTCACGCAATGGCTGGGGGAGGAGACTGGTGCATAGCCTTTCGCCTATGCACCGAGGCGGAGTGGCAGAAAGCCTGCCGCGGTCCTGCGGGTCTTATCTACCCATATGGTGATATCTTCGACGCGTTCAGCGCCAAGACGAGCGCGGCGGACGTTGGAGGAACAACCCCAGTGGGCAGCTACTCCCCGGCTGGCGATAGCCCCTATGGCGTGGCCGACATGTCGGGTAACGTGTGGGAGTGGGTAGCCGACTGGTATGACGGAAGCTACTATGCGCGTTCGCCAACCGAAGACCCGCCAGGACCGGAGAGATGGCGCTTCGCGCGTGTTGCGGGGCGGCTCCTTCGACTACGAGGGGGGTCGCGCCCGGTGTACGTTCCGCGGCTACAACGACCCGGGCTTCCGCGACGACCACCTCGGTTTCCGGGTGTGCGCGTCGCTTGGCTACTGACCGTCTTTTCCCCTCTGATCTCTCCGCTCCGGGACGGTGTGAAGGGGTCCGGAGCTGCGTCCTGGATGCGAATGCCGCCGGCCGGCGCGCTGAGCAGCCGGCTCAGCACCGCGCCGTCCACGTGGGCCAGCGGGGCCACGATCAGGAATGCGTAGACCACGTCCACGAACAGCTGGTCCGCCGCGCGGCGGCCGGTCACCACGTAGCCGATGGCCATGTAGGCCAGGGCGATGTCGTTGGTGCCCAGGTCACGGGGGGCGTGTTCTGGCGGGTGCGCTACGCCCTGGACCTGGACACCACCTTCGACCTGTACCCCACAGTTCGAGCCACTCCACGCTGCCAGCCTCAAGTGCGTTGCACCGCTGCCCGGCGACGATGCTGGTAAAATGCACGACTCGCCGGGCGGCGGTGCAACGCACTTGCGCGCCTCGACGGATGGAGGTAACCGGCGCGGGCGCGGGCTGGCGCCCCGGGCGCTGATCGCCATGGATCACGAGATTGCTTTGACCGGGGCTTGGGGATGGCCTATAATGCGGCTGTCCTTGGCGCACTGAAGTGCGCACTACGAACCGGGCGCACTAAAGTGCGCACTACGAACGGGATGCACTCAAGTGCGCATTATGAAACATGGCTGAACTTATCCTGGTAAACGGCCGGCTTTGGACCCAGGATTCTCGATACCCGAACGCCACGGGGGTGGCGATCAGGGATGGGCGCGTCCTGGCGGTGGGCGATGACGATGAGGTGTTGTCGGTCGCCGGTGGTGGCGCGCGGGTGATCGACCTGGGTGGCCGGCGGGTGTTGCCGGGCCTGGTGGATGCGCACTTTCATTTCAAGGGCTGGGCCCTGGCGCGGCGGCGGCTGCGGCTGGCGGGGTTGCCGTCCCTGGCCGCGGCCCAGGACGCGGTACGGGAGGCGGCCCGGGCGACACCCCCGGGCCGGTGGATCCTGGGCCAGGGTTGGAGCGAGACCAACTGGCCGGAGCGGCGCTTCCTGACGGCGGCGGACCTGGATGCCGTCGCGCCGGAGCACCCCGTCTTCCTGTGGCGCAGCGACCTGCACCTGGCTGTGGCGAATTCCCTGGCCTTGCGGCTGGCGAGGATTACCGCGCAGACGCCGGATCCACCGGCCGGAGCCATCGACCGGGACGGTACGGGCCGGCCCACTGGGGTGTTGCGGGACGAGGCCATGAACCTGGTCGATGCCCTGCTACCTGAGGAAAGCGCCGCGGAGGTGGACGCGGCGATGGCTGAGGCCATAGGCGAGGCGCACCGGCTGGGATTGACAGGGGTGCATGACTTTCGCTCGGTGGAAGCGGAGGAGGGGCGTGCGGCCTGGGAGGCATGGCAGCGGCTGTGGGGTAGAGATGCGCTGCAACTGCGGGTGTGGGCGATGATCTCGGGTGCGGCCCTGGACGAGGCCATCGCCCTGGGGTTACGCACGGGTTTTGGCGACGACCGGCTGCGCATGGGCGGTATCAAGCTATACGCCGACGGCTCCCTGGGAGCGCGCACGGCGTGGATGATGGAGCCGTACCGTGACGGGGGCTCGGGGCTGCCCATCGCACCCATGGAGGAGATCGCCGTCAAGATGGCGCGAGCCCATGCTGCGGGCATAGCCGTGGGCATCCACGCCATTGGCGACCGGGCGATTCACGAGCTGTTGGAGGTGTTTGCGGAGGTGTTGCCCAGGGTGGTGCAGGCGGACGAGGGAGCAAGGCCGGGACAGGGCCGCGGAACGAGCGAGGGGCGTGCAACAGCCTACCGCGTGCAGCCCTCGGGGGTGCCGCATCGCATCGAGCACGTGCAGCACAGCCATCCCCAAGACCTGCGGCGGGTGGGCGAACTGGGCCTGGTGGCATCGGTGCAGCCGATGCACCTGGTGGACGACATGGGGCTGGTGGAGCGGGCCGTGGGTGAGCGGGCGCGGTGGGCCTATGCCTTCCGCACCCTGCAGGAGGGCGGGGCGGTGCTGGCCCTGGGCTCGGACTGCCCCGTAGCCGATCCCAACCCCTTCCGAGGGATCCACGCGGCGGTGACGCGGCAGCAGCCGGGGGGCGTGCCGGCCGGGGGGTGGTTTGGCGAGGAACGGCTGACGGTCGCCGAGGCCGTGGCCGGCTACACCCTGGGGCCGGCCTATGCCAGCGGCCAGCGGCACAAGCTCGGCAGCCTGTCTCCAGGCAAGCTGGCCGACCTGGTGGTGCTGGATCGCGACATCTTTGCGGTGCCGCCGGAGGAGATTGGCGCGACCGAGGTGGTGATGACGGTTTTCGACGGAGAGGCGGTATACGAGAGGTGACCATGGGAGAGGCAACGAAGTCCGGAGAACCGGTAGCGGCCGGAGCCAGGAGGCAAGGCCAGGTGGAGATGCCTGAGAGGCGGGGCTGGGTGAGAGCGCTGCTAGTCCTCCTGATGGTCAACGTGGCGGTACGACTGGTGATGTGGCTCATCTATGAGCCTGTGCCGTTCAACGATACGCTGGGTTATCTGGAGCTGGCCCAGCAGATACAGGCGCTGGACCTGTCCCAGAACTCAGGCGCGCGGTCACCGGGATATCCGTTCCTGTTGTGGCTGGCCGGGCTGGACTACCGGACCGTGTGGGCGTTTCAGTCTGTGCTGGGTATAGTAGTCTCGCTAATGTTGTTTGGGCTGGCGTATTATCACACACAGGATGACCGGGTAGCGCTGTTGGTAGGGCTGACCTACCCGCTTTCGATCAACCAGTTGTTCTTCGAGGCGTCGATCCTTACCGAGGCCTTGAGCGCGTTTCTGCTGGTGGCGTCGTTCTTCCTGTTCGTGATGACCAAGAGAGAAGAGGAGCAGGGATTGTTTCCCATGGCGATCATGGGCGTGGTGGTGGGCCTGGCCGTCCTGACGCGGCCGTTACTCCTGGTACTGGTCCCGCTGTACGCAGTATTCCTCGGCGTACGCTGGTGGCGGCAAGGGATGGGAGGGTGGCGGTGGGTTCTCTCCATCATGGCCTTTGCCGTGCCAGCGATGGCCCTGGCGGTGGGGTGGGGCGTGGTCAACCAGAGGACTGCGGGCACCTTTGGGCTATCGGCGATTCTTGGCTACACCATCGTGGAGCACGCAGGCCCATTCATGGAGCTAGCCCCCAAGGAGGATGCTGAGCTGCGGGACATCTATCTTGCTTACCGGGACAAGCGCATGGCGGAGACTGGGAGCTATCTTTACACCATCTGGGATGCCGCTGGCGACATGCGGGCAGCCACCGGCCTCTCCTTCGCCGGGCTATCGGGGGCGCTGACAGACCTGTCGGTGGGGCTCTTTGTCCGTCATCCTGCGCTGTACCTGCGATCTGTTGCCAAGGGCTGGACGCAGTTCTGGGCATCGGCCATCGGCTGGGATCCGGAGAAGATTGGGGCTCCATTGGTGTCGACGGCGCTACGCTGGCTGTGGCGAGCTGAGCGGGCGGCCCTGATCGCGGTGAACGCCGCGTTCCTGGCCATTGCGGTGCACTCGATGTTAACGCTGCGCCAAAAGCTCCACCCCTATGACTATGACCCAGAGGCCCACTGGCTGGTGATCGTGCTAGTGCTGCTGAGTTCGGTGGCGCAGGCGATGATAGGTCGGGTCGAAAACGGGCGCTACTCCGTGCCGTATGAGCCACTGATTACCTACACGGTGATCCTGTGGGGCTGGTTCTTCTGGCGCAGTGTCCGCCAGCGCCGCCAACAGGCTGTCTTAGTGCCATCGGGTCTCGAACCATAACCCCAGGGTGACGATCGACCATGAGCAATCCTGCGATACGACTGTTGCACATCGCCGACATCCACATCGGCATGGAGAACTACGGTCGTGTGGACCCGCAGACCGGGATCAACGGCCGGGTGATGGACTTCCTGCGCCGGCTGAGCGATGCCGTGGACTACGCGCTGGAGCATGAGATCGACGTGGTGATCTTTGCGGGGGATGCCTACAAGACCCGGGATCCAAACCCTACGTACCAGCGGGAGTTTGCCCGGCGCATCAAGCGCCTGGCCGATGCCGGCATCCCGGTGGTGATGCTGGTGGGCAACCACGACCTGCCTGCGGTGGCGCAGCGAGCGACCAGCATCAGCATCTTCAACACGTTGGAGGTGCCCAATATCTTCGTGGGCGACAGGGAGAAGCTTTGGCAGATCACGGGCCGTCGCGGACAGTCCCTGCAGGTGGCAACGGTGCCCTATCCCCTGAAGAGCCGGCTGCTGGCGGACGAGGACCTGCGCGGCCAGTCGATCGCCGAGGTCGACGCCTTGTTGCGGGGCATGCTGGTGGAGAATATCCGGGGCCTGGCCCAGGAGGCGGGGCAGCGGCCCGACGTGCCAAGGGTGCTGACGGGCCACTTCAGCGTACAGGAGGCCAGCCTGGGCTCGGAGCGCAACATCATGATCGGCCGCGATGTGGCGGTGCCGCGCGATGTCCTGTGCGACCCGACGTGGGATTATGTGGCGTTGGGGCACATCCACAAACACCAGAGCCTGAACGGGGATCAGCACCCGCCGGTGGTCTACAGCGGCAGTATCGAGCGCATCGATTTCGGGGAGGAGCGGGAGCCCAAGGGGTGGGTGGTGGCAACGGTGGAGAGAGGCCGGACCCAGTGGGAGTTCCATACCCAGTACCGGCGACCTCCGCGGCCATTTGTGACCGTGGCGGTGGACCTGCGGGAGGTGGACGGGGATCCGACGGCGCAGGTGTTGGAGGCTATCGCGGCGCAGCCATTGGAGGATGCGGTGGTGCGGGTGGTGCTGAAGCTACGGGCTGAGCAGGAGACGCTACTGCAGGAACGGGAGGTACTGAAGGCGCTGCAGGGTGCCTATGTCATCGCGGGCATCAGCCGGGAGGTAGAGCGGGCAGATCGCCAGCGGCTGGGAGCGGTGTCGGTAGAGTCCTTGACGGCAGTGGAGCTGCTGGCCCGCTATTTCGAGGTCAAGGGCGTGGCGCCGGAGCGTGCCGAGCGCTTGTTGGAAGTTGCCGAGGCCATCATGGCGGCCGAGGACCCAAGCTAGGACGCCAGGGCAGAGTTTCGCCCGCGATTCGGAGTCGAGGCTTTAGCCGGTCTGGTGACTGGAGTCGAGGCTTTAGCCGGTCTGGTGGCAGGAGTCGAGGCTTTAGCCGGTCTGGTGACTGG
>JAULUH010000046.1:0-2619 GCA_032111745.1 Anaerolineae bacterium | reverse complement strand
TAAAGCCTCGACTCCGGCATGGAAGAGGGCGCTGAAGAGCCGGCTAAAGCCTCGACTCCGGCGTGGAAGGCGGCACTATAGACCCGGCTAAAGCCTCGACTCCGGCGCTGAAGGCGGTGGCGTATTTCGGCTGCCGTGTACTAGCCGTAGAGGAAATGAGACCGCAGAACAGAGGTGAAGAAAGGTCACAGCCGATGAGTAGGCGAACGTTGATGGCGATTTTCGCCCATCCTGACGACGAGGCTTTTGGCACCGGAGGGACGTTGGCCAGGTACGCGGCCGAGGGCGTCGATGTGTTCCTGGTCACGGCGACCCGGGGGGAGGCTGGCCAGATTGCGTCACCTGAGCTGGCCACGCCGGCCAGTCTTCCCGCGGTGCGAGAGCGAGAGCTGCATTGTGCCTGCCAGACCTACAGCATCCACCCACCGATCTTCTTGGACTACCTGGATGGCCTATTGACCATTGTGAACCAGGGGCAAGCAGTGGGCAAGCTAGTCCGCCTGGTGCGCCAGCTGCGGCCGCAAGTGGTGATCACGTTTGGGCCGGATGGCATCTATGGACACTACGACCATCTGGCCGTGCACCGGTGGGCGACGGCGGCGGTGGAACTGGCGGCGGATCCGGAGGGCTCTCCCGATGGCGGTGGGAACGCGGTGCACCGGGTGGACAAGCTCTACTACCGGACGATGCCCGAGGAGGCTATTGCGGACCGCGTGGCGAGCGGCCAGCGGGCTGCCGTGTTGATGGACGGGGTGCCTTTCCCCTTTGTCGGGCGGCCGCTGCGGGAGATCACGACGATCATCGACGTATCTGATTATGTTGAGCGAAAACGGCAGGGTATCCTATGCCATAGGACGCAGATAGGGCTGAACAGCCGCTACCAGGAGGAGGCAGAGGCGGTATTGGGCGACCCCTGGTTCCGGCTGGAGACCTTCGTGCTGGCACGGTCGACGGTGGGCTGGCCGGAGGGGGTGGAGCGGGAGCTCTGGGACAGAATAGCGGCGTGAGGGGGTTGGGGATCACACCAAGTGCGTTGCACCGCCGCCACGGAGTCGCGTGCAACAAGAGAATTGGCGCAGGCGGCGGTGCAACGCACTTGATGTATGACGTCGTTTATGGGGGAAGATTGGTCCAGTCTCGGAAGACTGGACCAATCTTGCGGGCTACCACCAACCAGAAGTGCCCAGGCCGAGGGCGGTCAGGACCGACATGAGACAGACACACAGGATGCATAGGACCAGGAGGAGTCCCAGGACGATCCAGATCGGGGAGGTGCTGGTCCCTCCGGCGCCACGGGTGCCCTGGCCGAAGGTCAAGCAGCCACCAGGAGGCGGGGGCGGTGGCGGCTCGGGAGTTGGCGGCGGGGTCGGGACCAGAGGCGGGACCGGCGTGGGCACCGGGGTCGGCGTTGGCGTTGGGGTGGGCACCGGGACCGGCACATAGCCGTAGGCAGCCAGGATGTCTGCCCGGCCACTGCCCTGTGTGTTGGGGTCGAGGGCCAGGTCGACGGCGGTTCGCATCAGGCGCTCTTTAACCGCGGCCGGCGTGATGCCCGGGAAAGCCTGGAGCAACACGGCTGCCGCGCCGGAGGCATGGGGAGTTGCCATGCTGGTGCCCGAGGCAGAGGTGTAGAACTCGTTTACGGGCGTGCCCATGGCGGTGCCCCGGGCCCGGGCCGCTACGATATTGTGGCCGGGGAAGCAGACGTCGGGCTTGACGCGGCCGTCCTTGGTGGGCCCACGGGACGAGAAGCTGGTGACCTTATCGGCGTCGGTGGTGGCGCCGATGGTGATACCCTTGCGCACGCAGCCGGGGGAGCCCACGGTGCCGGGGTTAGGCCCGGCGTTGCCGGCGGCGACGCAGACCACGGCCCCGGCGTCGACGGCGGCGTCGCAGATGGCGGACATGGCGTCGGTGCCATCGCAGGCGACGTCAGCGCCCAGAGAGAGGTTGATCACGTGGGCGCCCTGTTTGACTGCCCAGTCGACGCCGGCCATGACCTGGCTGGTGGCGCCGCCGCCATCGTCGCGCAACACCTTGGCGACGAGGAGCCTGGCGTCGGGGGCGACGCCGATGTACTTGCCGCCGGAGGCGGCACCGCTGCCGGCCACGGTGCTGGCCACGTGGGTACCATGGCCGTTGCCATCGCCGGCATCTGGCCGGGTGCCGGTGAAATCCTTGACGGCGACGATGCGGCCCTCGAAGTCCGGATGCTCGGGATCGATGCCGGTGTCGACGATAGCCACCACGATTCCCTCGCCCTCGAAGCCCAGGTTCCACAGCTGGGGGGCCCGGACGTGGGGCACGGATACATCCAGCATGGTGTGGACGGGCAGGTCCAGCCAGATGTTTTGCACGGCCGGGTCGTCGGCCAACTGCTTGAGCCCGGCGGGGGAGCCCAGAACGGCCTGGGCCGGAATGAGGTCGTAGGACTCCCCAAGCAGCACGCCGGCGGGGGCCCGGCGGTTGCTGAGGGTCCTGGCTTCGTCGCTGCGGTACTGGACGATCACCGGGATCTGCTGGTCATCGGCTGCCGCGGCTACGGCCGACCGGAAGGACTCGTTCATACATGCCTCCTCAGGTGATGGGTAGTCATAGGGGTTAAACGGCGGGACGTGC
>JAULUH010000045.1:0-5399 GCA_032111745.1 Anaerolineae bacterium | reverse complement strand
TCGTGTCCTTCGTGCTTCGCGCCTTCGCGGCCCTTCGTGCCTCCGTGGTCCAAACGCCCCCCCTCTCCCTTCGTGTCCTTCGTGCTTCGCGCCTTCGCGGCCCTTCGTGCCTCCGTGGTCCAAACGCCCGCCTCTCCCTTCGTGCCTCCGTGGTCCAAACGCCCGCCGCACACAAAAACTGGTCCAGTCTCGGAAGACTGGACCAGTTTGCTTGCTCCGCTTACCCCCACCTACCCCCGCTTCTGCCGGATCAAATTCAGCGCCGACCCGGCCTTGAACCACTCGATCTGGTTCTCCGAGAACGTGTGCACCAGCACCGCCTCATCCGTGGTGCCATCCGCATGCTGGATCACCATGGTGACCTTCGACCCCGGGGCCAGGTCCTTCAGGCCCACGAGGCTCACCCGGTCGTCCTCGCGGATCTTCTCGTAGTCCGCCGGGTCCTGGAAGGTCAGGGGCAGCATGCCCTGCTTCTTGAGGTTGGTCTCGTGGATGCGGGCGAAGCTGCGGGCGATGATGGCCACGCCGCCCAGGTGCCGCGGCTCCATGGCCGCGTGCTCGCGGCTGGAGCCCTCGCCGTAGTTCTCGTCGCCGATGACCACCCATTTGACGCCACGGCTCTTGTAGTCGCGGGCGATGGCGGCGTAGGCCACCTCCTCCTCGCCGCTGAGCACGTTCTTGCCCTTGCCCGCGGCGTGGTCGTAGGCGCTGACCGCGCCGATGAACAGGTTGTTGCTGATGTTGTCCAGGTGGCCGCGGAACTTGAGCCAGGGGCCGGCGGGGGAGATGTGGTCGGTCGTGCACTTGCCGCGGGCCTTGAGCAGCACGGGCATGTCGGTGAAATCCTGCCCATCCCAGGGCGCGAAGGGCTGCAGCAGGGCCAGGCGCTCGCTCTGGGGGGCGACGGCGACCGGCGCGGCGGCGTGGCCGGGCGGGGGAAGGACCAGGCCCGCGGCGTCGCGGATGAAGCCGCCCGCAGGCAGCTCGTCGCCGGCCGGGGGGTCCAGCTTCACGCGCTCGCCGCGGGCGTTCAGCAGGGTATCGGTGACCGGGTTGAAGTCCAGCCGGCCGGCCAGGGCCATGGCGGTGACGATCTCGGGCGAGGCGATGAAGGAATGGGTGCCGGGGTTGGCGTCGTTGCGGCCGGAGAAGTTGCGGTTGAAGGAGTTGACGATGCTGTTCTTCTGGCCGGGCTCGACGTCGGTGCGGCGCCACTGGCCGATGCAGGCGCCGCAAGCGTTGGCCAGGATGGTGGCGCCGATGCCCTCCAGCACGCCCAGCTGGCCGTCGCGCTCCACGGTGGCCCGGATCTGCTCGGAGCCGGGGTTGATCAGGAAGGGGGTGGCGGCGCGCAGGTCCCTGGCCAGGGCCTGGCGGGCCACGTGGGCGGCGCGGCTCATGTCCTCGTAGGAGGAGTTGGTGCAGCTGCCCACCAGGGCCGCGCTGAGGCGCACGGGGTAGCCCTTTTCCTTGATCTCGGCCTTGAGCGCCGAGATGGGGCGATCCAGGTCGGGCGAGTAGGGGCCGACCACGTGGGGCTCCAGGGTGGTGAGGTCGATCTCGATCACGCGGTCGTAGAAGCGGGCGGGATCGGCCTCGACCTCGGGGTCGGGCTGCAGGTAGGCGGCCATGGCCTCGGCCAGGGTGGCCACGTCCCCGCGCTCGGTGGCCCGCAGGTAGGCGGCCATGCGCTGGTCGTAGGGGAAGAGGGAGGTGGTGGCGCCGATCTCGGCGCCCATGTTGCAGATGGTGCCCTTGCCGGTGGCGCTGATGGAGCGGGCGCCGGGGCCGAAATATTCCACGATGGCGCCGGTGCCGCCCTTGACGGTCAGGATGCCGGCCACGGCCAGGATGACGTCCTTGGCGGAGGTCCAGCCGTTGAACTCGCCGGTGAGCTTGACGCCGATGACGCCCGGCCAGCGCAGCTCCCAGGGCATGCCGACCATGACATCCACGGCGTCGGCGCCGCCCACGCCGATGGCCACCATGCCCAGGCCGCCGGCGTTGGGGGTGTGGCTATCGGTGCCGATCATCAGGCCGCCGGGGAAGGCGTAGTTCTCCAGCACCACCTGGTGGATGATGCCGGCGCCGGGCTTCCAGAAGCCCATGCCGTAGCGCTGGGAGGTGCTGAGGAGGAAGTCGAAGACCTCGGCGTTCTCCTGCACGGCGATGGGCAGGTCCCGGCCCACGCCGTACTGGGCGCGGATCAGGTGGTCGCAGTGCACGGTGGTGGGCACGGCGGTGTCGTCGCGGCCGGCGAGCATGAACTGGAGGATGGCCATCTGGGCCGTGGCATCCTGCATGGCGACGCGGTCGGGGTTGAAATCCACGTAGGACTGGCGGCGCACAGGGGGCGCCGCCAGGGGCGAGCCGGGGTCGACGTGGGCCAGCAGGATCTTCTCGGCGAGGGTGAGGGGCCGCTGCATGAGCTTACGGCCGCGCTCGACGCGCTCGGGCAGGCTGGCGTACAGGCGCATGATGATATCCAAATCCATGGTCATGGAAACGGGCTCCTTGAACTACTGGCCGCGCTTTGCTCTTGCTTTAGATCGATGGGCCTTCCCAGACCGTGCCGTCGGGCATGGGGATCTGGCCCTCGACGCGCTCCTCGATGGGCAGCCAGAGGGCGTCGAAGGGCCCCACGTACTCGGCGCGGGGGCGGATGAGGCGGTTGTTGCGCAGTTGCTCCTGGATGTGGGCGGTCCAGCCCGACACGCGGCTGACCGCGAACATGGGGGTCATCAGCTCAACCGGGATGCCCAGGCTGAAGAGCACGGCCACCGTGTAGTAGTCGACGTTGGTGTAGAGGCGGCGCTCCTGGAAATAGGGGTGACTGAGGGCCAGGAGCTCGATCTGGCGGCTGATGGTATACCAGATGGGATTGCCGGTGCTGAGGGTGATCTCGCGGGCGTGCTCGCGCAGGACCGTGGCCCGGGGGTCCATGACCTTATAGACGCGGTGGCCGATGCCGGCGACGCGGAAGCGGCGCTCCATGGCATCGTCGAACCACTCCTGGACCTTGTCAGGGGTGCCGATCTCCATGAGCATCTGGTAGACGCCGCTGGGCGCGCCGCCGTGCAGGGGGCCCTTGAGGGCGGCGATGGCGCCGGTGATGGCCGAATAGGTATCGGTGAGGGTGGAGCTGATCTGGCGGGCGGCGAAGGTGGAGGCGTTGAACTCGTGATCGGCCAGCAGGACCAGGTAGGTATCGAGGGCGCGGGCGGTGCGCTGATCGGGGCGCTGGCCGTTGATCATGTAGAGGTAGTTGGCGGCGTGATCCAGGGCGGAGTCGGGATCGATGGGCTCCTCCCCCTGGCGCAGCCGGCTGAAGGCCGCCAGAATGGTGGGGAACCTGGCGGTGAGGCTGATGGACTTGGCATCCACCGCTTCGGGGCTGTTGTCGTTGGCGTTCGGATCGAACTGGCCGAGGACGGAGACCATGCTGCGCAGGACGTCGATGGGCTCAGACTCCCTGGGCATGAGGCGCAGGATGTCCATGGCGCCTGCGGGAAGGGGGCGGGCGGCGGCCAGGCGCTCCTTCAGCTGCTGCAGCTGGGAGAGTGTGGGCAGGGCCCCGTACCAGAGCAGGTGGGCCACTTCCTCGAACGAGGTTCGGGAGGCCAGCTCAGGGACGTCATAGCCCCGGTAGTAGATCTTGCCGATATCACCGTCCACATAGCTCAGTTGAGACTCAGAGACGACGACGCCTTCCAGTCCCTTGCCTACAGTCGACATAGTCGCTTTACCTCCAGGAGTGCTGGTGAAGTGCTTTGTTCTGCTCGGTGGTGGGCCAAGTGCAGAGATTATACCGTGGGCACAGGTTGGTGTCAAAGTAACCGGGCGGATTCCCTGTGAAGGATTGAACGCGTATGAGTTTTGGGGCCATCTGTGGCCGTGGTGAGCCCAGAAGTTCGTTCGTGGTCGTCGGCTTGCTGCCGCGGCCCACCCGCGTGTAAAATCCCCATCATTACCCCGCCCATGAAACTCTACGCCATCAGCGATCTCCACCTGGCCAACCCTGGCAACCGCCACGCCCTGGCCGCCCTGCCGGACCACGGGGACGACTGGCTCGTCGTGGCCGGCGACGTCGGCGAAACCGAGGAGCAGTTGCATTTCGCGCTGCAGCTCCTGACCCACCGCTTCGCCCAGGTCCTCTGGGTCCCCGGCAACCACGACCTCTGGACCCTCCCCGCGGACCCCGCCGGCCGCCGCGGCGTCGCCCGCTACGAGCGCCTGGTGGCCATCTGCCGCCAGTACGGCGCGCTCACCCCCGAGGACCCCTACCCCCTGTGGCGCGGGGAGGGGCCGGCCTGCGTGCTCGTCCCCCTCTTCCTGCTCTACGACTACACCTTCCGCCCGGACGACGTGGCCGAGGCGGACGCGGTGGCCTGGGCGGCGGAGTCGGGGGTGGTGTGCAGCGACGAGTACCTGCTGCACCCCGACCCCTACCCGTCCCGGGCGGCCTGGTGTGCCGCCCGCGCCGCCGCCGCCGAGCGCCGCCTGGCCGCGCTGTCGCCGGCGCTGCCGCTGGTGCTGATCAACCACTACCCGCTGCGGCAGGACCTGGTCTACGTGCCGCGCATCCCGCGGTTCTCTTTGTGGTGCGGCACCCGGCGCACGGAGGGGTGGGACCGGCGCTACCCGGTGCTGGCGGCGGTGTACGGGCACCTGCACGTCCGCACGACCCTGCTGCGCGACGGGGTGCGGCACGAGGAGGTGTCGCTGGGGTATCCGCGCAACTGGGACCCGGCGCTGGGGGTGGAGGCGTACCTGCGGCAGATTCTGCCCGCACCGGCACCAGTGCGGGAGGGGCTGGTCTTGCCGCCGCCGCGCATGTTGGAGGAGGACGCGTCTACGGCTTAGGAACTGCGGGGACGCGCCAGGCCACCACCTGGCACAGCTGGCTGTCGGCCACGACGACCAGGTCGCCCTGGTCCGGGGCCGGGGCGGCGGCCAGGCCCACGGGCTTGCGCAGGCCGGCATCGCCGCCCAGCTGGCCCAGCGGCTGCCCCTGCCGGTCGAAGGAGAGCAGGCGCCGGCCCTCGGGGTCGCTGGCGTAGACGCCGCCGGCGGGCCGCAGGGCCAGGTGGGGGCCGTCGATGGTGTTGGCGGGCAGGGGGCCCTGCCAGCGATCGAGGGTGCCATCGGCCTGCAGCCGCGTGACGACGCCGGTTTCAGCTTCCACGAAGGTGAGATCGCCCGTGGGGGAGAGGGCGACGTCGGTGGGCTGGCCGCGGGCCAGGTCACTCTCACGGCCGCCCACCTGGCCCAGGGGGTAGCCGGCGGCATCCAGGCGCACCAGGCGGGCGCCGCCGGTGTCGGCCACGGCGATCTGGCCGCCAGCGCTCGCATCCAGCCCGCGCGGGCGGTAGAAGGCCTGCTCGGCGCCGAAGGCCGCC
>JAULUH010000044.1:0-1798 GCA_032111745.1 Anaerolineae bacterium | reverse complement strand
ACATCCTGCAGGCCGCGCAGGGTGTTGTCGACCAGGATGCATATCGGGCTTGCCGGGTAAGACGCCAGCGCCGTGATGGGCTGCCGTGTGTCGAGCAGCGGCACGGTGCTTTCCACAGGCCGCTGGATCAGGGCAGCGCAGGCGCCCCGGCTGAACGCATGGGCGACGTACTGATGGCCGTCGGTGTGCTCGCCTGGCAGGGCGACGAACAGGCTGTTGCGTCCAGCCTCGCGACTGTCGATCGCGATGGATTCGATCGCGCGATTGGGCCAGTGGGCAGGCCACGGCAGTGGGCTCAGGGTATTCCAGACGTCTGCGAGGGTGAGTCGTAGCCTCATGGCTCGCCTGCCACCTGTTCCGGCCCTACATTCAGGATAACCATCATCTGTCGCATCACCTCAGCGAAGGTGGGGGCAGCTGTGGACTCGGCCCATGGATTGGCCTTGGGCTTGTCCAGCTTGACCAGCACCAACACTTGGGGATCATCGGCGGGAGCAAAGCCAACGAAGGAGTGGACAGTCTCGGTGGCAGAGTAACCACCCTCGATCGCCACCTGAGCCGTGCCCGACTTGCCACCGATGGCGTAGCCTGAGACCCGGGCGTTACTGCTGCCCTGTGCCACGACGTCCGCCATCATGTCCCGCACGGCCTGCGCTGTTTCCGGCCTGATCACCCGCCGCACCACGGTAGTCTCGGGCCTGATGACCTGTCCGCGATAGACCATGGCCTCCAGAATATGTGGGCGGACCAGCACGCCGCCGTTGGCGATCACGCTGGTGGCAACAGCTACCTGGAGCGGTGTCGCGGCCAGGGCCTGGCCGAAGGAATTCGTGGCGAGGTCGATCGGGCTCCACAGGGGGTCTCCCGGCACCTTCACAGTACCCGCGCTTTCGTTGGCGAGGTCAACCTCGGTCAGTTGGCCAAAGCCAAAGCGTCTGACGTACTGGTAGAACATCGACTCGCCCAGGCCTACGGCCACTTTGGCCGTGGGCACGTTGCGCGAGCCAATCAAGACCTGCCGGATAGTGATTGGCCCCATGCCCTGGCGATCCCAGTTCTGAATGGGTTGGCCGAAGTACTCGAAGGCTACGGTATCGCTGATTACGGTGTCTGGGGTGATCAGCCCAGCGTCGATACCGGCGGCCATGGTGATGACCTTGAACACAGAGCCCGGCTCGTACGGTTTGCTGATGGCCGGGTTGACCAACACCGTGTCGGTGCTGGTGGTGCCAAAGCGGTTGGGGTCGTAGCTTGGGAGGCTGGCCATGGCCAGGATGGCTCCCGTGCGCGGATCCATGACGATGATAGAGCCGCCCTCGGCTTGATACTGGCCCAGTGCTTTGGCCAGCACGTGCTCTACCATGAATTGGGTGCGTCGATCGATGGTAAGCACCAGATCCTGGCCGGTATCCGATGGCAGGTATTCCTGCCATTCTGCTGGCAACTGGTTATAAAGAACCTGCACGTTGGGGTCGGTCTTGTGAAATGGGGACCCCAACTGTTTCAGGTAGTCGTCATAGTGTTCTTCAACGCCATAGTAGGCGTTGGGCTCATCGTTGACGAAGCCCAGAATGTGCGCCGCGAGCGATCGCTGAGGATAGAAGCGGGTGGGGTAGGGCCGCATGCCGATAGCGCGGCGTTCGCCGCTGGGCCAGGCCCGAATTGCCTCACCCGCCAACTCGGGAGCGCGCCGAGCGAGCGTGTGGGTCGTGGTATCGCCGCTGGCAAGGAGTTGGAGCAGCTCGGAGGGCGCCATGGTCAGATCGGGCCCCAGGGCCTGGACCAGCTGGCTGGTCAG
>JAULUH010000043.1:0-20034 GCA_032111745.1 Anaerolineae bacterium | reverse complement strand
CATTCAACTCGGCGCCGGTCGAAGGCGCAGGTGACCCGCACCGGCCGGCAGAATCTCAATTCAAGGAGCACTACGCACCGGGCTACGAAAAGTTGCGCCCGGCTCCTGTTGCACTGCGGAGCACCGCGACCGGTGAATCCCACGACGTGAGCACACCTGATACCCAGGCTGCCCTGCACACCCTGCTGCGCGCCAAGGTACACATCCGCCCGCGTACCCTGGCCGCTCTGCCTATCGCCCAATCCCAACGCCTGCGCAGCCCGTTCGAGCTAGGCCGGCTCTTGTTGCGCCCACTGTCCGGCACGCCGGCCGATTTGCCGACGTTCTGGGCGCACCATCCCCGAGGCCACGCCGTGATCGGGAATCATTCGCAGCGCTACCAGGCCGGCCCCCAGCAGGTGGGACGGCAAGTGCTGGATGATGTGGCCTGGGTATCCGCCGCCTCGATCCTGGCCAGCTCCACCCTGGCTGCTCCCGTAGGCAACCTCCTGGATCACCTGCTGGGCTGTGATGGCGAGCCTGGTGGCGCCTGGCTCAGCGACGGCGGCGGGCGTAGCCCCCTGTGGCAGGACGTGGGGCATCGCCTGCACCGGCAATTTCACCTGGGCTACGCTCCCGCTGGCGCCCGCGGCAATCCTCACGACTACTTTGCCTGGGGCCTGGCCGCCTACCTGCACGACCATCTGGCTCTCAGCACGGTTGATCCAGGCCTGGAACGCCTCCTGACCACTACCCTGTTCGCGCCCGGCTTCTGGCACCGTAACCAGCCATGACTGCCAGCCTGTCTAGCCCGGCTCCAGCCCGGCCGGCCGCGTCTGGTGAAGCATGGGCCCTCCTGCGCCATCCCCTGCCGTGGCTGTTTCTGCTCGCCCTGGCTGTGCGCCTTGCCGACCTTACCTATCACAGCCTCTGGTTCGACGAGGTCATGAGCACCTACTGGGCAGCCCGGCCAGCGCCTGAGATCTGGCGGGTGGGCCTGGCCCTGGGCCAGGACAAGCATCCACCACTCTACTACCTGATGTTGCACGCCTGGACCAGCCTGTTCGGCGGCGGTGACTGGACCGTGCGCTCCCTGGGCGCCCTGATCGGCGCCCTGGCCGTGCTGCCTGCCTATGGCATAGGCAGGCGCCTGGGCGGCCGGCCCACCGCGGTCCTGGGCAGCCTGTTGCTGGCGGTCAATCCGTTCCTGGTCTGGTATAGCCAGGAGGCCCGCATGTTCATGCCCGCCACCACCTTTGCCCTGGTGGGATTGTTGGGTGTGTTGTGGATAGCTGGCGATGGACAGCCGGCACTGCAAGCGAGCGCAGGTAGCCCGGCCAATGGCCGTAGCTTGCCGGGCTTTGTCCTGACGGTGGCCGGGTTCACCGCCGCACTGTACACCTATCTCTTCAGTGCTTTCCTGCTCCCTGTAGCCGCACTCTGGGTGGTCATGCTGTGGTGGGATGGCCGCCATCGGCCTGACCACTGGAGAAAGCTGGCCTGGGGCCTGGCCGCCCTGGCTGTCATCAACTTGCTCTTCCTGCCCCTGGCCCGCGCGGCATGGCTGGTCAGCGGTGCCGAGTCTGAGCCTGGCCGTCCGTTTGAGGGCATGACCGCCAGCCTGGGTCACCTGCTTCAGGTCTACAGCATCGGCTGGCCCTCGTGGGCTGCCAACACGGCGCCGTGGCTGGCGATGGTTATGCTGCCGTTGGCGCTGGCCGGCATAGCCACCCGAAGACCGGCGGCTCTGCGCCATGGCGGCCTATACCTGGCCGTGTGGCTGGGAGTGCCGGTGCTGATCGGGGGGCTACTGCTGGCTCGCGACCGCACCATCTTCGCCGAGGCGCGCTACTTCATCATTCTAGTTCCCGCTCTGTGCCTGGCGTGGGCACGAGCCCTGGCCGCATTGTGGTCCTGGCGAGAGCCCGCGGGTGCCCTCGGCCTGGCGGTGGTGCTGGGACTCACCCTGGTGGCCCTGCCCGCCAACTGGTCGCCCGAGCGGCGCCGCGAGGCCTGGCGTGAGGCCGCGGCCTACGCGACGCAACACGCCGGCCCATCTGACGCTATGCTGATCCACGCCGATTACGTGCACGTGGCCTTCGACCGCTATTTCGATGGCCCCCAGGCCGTGTTCTTTCCCTTCACCGATACACTGGTAGACGGAACAGAGGTTGCCACCACGCTGCAGGGCCTGGTCGACGCCGGCTTCAATGGGATATGGCTGGTGCAATCCCACGACGAGGACCTCGATCCTGATGGTTTGATCACCGGTTGGCTAGGCGCCAACTTTCCCCTCATCACGGAGCAGTTCCCGGCTGGCATCGCCATTCGCGGCTACTCCACCCGCTATCGCACCACCGGCCTACCGTCGGGGCTGCCGCTGCTGGACCCGCACCCGCTGCAAGGGCTTCGTCTGCTCGCCTGCCAGCATTCACCCGGGCCGGTGGCGTCGCGCGATGACCTGTTTCACCCGCCCAGCGGCTGGGTGCATGTCACGACCTATTGGACCGTGGACGAGCCTGTCGGCAAAGATCTGTTTCCCCAGGTGCAGATGGTCGATGGGGCCGGCCAGGTGTGGGGAGAGCGGCTGGAGCGTAGCGGCGACGCCATCCACATCTGGCCTACCTCGGCCTGGGTACCGGGCGAGGTCGTGCGCGTGGACTACGACGTCAACCTGAATCCGCTTACCCCGAGGGGAACCTATCGTCTGGTGGTGGGCCTTGATGGAGAACAGGCGACCTGCGGGGAGGTTGCCGTCCAATAGCTGCCGCCGTTCCTAGCTGAGACTGATCTGGGAGCCGTCTTCGGTCTTCACCACCTCGATGCGAGCCGGGAAATGATCCTTCAGCTCGTCGATGTGGGTAATGACCAGCACCCGCTCGAAATCGTCCTGGATGGAGGTAATGGCCTGTACCAGGCGCTCGCGACCCTGGGAGTCCTGGGTGCCGAACCCCTCATCGATGATCAGGGTCTGCAATCTCGCACCGGCTCGCCGCGCCAGGAGCTTGCTGAGGGCAATACGGATGGCCAGGTTGGCCCGAAAGGCCTCACCGCCCGAGAACAGGGCGTAGTCGCGGCTGCCCAGCTCGTCGCTCAAGATGATGTCCAGGGTCTCCCGCACCTCCTGGCTGGTCTTGGTCTCCCGCTGGGTCTCCAGGCGTACTGACATCCGGCCATCGCTCATGCGTCCCAACAGCTTGTTGGCCTCGATCTCGATCTCGGGAATGGCAGCCTCGATGATCATGGCTTGCAGCCCTTTCTTGCCAAAAGCCTCCTGCAATTCCTCGTAGATGGCCTGCTGTTCTCGTAGCCCCGGTACTTGGGCGCTCAGCTCGAGCCGGCGGCCGGCCTGGGCCTGGCAGGCCTCCAGCCGCTGTTGCGCAGCACCGTAGACCTGGCGCGCGCGGCGTTCCTCAGCGGCCAACGCCTCCACCTGGGCTGTGCTGGACCGCAGCTCAGTCTCGAGCTGTGGCAAGCGGGAGAGGGTCGGTTGGAGAATGGCCTGCCGGGCCTCATCGTCGGCCAGGGCCTCGCGGCGGCGCTGCCGACTGGCCTCCAGCTGCTCGATTGCGTTCCGCAGGGTATCTCCTCTCTCGATGGCAGCCTGTAGCTGGTTGTATCGCGGCAGATACGGTTCATAGGCCAGTAGCGCCTCGCGCACGGCTTCATGGCTGGCAGGGTCATAGCCCAACGCAGCCAGCTCGTTAGCGATTGCCATCAAGTCGGCACGCAGCTCGGCCGCGAAGTCACCGGCCTCTAGCCGCTCTACCACCTGGGCCAGGGCCTGCCGAGCCGGTTCCCGTTGTTCCTGCGCAGCCAGGGTCTCGGCCAATTGGGCCTCGGCCTGGGCCTCCTGCCGCTGCCAAACGGCTTTGTCCTGCACCACACGCTCAACTGCCGCCATTCGTGCCCGGGCTTCGGCTATGGCTTCGCTCAATTCTTGCTGCCGGGCCACGTTCTCCCGGTAGCGATCGCCCATGGCCAGCCCGCGCGCCTTGTAGTCGCTCACGACCTGGTGCTGTTCGCTCTCGCCCAAGGGCCGGCCGCACACCGGGCAGGCTGCCTCGGCCTGCCTGAGCAGGTCAAGGCGTTCCTTGACATCTTCCATCTCATCGCGAAGGCCCTGATTTTGAGCGCGCAGCCCGGCGCTCTCCTCAGCCCGGCTCTGCAGCTCCCCGCGCAGCGCGCCCAGTAGCTCCTCCTGTGCCGCCAGCCTGGCCAGCGCAGCCCCTGCCTCGTCTCGCTGTCGCTCCAGCGCCGGCACGCGGCCAGCCAGATCCTCCAGACGGGCCAGGCGATCCTCCAGGACTCGCCTCTCGGACTCCAGCTGCGCCCGCGCCTGGCCTAACTGCTGCTCCAGTCGGCTGTGCTGGCCGTGGAGGCGCGATTGCTGGAGCAGCTGGGTATTCAGCGCCTGCTCTGCTTGCCTGGCCTCTTGGAGGCCCTGATAGCCGGCCTCGATCTCCGCAGCCTGGGCCAATACCTTGGCGTCGGTGGCCTGCCGGGCCGTGGCCTGTTGGATCTGCTCGTCGATGGCGGCCAGCTCCTGGTGATCCCGCTCCAGGCGTCGTTGCAGGTCTGCCAGCTCGCGGCGCTGGGCCAGTAGCTGCTGGTGCTCCGCCGCCAGGCCGCGCTGGGCCTCCTCCGCCTGGCGCAGGTAATCGCTCAGCTCGACCAGCCGGGCCTGGGCACTCTGCACCTCCTGTGCAATCTGGGCCTCGCGGCTCAGCTCGTCATCGATAGCCTGGATCAGGGCGTCGACCCGGGCCACCTCATCCCTATGCTGCCGGACCAGCTCCTTGGCCCGGGCTTCATAGATATCGTACTGGCTCAGCGCCAGGATATCAGCCAGGATCTGCTTGCGCTGGTTAGGCGGCTTCACTGTGAACTCGTCCGCCCGCCCCTGCATCAGAAACGCCGAGTTGATAAAGGTATCGTAGTCCATGTGCAGCAGGTCGACGATCCGCGTTTCAGTCTCGCGGATGGTCGGCTCGGTGATGGGCTCGAACTCGCCACCCCCCGTGTCTGCCGGCCGCCAGACCTGGAGCTGCAGGTCGCTCTTGCCGGTGCGGCCTTTGCGCTCCCGGCTGCGCCGAACGCGGTAGCGATTAGGCCCCAGCGCGAATTCCAGGTCGACCCACATATCACTCTGGCCCAGAGTGATCAGGTCGTCGGCCTGGTTAGACCGCGCCCGGCCCCACAAGACCCAGGTCATCGCATCCAACAACGCAGATTTACCGTGCCCATTATTGCCCGAGAGACAGGCCAAGTGCAGGCCGGAGAAGTCGACCGGATCCGGATCCCGGTAACACATGAAATTATGTAGAGTAAGCCGCAGCGGGATCATCGCCTGCTCAAGTCCTTCAACCCTCCAGGCCCGCCTTGCGCGCCACCAACAGCACGTGGGAGGTCAGAGCTGGAGGGAGCAGCCGGCGCATGTTACTCAGCGCGCGTGAGCGCTCGGTTTCGCCGGGAATCCCGCGCAGCTCCAACACGGCCAAGCCCAGCTCCCGCAACGCTGCCGCAACATCCCCAGGGTTGCACAGCCACAAGGCATCGTAGTCGGCCCCATACCCGAACAAGCGAAAGCGCTCTGCATTGACCAGGTCGGCCTGCCGCGGCCGGAACCGGGGACGCTGGGTCAGGCTGATCGAGCCCTGCAAGGTGAGGTTGCGCCAGAGCAGGCCCAGCGAGTCCCAGGTCGAGTCCCCGCTCTCAGGTCCATAGCGTGAGCGTTTCGGGTGCGTGACAAATCGCCGCAGCGGCCGCATGGGCGATAACAGGTTAGGAAAGGCCATCACCAGCAGGCCACCTGGCTGCAGCATACGCACCAGCTCCCGCAGGACGCCAGCTGGTCGCGTCGTATGCTCGATGGCATTGATCGAGGTGATGGCATGAAAATGGGCATCAGGGAAGGCCAGCTGTGACTCCGGATTCAGCGCCGCAAATGCCAGCGCCGGATAGCGCGCTCGGGCCTCCTCCAGGGCCACGGCTGAGCTGCCTGCGCCAATGACCCGGTAGCCAGCCCGGGCCAGGGTGGCCGTCATGTCGCTGGTGCCATTCCCAAAGTCCAGCACCAGGCTGCCGCCATGCAAGCCATAGCGGCGCAGGGCGCCAAGCACTGCCCCGTATTCGGAGCGCCACCCAGAACCCTCCAGCCTTTGTTCTACCCCTGGCCCCGGTGCCAGCGGTGATGAGTCACTGCGCATACTAGCCATAATAGCTCTCCGTGGAGATTATACGTGGCCCTCTGGCTACCGTCAAGCCACTTTCCCCATACCCGGGCCTTCCCTCTGTGCGTCCATGACGTTCTACGTCTTCACAACTCTGCGCCGATCGTGTGCCATACCCCTCATGATCCAATCGACAGGCCACACTGGACAGAAGCGCCCAAACACGCTATGATGGCCTATCGACCGCAACGGCAGGCCCTGCGGTGCGCCGGGTAGGTTTGAGGTAATGGCTTCGTGTCCATAGCACCAGCGAGCGACAGCCCAACACCTAAGAAAAAAGCTGGGGGGGGAGTGATCAAGATCACGATCAGCGCAGTCCTGCTCATTATCTTGCTCACCCAGATCGACGGCCGCGCTCTGCTCCAGGTGCTGCAGGATGCGCGGTGGGCAGGCGTGTGGGCAGCCCTGGCCCTGTTCATTGCCGGGATCTTCATTCGGGCCTATCGCTGGCACATTCTGCTGCACGACCTGGACGTGCTCATACCCTTGCGCACCCTGAGCGCATTGTATTTCGTCGGCGCGTTCTTCAACACTGTGTTGCCTACGGGTTTTGGCGGCGATGTGGTCAAGGCCGCTGAGGTGGCGAGCACCAGCGGCCAGGCCGGCGCGGCCGTAGGATCGGTCGTGGTGGACCGGTTCCTGGGAATCGTTGTTCTCCTGGCTATGGGGGTGGCCACACTGCTCCTGGCGAGCACCTGGGTCGACCCGCGGCTCAAGTGGACCATGGCCATTCTGTTCCTGGCCGGTGTCGCAGGCTACTGGCTGCTACGCCAGCGCTGGCTGCTGCGCCGTATCAGCCAACTGATGCCAGACCGCCTATTGCACCTGGTGGAGAAGCCGGCACGCGAGTTGTACGAAGGCCTCGAAGGCTATAGCCCCCGAGCCCTCTCTCTGGCCCTACTGGTTTCTTTCGCCTTCAACCTAACCTGGATCGGCGTCAACATGCTACTGGGCTGGTCCCTGGACATCCAGGCCACCCTCGCCCAGTACCTGGTCTTCGTGCCACTAGTCTCACTGTCCCTGCTTCTGCCCTCTGTGGGCGGGCTGGGCGTGCGCGAACTCACCTACGTCGGCCTGTTTGGCTTGATCGGCGTTCCGGAAGAGAAGGCCTTTGCCCTCAGCATCCTGGTCTACGCCATCAACGTAGTGACCGGCCTCATTGGTGGCGTCATCTACCTGGCCCAGGGTGCCCGCTCCGCCTCCACGGCGCGCTAAGCCCTGACCCTTGGGCGCACCTGGCCGCCGCCGTTGAGCATCGCTCGTTCCGAATCATGCACATCATCTCGAGGATCGTGTGAACCCAGAGATCTCAATCGTCATCCCGCTCTACAACGAAGAGGAAAGCATTCCTTCCCTCTACCAGCAGCTCACGGCCACCATGGAAGCCCTCGGCCGGCCCTACGAGGTGATAGTCATCGACGATGGCAGTCGCGATCGCAGCCTGGCCCTACTTCGTGAGGTCCAGGCCAGCGACTCACGCTGGCGTATCGTCAGTTTTCGCCGCAACTTTGGGCAGACCGCCGGCTTCGCGGCCGGCTTTGACTACGCCCGCGGGGATATTGTGATCACCATGGACGCCGACCTGCAAAACGATCCCGCCGGCATCCCCATCCTGCTGGACAAGATGGCCGAGGGCTACGACGTCGTCAGCGGCTGGCGCAAGGAGCGACAGGATGCCTTCCTCAGCCGGCGCTTCCCCTCCATGGTCGCCAACCAGCTGGTCAGCCGGGCCTCAGGCGTGCCGTTGCACGATTACGGGTGCTCCCTCAAGGCCTACCGTCGCGAGGTGGTCAAGGGCATCCGCCTCTATGGCGAGATGCACCGCTTCGTGCCTGCGGTGGCCGGCTGGATGGGAGTTACCGTGGCCGAGGTGCCCGTGCCCCACCGCGCGCGCCAGTTCGGCGCCTCCAAGTACGGCATCGATCGCACCTTCCGCGTGCTGCTGGACATGATCACGGTGCGCTTCATGCGCGGCTATGCCACCCGGCCCTTGCACGTGTTCGGCGGCGTCGGCCTCGCCATGGGCGCCACCGGTGTGCTGCTGGGCCTCTATCTCACCTTCGTCAAACTGGTGTTGGGCCAGGACATCGGCGACCGGCCTTTGCTCACCCTGGCCATGCTCCTGGTCATCCTTGGCGTCCAGTTCGTGGGCATGGGCCTGTTAGGTGAGCTCATCGTGCGCACCTACTACGAATCCCAGGGCAAGTCGATCTACGTCGTGCGCGAGGTGGTGGAGAAACTGGACGACGATGGTAGGGAACCCCTTGTAGATGGGGCGCAGTGGCCGGCGGCTGGAAACCACGGGACGGAGGTCAGAACCCAGACCGGGAAGCCTAGCAAACCAGATCAGGTGCCAGATTCCAGCCCGAGCTCCGGCCTTTAACCAGTCGCTATTGATCGGCAGATGGAGGCAGGAGGTCGAAGGGGTTGACCTTGGCGCCGTTGCGGTAGACCTCGTAGTGTACATGGGGACCGGTGGAATTGCCCGTGCTACCCACCTCCCCCAGCACTTCGCCTCGCGCCACATCCTGGCCTTCCTCGACGAAAATCCCACTGAGGTGGCTATAGGATGTGCTGAGCCCGTTGCCATGGGCGATTACCACGCGAAAACCCAGCCACCCATCGGGAGAGAATTGGGCATACACCACCCGGCCGCCGCGGCTGGCATAGACCATGGCACCGTAGAAAGAGGCGATGTCCACGGCCCGGTGACCCTGGCGATAGCCCTGGGTCACGGTGCCACGCATCGGCCAGGCCAGCGCATAGGCCTGCCCAGGCCCGGGCGGTTGGATGCGCTCGGCATAGTCCAGGCGGCCACCGGGGATGATCAGCTTCTGGCCGGGCCAAAGCACAGAGGTTGGCCCCAGCTCATTCAGAGCAAATTGGACGATGTCGCGCGGGCTAACCCCGTAGCGCTCGGCGATGCTCTCCAGGGTGTCGCCGGCCTCAACGGTGTGATAGGCCCCCCTCACGGGCAGGATGACCAACTCCATGCCGGGGTGTATCAGGTCGGGGTTGCGCCGCATCCACTCGTTAGAGAAGCGCAGAGTGTCGACGTCGAGGTTGAATAGCTGGGCAATGGCCCAGTCGTTGTCCCCGGGCTGCACAGTATAGGTCAGGACTTGTGTTCGCAACACTCGCCACGAACTGTCCTCGTCCTCGAACTCCACCGTCGGGAGGAAGCCGTCGAGCCCATCCACGGGCTCGCCTGCCATGGGAGAAGGCGGCTGGCTGGACTGTGCCTGCGCAGGCGTGGCGCTCATCACCAGCAGCAACAGTGCTACCAACACCGTCGCCAAGCCAACCCCTCCCATGACCCTGAGGCCGGAAGGTAGTTTGGACATGGCGGCCATCCTAACACAAGCCGCTCTCCCTGGCAAATTCCTCGCCTATAGCTCCAGCCCCGCAAGCCCGTGGCACAACTTGACGGGCGCCGCCGCACCAGGTATGCTGTAACCGTCCCGATCGTCTCACGTCCTGCTTAACACCCTCTAAACAACCAAGGCCGGCCGAGTTGTGCCGAAACACCCACAAATAAGGAGCATCCCGTGACCCCCAAGATCGCCCTCCAGCTATATTCTGTGCGCGAGGCGCTGGCGAGAGATTACCCCGCGGTTCTGCGCCAGGTAGCCGCCATGGGCTACACCGCAGTCGAGACCGCCGGCTTCCCTGGTACCGCCTCTGTAGCCGCTGCCCGCCTGCTCGACGAGCTTGATCTCACCGTGTGCAGTGCCCATACCCCCCTGCCATTGGGCGACCAGGCGCAGGAGGTGTTCGACACCCTTGCCCTGCTGAACTGCCACCGCGCAGTCTGCGCCTGGGTCCCCGAGGAGCGCTTCGCCACGGTCGACGCCATCCACCGGGTGTGTGATGAGCTCAACGCCGCCAGTATCGCCTGCCAGGCCCGCGGGATCACCCTGCACTACCACAATCACTGGTGGGAACTGGCTCCTGTAGATGGCCGCCCTGTCCTATACCACATGCTGGACTATCTGGACCCCCGCGTGCTGCTGGAGATCGACACTTACTGGGCGCGCACGGCCGGGATTGATCCCGCCGCCCTACTGCGCGAGCTCGGTCCGCGGGTGCCCCTGCTCCATATCAAGGATGGGCCTGCAACCATCGATGCTGCCATGGTGGCCGTTGGTGATGGGGTGATGGACCTCCCGGCGATCCTCCACGCGGCCACCGATGCCCAGTGGCTTATTGTGGAGCTGGATCGCTGTGACGGCGATATGCTGGCTGCCGTAGCCCAGAGCTACCGACATCTGGCTGGCCTGGTTGGCCGCGACTGAGAAGGAGCAACCCCCATGAGTAAGACTCGTATCGGGGTAGTCGGCTGTGGTAACATTAGCAGTACCTACCTCTCCGTGCTGCCAACCTTTGACCTGCTGGAGGTGGCGGCTTGTGCGGATGTGGACGTGACGCGTGCCATAGCCCAGGCCACCAAGCATGGGGTGCCCAGGGCCGGCACGGTAGAGCAGCTGTTGGGCGATCCCACCATCGACATCGTGCTGAACCTCACACCCCCCAGGATCCATGCCGAGATTGCCCTGGCTGCGCTCCAGGCCGGCAAGTCGGTGTATAATGAGAAACCCCTGGCTCTGCGCCGTGAGGAGGGCGTGTGCCTTCTGAGAGAGGCCCGCAAGCGCAACTTACGGGTAGGATGCGCACCCGACACATTCCTCGGCGCCGGGCTTCAAACCTGCCGCAAGCTGATTGACGAGGGTGCCATTGGGCAACCAGTCGCGGCCACGGCCTTCTTGCTCTCCCGAGGGCCGGAAGGCTGGCATCCCGATCCAGAGTTCTTCTACCAGGTGGGCGCCGGGCCACTCTTTGATATGGGCCCTTACTACCTCACCGCCTTGATCAACCTCCTGGGGCCGATCAGGCGTGTGACCGGCTCGACCCGAGTCTCCTTCGCCGAGCGCGTGATCGGCAGTGAGCCCAAACGCGGTCAGATGATCACCGTGGAAACCCCTACCCATCTCAGCGCGATGCTGGATTTCGTCTCCGGACCAGTGGCCTCCATGATCACCAGCTTCGACGTGTGGACTCACAACCTGCCCCAGATCGAGATCTATGGCAGTGAAGGCACCCTGAGTGTGCCCGACCCCAACATCTTCGGGGGGCCAGTGTGCCTGTGGCGGGCGGAAACCCGCGTCTGGGAGGAGGTCCCATTCAGCCACGGCCGGGACATGAACAGTCGCGGTATCGGCGTCGCCGACATGGCCCAGGCCATCCGCTCGGGACGACCCCACCGCGCCAGCGGAGAGATGGCCTACCACGTCCTGGATACCATGCATGCGATCCTGGATGCATCCCGGGAAGATCGGCACGTCCATCTCCTGAGCTCATGCCAGCGGCCGGCGCCGCTACCGGTTGGCCTGGAGGAGAGCCAGGTGGATCCGTGAGGCAGCGACAGCCCTGAGTCATGGCGAGCGCAGCAGGAGGCGAGGTGGCGCGCAGGGGCCCATAGGCGCCTGCGCGTTCCCATTAACTACTGTTTTCCCATAGAAACAATTAACGGGTTAACGGGAAACGTGAAGCGGATCCGAGGAGCCAGGCCAGAACCAGGAAGCATGGACTGATGCGGGCGCTGGAAGCCACCGGGAAGGGCTTCTGAGGGGCCCGGCGAACTACATCACCGGCAGTTGCTCAAAACGGGCCCGGCGATTACAATCTCACCAGCGATGCCTGCTGGCGCTTTCCTGCGAGCTTCGTCTCCCGAGGTGATCAGTGCGCACTCATCGAGCCATCACGCTACCAGTGCTCCTGGCCTGTCTGCTGGCGGCACCGGCGGCCGCCTATGCCGGGTTTCCTGACCTGATCGCGGGGCTCGAGCCAAACCCACCCGATCGGGTGCCGGTTGCCGTGCACATGGCCCAGCTGGGTGCCGGCCCGCTGGCATGTAGTGGCAGGTTCGTCGCCCATGACCTGGACCATACCACCATCGTGCCGGGGAACACTGTGGACCAGTTCGAAGCCAACGGCGCCGGCGTGGCCCTGGGCGACCTGGACCGGGACGGGGACCTGGACGCGGTCCTGGCCAATCATGCCGGGCCGAACACCATTCTATGGAACCAGGGGAGCATGAGATTTCGCGCGGAGGCCATGGAGCATGGCGACTCGCGGGCAGTGAACCTGGTAGACGTGGATGGCGATGGCTGGCTGGACATGGTGTTCACCCGGCGCACGGGCGGTCTGATCTACTGGCATAGCCTGGGCCAGGGCCCGGACGGCGTGGCCTTTGCACGCCAGGTGCTACCCGGCATCGCCCGCCCTGCCCAGGCCATGGCGTGGGGCGACCTGGACCGTGACGGGGACCTGGACCTGGTCACGGGCTCCTACGATGCCGGGCTGCTGGATGACCTGGGCAATGAATTCCTGTTGCAGGGTGGAGGTGGCGTCACCTACTACCAGAATCGGGATGGCAAGTTCACTGCTACTGCGCTGGCGCCCTCCGCCCAGGCCATGGCTATCCTCCTCTTCGACGTCGATCGCGATGGCAGCCGCGACATCGTCGTAGGCAACGACTTCCTGGTGCCTGACTACACCTGGCTGCACACCCCGCAGGGTTGGGAGCCGGCCAGCTTCGACACCACCAGCCATAGCACCATGAGCCTGGACGCCGGCGACGTGGACAACGACGGCGTGCCTGAGCTCTTCAGCAGCGATATGGTGCCGTACGACGAAGGCGCCAGCGCCGTGACCGCCTGGGACCCGATCATGGCCGATATGTCCGAGAGTGCCGAGCCCGATGATCCCCAGGTGATGAGCAACGTGCTGCAGGTCTACACCGGCGTCACGGGCTACCAGAACGCCGCCCGGCCGCGGGGCGCGGCCGCCACCGGCTGGACCTGGTCGGCCAAGTTCGGCGACCTGGACCAGGACGGCTGGCTGGATCTCTACGCCGTCAACGGCATGATCGAGAAGACGCTCTTCAGCCACCTGCTCAACCACGAGCTGGTGGAGGCCAACCAGGCCCGGCGCAACACCGGCGATGGCTTCTTCCGCCCTGCCCCGCAATGGGGCCTGGGCTCTACCCTTAGCGGCCGCGGCATGAGCATGGGCGACCTGGACGGCGACGGCGACCTGGACATCGTGGTCAACAACCTGCGTGGACCCGCTCAGCTTCTGGAGAATCGGCTCTGTGAAGGGAGCAGCGTGCAGGTTGACCTGCGCTGGCCTGCCAGTGGCAATACGCACGCCATCGGTGCTATTGTGGCCCTGCATACCAGCGCTGGCACCTTCTGGCGCGATGTGCGCTCGGGCAGCGGCTACCTCTCGGGCGACGCGGCCCGGCTGCACTTCGGCATTCCAAGCGGGGCCGGTATCCGCGGCCTGGAGATCACCTGGCCCGATGGACCGGTTTCGTCAGTGCGGGGAGCACGGCCAGGACACCTCCTGACCGTCGTCCGCCAGGATCTGCCCTGATCGCCGGGGCGAGCCGGCTGGAGAAGTGAGGCGTGGAATGACCTACCGGATGGCACTACTCATGGCCATGTTGGCGGGCCTGGTGGCCTCAAGCCCCGTCCTCGGGCCGGCCGTACCCCCTGGCCCCACCGGCCTGGATGACGAGCTACGGTCCATCATTGCCGATCACGGGTTGACGGGCGATCCCTCCCTGGGCCGCGACCTGCCCGGCATCGACGAGCCGTTGGCACAGCTGGGCAAGCGGCTGTTCTTCACCAAGGCGCTCAGCGGGGACATGGACGTGGCCTGCGTCACCTGCCATCACCCGTGGTTGGGCGGAGGGGATGGGCTGGCCCTGTCCATTGGCGTGGAGGCAGTCGACCCCGACCTGCTGGGTCCTGGCCGCCTGCACGATAGCGGCTATCCCAATGTACCCCGCAATGCCCCGACCACCTTCAACATCGCCCTGTGGGATCAGTTCCTGTTCTTCGATGGCCGCGTCGAGAGCCTGGGCAAGACGGCCGGCATGAACGGCGCCGATGGCCTGGGCATCCGCACCCCGGACTCCGCACCGGGCGAGGCGGATCCGGCCGCAGGCGGCGACCTGGTCACCGCCCAGAGCCGCTTTCCGGTAACCTCCCAGGACGAGATGCGCGGCTTCACCTTCGAGGCCCACCGGCCCAACCGCTACGTGCGCACCCATCTGTGCGACAGGCTGGGTGATGCAGGCGTAGGGCAGGGTGAGCTGGACCCCAATACCTGGCTGGTCGATTTCCAGCGGGCCTTTGGCAGCCAGGAGCCAGCTGAGACGCTCATCACCCCGGACAACCTGGCTGCAGCCCTGGGCGCATACCAGCGCTCGCAGGTGTTCGTGGACACGCCCTGGCGCGCCTATGTGGAGGGCGACAAGCACGCCATCAGCCCGGCGGCCAAGCGCGGCGCCTTGCTGTTCTTCAGGGCGCCAGAGGATGGCGGCGCCGGCTGCGCCAGCTGCCACGGCGGAGACTTCTTCACCGACGAGCAATTCTACGTGTTGGCCGTACCCCAGGTGGGACCCGGCAAGGGTGACGGCCGCTTCGACGATGACTACGGCCGCTTTCGCGAGACCGGCCAGCCTGAGGACCTATACGCCTTTCGCACGCCCACCCTCTTGAACGTTGGCGTGACCGGCCCCTACGGCCACGATGGGGCCTACGCCACCCTGGAGGGCATCGTGCGCCACCACCTTAACCCGGCGGCGGCGGTGGCGGCCTACGACCTGGCACAGCTCGACCCATCCGTGCAGACGGAACACATGCAGCTCAATACCGAGCGCGCCCTGGCCAGGCTGGGGGAGAATCGCCGGCTTGGGTTGCCATCCATCGAGAAGGTGCAGCTCAGCGATGCGCAGGCGGCGGACCTGCTGGCCTTTCTCGAGACCCTGACGGATCCCTGCGTCGAGGATCCGGCCTGCCTGGCGCCCTGGATACCCGGTGCGAGCGAGCCTGACCCGGACGGGTTGCGACTGGAGGCAGAGATCTCAGCGGCAGTGCCCTAGCGACGGGCGATGGAGTGGAGCACGGACAAACACGGACAGACACGGCCCCCCGGAGCTTACCGCAAAGGCGCAAAGAGCGCAGAGGGGAGGCAGGGCCGGAGGAGCCGGAGCGGAGCACGGACACCGGACCAGGAGGCTGAGGCTGGATTGGAATAGGGACGATTCCAGGTGGATAGAGGGGTAGAAGGAGAGGAGGAGGGGTTTTGAGAAGCTCGGCCTCTTGCACGGGTGACTTTTCGGTGCTATCATACCGGGTGTAGTACATTCCCCGGCAGCGGCATCTTATCGCCAACCATTCCTGGCTCAGGTTTCTGGTCATGGACGACCTTTCCCTGATCGAACAAGCTCACCACCGGGCCCTGGACATCGTCCGGCGCTGTGTCACCCCCCACGGCTTCCGGGCCTCGGCCCTGGCTACGGGCTACCCACAGGTCTGGGCGCGCGACAGCATGGTCGTGTTCCTGGGCGCGGCCGCTACGGGTGATGGCGAGCTGGTGGCGGCCGGGCGGGCCTCACTGGAGACCATGAGCCGGCACCAATCGCGGCGGGGCATGATCCAGCTCAACGTCAACCCCGACACCGGCTACGTCAGCACCGAGAACGCAGGGGCCGTGGATGCGAACCTGTGGTATCTGCTAGGCCACTATCTCCACCTGCGCACCATCGGCGATCGCGAGTTCCTGCTGGCCCACTGGCCGAGCATCGACCGGGCCATGACCTGGCTGCAGTTCCAGGACATGAACGAATGCGGCCTGCTGGAGGTGCCCGAGGCCGGCGATTGGATGGACCTGCTGGCGGTGCGCTACAACGTCTTGTACGACAACGTGCTGTATTACGCCGCGACCCTGGCCTACCGGCAAATGTGCGCCCAAGTGCCTGAGGGCACGGTGTGCCAGCAGCTGCTGGTGGACGCCGCCGACATCCACGAGCGCATCAACCTGCTGTTGTGGATCGACCGCTGCTGGGTGGCCGAGCATTTTGCCGCGCACCTGGAGAAGCTGAAGAGCATCCGCCTGGAGTGGTTCATGCTGTACCACAACGTGGGCACCATCTCCAGCCGGCCCTTCTACCTGCCGTGGGTGGCCTTTCGAGAGTACGGGGACTGGTGCGACAGCCTGGGCAATCTGCTGGCGATTCTGACCGGGATCGCCGACCGCCACCGGGCCGAGCATATCCTGCGCTACATGCTGCAGGTGGGCATGGCCGAGCCCTATCCGACCAAGGCCATCCATCCCCCGATCTACCCCAGCGAGGCCAACTGGCGCGAGTACTATCGCAGCCGTAACCTCAACCTGCCTCACCAGTACCACAACGGCGGCATCTGGCCCATGATCGGCGGCTTCCATGTGGCCGCGCTGGTGCGCCACGGTTGGCAGGCCGAGGCCGGGCAGCTGCTGGCCAGGCTGGCCGACGCCAATCGCCAGGGCGTGTACCACCCATGGGAGTTCACCGAGTGGATGCACGGCGAGAGCGGGCACCCCATGGGCTTCGGCGAGCAGGCCTGGTCGGCAGCGATGTTCCTGTACGCCGAACACGCCGTGCGCACGGGCCACTTGCCGTTGTTCGACGATCTGCTGGCAGCCAAGCCAGCGGCAGCCGTGGCTGCTGAGGTCAACCATGCCTATGACCAGCCCGGCGGAGGACCGGTATAGCGTTGTACCATAGGCCTGCCAGCCTGAAGCAGGCCGATGGGTCATTTCACCAGCGGAAATGCCGTAAGGCATCCGGCATCCATCTCAAGGAGGAGTTCCTATGCGACAGAAGAAGTTTGGCGTCCTGGTTGGCATCGTGCTGATGCTGACGTTGTTGCTCAGTGCCTGCGTGCCGCCGGCAGCCCCGGTGGAGCAGGTGCCGCCGCTGGCGGCTGCACCGGAGGAGCCAGTGGCCGAGCAGCCGCCGGCAGAAGAACCGGCCGCGGCGGCTGAGCCGGTGACCATCACCTGGGCCTTCTGGGGCAGCCCGGAGGAGAAGGTGTCCCACGAAATCGTGGCCAACGCCTTCATGGCGGAACACCCGGAGATCAAGGTTGAGCTCTGGAACCAGCCCTGGGACGACTACTTCACCAAGATCCAGACCCTGTGGGCCAGCGGCGACAGCAAGGCCATTCCTGACGTGGCTTTCCTATGGCCGACACCGCAATACGCCGCCCAGGATGTGCTGGAGAACCTCGAACCCTTCATCCAGAATGCCGGCTACAACCTGGACGACTACTGGCCGGGCCTGCTGGAGTCGGCCAAATACCAGGGCAGCGTCTACGGCTTCCCGCGCGACATCGAGGTCAACGTCCTCTATTACAACAAGGACCTCTTCGACGCCGCAGGTGTGGCCTATCCCGACGAGACCTGGACCTGGAACGACCTGCTCGCTGCTGCGGAGAAGCTGACCGTCAAGGATGCCAGCGGCAGCACCACCCAATACGCGCTGGCCATGGAAGGCGGCAAATATGCCAAGTGGATCAACCAGAACGGTGGCGCCATCCTGGATGACTACGTCAACCCATCCAAATGTATGATGAATGATTCCAAGTCGGTCGAAGCGATCACGTTCTTCGCCGACCTGATGAACAACGGCTACGCCATGCGCGATGCTGATCTGAGCCAGGCCGGCGGCGACGCAGCCGTGTTCGCCAGCGACCAGGCGGCGATGATCATCCAGAACACCAGCCGGGTGTCGGCCTTCAACCAGGCCGGCAAGAACTACGACGTGGCCTTAGTGCCGATCCCTGAGGGCGGGAAGCGCTGGAACGCCGCCGGTGGTGCGGCCTGGGTGATGAGCAGCGGCAGCGACAACAAGGATGCGGCCTGGACCTTCCTGGAGTGGCTCCAGAGCACCGACGGCGGCGAGAAGCTCTACACCGAGCGCGGCGAAATCTTTCCTGCGCTACAGTCCACTGCCAACTCTCCGGCCTTTATGACCGATCAACCACCGGCCAATAAGGATGCCATTATCGCCGAAGCGACTGCCTCCGGGGTCGGCGGTTTTGGCTACTTCCCTGAGTGGGGCGAGCTCGAGCAGTCCATCATCCTCCCGACATTGGGTCGCATTTGGGCTGGCGAGGGATCCCCCGAGGAAGCGCTGCCTGAGTTATGCCAGCAGATGAATCAGTTCCTGCAGGACAAGGGATATCCCAAATAGTGGGCCCCCCGGAGAAAGGGTGAGGCTCAGGCGGGTTGCACAGGACGAGTGTGCATCACTTTCCCCGTCACAACCTCACCCTCTCTCCTCTCCGCTCATGGCTTCAGACCTGGCATCCCCTACCACCGCGCCGTCACGTGCCCGGCGTAGGTTCTTCCGCTGGCGGCCTGACCAGCAGTGGGAGGGCTACCTGTTCCTGTTGCCCAGCCTGATTGGGCTGGGCATCTTTGTGGCCCTGGCCGTGGTCATCTCCTTCGGCACCAGCTTCATGGACTGGGGGCTAACCGGGCCTAAGGGATTCGTGGGCCTGGCCAACTACCGGGAGCTCCTGCGTGACCGGGTCTTCTGGCAGTCCTTCGGCAACACGGCGTTTTACGTCGTGACCATCGTGCCGCTACAACTGACCCTGGGCATCGCCATTGCCGTGGCCCTCAACCAGGTGATCCACGGCCGCTATACCTTTCGCCTGATCTACTTCATGCCCGTGGTGACCACCATCGTCGCCGGCGCCATCGTCTTCCGGCTCTTGTTGGCCAAGAGCGGCCCGCTCAACGACTTCATCAACGGCTTCACCGGCCTCCTGGGGCTGCCCATCCAGGCCCCGGACTGGCTCAACAGCACCCGCACCTCCAAGTGGGCCGTGGTCATGCTGACCCTGTGGAAGAACGTCGGCTTCACCGTGGTGGTTTACCTGGCTGCCCTGCAAGGGGTGCCGCAAGAACTGTACGATGCCGCCGAGACCGACGGCGCCAACGCCTGGCAGCGCTTCTGGAACGTGACGCTGCCCATGACCACGCCCAGCATCTTCTTCCTGCTACTTCTACAGATCATCGGCGCGTTCCAGCTCTTCACCGAGCCCTTCGTGATGACCCGGGGTGGTCCGGCCAACTCATCCCTCAGCGCGGTGATGTACATCTACAACAACGCCTTCCGCTTCACCCGGCTGGGCAAGGCCTCGGCCATCGCCTGGTTCCTCTTCCTCTTCATCTTTGGCTTCACCCTGCTCCAAAACTGGCTGCAACGGCGCTGGGTCTACTACGAGACGGAATGACATGAGCGCTGACCTCGACATGCGCCCACCTGAGCCGGCTGCGCGGCTGCGGCTGCCCTCCCGGCTGCTCCTCTTCCTGCTGCTGGCCCTGGGCAGCTTCATCATGCTGGCCCCCTTCCTGGTGATGCTGGTCGTCTCGCTGTTCCCTATCGAAGCATTCCTGACCCGTGACTTCAGCCTCGACCAGCTCACCCTGCAGAACTACGTCGAGACCTTCCAGGTTGTCCCCTTCGCCCGCTACTATCTCAACAGCGCCATCGTGGCTATATCCGTCACCGTCCTGCAGATCCTGATCTCATCACTGGCGGCCTTTGCCTTCGCCCGCCTGCGCTTTCGGGGGCGCGACGCCCTATTCATTCTCTACCTGGCGACGTTAATGATCCCATTCCAGGTTACCCTGATCCCCAACTTCCTGATCATCAACCGCCTGGGCTGGTACGATTCCTACCTGGCTCTAACCATCCCCCTGTTGTTCAGTGCCTTCAGCACCTTCCTGCTGCGCCAGTATTACCGCGGCATCCCTCTCGAGATGGACGAGGCCGCGCGCATGGACGGGGCGTCCAGCTTCCGCATTTGGTGGCAGGTTATCCTGCCGCTGAGCGGCCCGGTGCTGGCCGCGCTGGCGGTCTTCGTGTTTCAGGCGACGTGGAACGACTTCCTGTGGCCGCTAGTAGTAACCGGCT
>JAULUH010000042.1:336-9577 GCA_032111745.1 Anaerolineae bacterium | reverse complement strand
CCTCGCCGTTGACGGTGGCGTAGTCGTAGCAGGTGTAGGTGCCACCGGCCGCGCCGCCCTCCACGGCGATGGTCTCCAGGAAGTTGGCGACGTCGCCGCTGGTGACGGTCTGCGCGTCCGGCAGGAAGATGGTGCTGAGGGGAGCCGTGCAGGTGCTCAGCATGGCGACCTCGGCCGGCAGGTTCTCGAGGCCGGCCACGATGGCCTCGGCGATGTTGGCGCCGTCGGAGCTGAGGGCCTGGACGCTGCCGCCGGTGGCCGCGGCCAGGGCGTCCAGCTCGGCGCTGGCGCCCGGGGCCTTGAGGCCGATGACGGCGATGCCCTGGGCCTGCAGGGCGGCGATGGTGGAGGCCTCGTCGTTGACGTGGGTGCCGTCGGGGGTGTGGAAGGGCGCATCGGTGGCGACCACCAGGACCCGCTTCACCAGGGGATCAGCGCGCCACCCACAGTTGTCCTGGGTACCCAGCGTCGGGTCGTCGAAGGTGCCGGGCCCGGCCGCGGCCACGATGGCATCGTACTGGGCTTCGGGCTCGTCGCCGCCGCCGCCGGCGGTGAGGGCATTGACGCCGTCGATCCAGGCGGTCTTGTCCGGATTCATGGCGCTGAGCAGCCGGTAGACCCAGTCGCCCGCCTCGCCATAGGGATCGACGGGGTAGTCGCGGAAGCCGGCTACGGCGAACTGGGCGCCGGGGCTGGTGAGCACGACGGTGTCATACAGGTCGGAGGCTGCGGCCTGCAGGTTGGAGATATCATCCCCAAAGGAGCCGGTCTCATCCTCCAACAGGCAGATGTCCACCAGGGGCGGGATGGCAGGGGTGGTGACGGCCTTGTCGACGTCGGCGGCCTCCCCTGGGAAGATCAGCTCTTCGACGGTGCTGGGGTCGATGCCTGGGTCGGCCAGCGCGACGCCGGCGGACAGGCTCATGAGGATGGCCACGACCAGGAGAGCTCTCCAGGGCCTGGCAACAACCAGTTTGTGGAACATGGTGTCCTCCTTGGAAACACGCTCAGGGGGATAACTGGTGCAGCAGCAACATCTCAGCACATCCCGTGACATTATTCTCAATGAAACTACATCAGTTATCAATATTTGTTGAGCAAGCCAGGGACGGTCTTCACCTTACCACTTCGGATAACACCGCAATGTAAGCGGGATCCCAATTGGGGGAGGGTGCGTGGGTGTCTGGAACACGAACGCACGAAGGCCCGCGAAGGCCGCGAAGCGCGAAGGGCACGAAGGGGCGGGGACGGAGCCCCGCACCCTACGAGGGGATGGGGGTCATGTATCCGTTGGGTGTGGCATGGAAGGACAGCTCGAACGCCGTACCGATGCGAATTCCTGAACTCCTCACCAGGGCTTCTCACCGTACCCCATTTACATCGGCGCGGGCTCATGGTACAATCAAGATGAGGTGCGAGTCCATTACGCACTGACTATCACCAGGGCAGGGGGTCGACGGTTGGTCAGGACCCCAAGGGGCGTAGCTGGCCAGGTTCCAGATGCGCCAAGGAGGGCAGGGCGGGACATCTCACAGCAACCCAACCCATGAACGCTGCAGCCGGCGCATCGGCTGCCTGGGACCACATGACAGCATGGCAGATGACCTGTCACCAACCAAGAGGGGTCGATATCTGCCTCAGCGGCCTGAGGGTCCTGAGGCGACCCATAACCTGGGAGGAACTCAGCCATGGCAGTCCAAACAACCAGAGCATCGCGGTGGATGATCGTGGTGGCGGTGGTGTTGGCAAGCCTGCTCCCCGGGGCATCTGTGGGGGCGCAAGATTCTTCGGTTTCTCGCTCGGCCGTTTTGGCAGAGCTTGAGGCCACATCCTACTCTCTCACGGTGGAGGCCTTCGTAGATGGCAGGAGCCAGTTGATCCTGAAAGGGGACACGGCCCAGTGGAGTCATCTCGAGTATGCGGCACCGGGGCGGCTGGGGGCTGGCAACGAAGCGACGCAGCTCGGGAGCCTGGCCTGGTATCCTGAGTGGCCGGACCTGCCGGACAGGGAAAACCGCGGCTGCAACTGCTATTCCAGCATGGCGCACGGCGTGAGCCCGGCCCTACCGGGCCAGGAGATGAAGCTGGCGGCTCTGCAGGTTTCAGGCGATGGGTGCTTGGCCACCGTGGTCCAGTCACCCTCGCCCTACAACGACTCGACGCTGATTGTCGAATTCAGCCATCCGCCGGCCGGCGCGGCCTGGTGCATGGTGACAATCAACGCCACCTCTCCGCTGCCGGCCAACGAGCCATGGTCGAGCAGCCTGACCTGGGAGCAATGCCCGTATGCCTCGTGCAGTACGTGCACCCAGCAGAACAGGCAGGTAAGCTGGGACTATCCCAGCAACGATCCGGGATGGCTGGAGGCGAAATTCGTTCCCGGCGCAGAGAAACCCGGCGCTGCGCCCAGGGTGTTCTGGGATTTCGAGGACTTCGAGCGATCGGATTCGGAGGCGACGATCAGGGAGGACGGGGGGTCTCCCTTCGTCACCTACCGGGACGCGCAGGGAGCGTACCAACCCCGGCTGGGCACGTATGCGACCAAGCCGCAAACCAGCTACATCTTGAAATCCTCGCCGGCCGGGACTTGCCCATGCTCGTCCATCTCGCCGGTGCCACCCTTCTGCATCGTCAACCAGGACTGTTTCAAGGAAGCCCGCGTGTGGTGGTATGAGGCCTGTGACGCCACGCCACCCCGGTTCACCCCCTTGGGAGAGACGCCGGAGCTCCTGGTTGTGAACGGGGTTGCCGGCGGCGGCGCCCAGATCACCGTCCAGGACAGCGCAGCGGGGCTGGACAGGCTATACCTGGACGGCATCAACGCCAGCCCGGTGGCCGCGAGCTTCAGCCATGGGACTGTGGACCCGGTGGCCGTCCGCTTCACGGAGCGCGATGGCACCAGCGGCGGCTATCGCCTGCGGGTGCAGGCCACCGACATCCTCCAGAACACGGCGCGGAAGACCTATATCGTCGACATCGTGGGCGATGCCGCCAGGCGCCACAAGCCGGCGATCGCGCTCCATGAGGTGGGGGATGACTGGGCCGAGCTCAAGGTCCAGGACACGGGATCCGGCCTGCAGCGGATCACGGTGACGTCCAACGCCTGCACCGTGCCGCCTCCAGAGGATTTCCCGTTCGACCGCGGCACCGTTTACCCGGTCTACGTCAAGGCAACCCGGTGCGTTCCGGTCAACTTCGACTTCCGGCCGGCGGAGATAACCGTCCATGCCTGGGATGTGGCCGGCAATGACAACGAGTTTACCTTCAGATTTGTCGTGTACTCACAGCAGTACATTCCGCTGGTGATCGCCGACCGATCTCCCCGGTAGCCTGGCAGATCCACCACGGGAGGCTGGGGCTGTCGCCCAATCAGGTTTAGACAGCCCCAGCTGTCCTTCTTGGAGGCTCTAAGCTATGACGTGAGCGTATCGGCGTGCAGGACCACTCGGTGTGGGCGGTGCCGGCGGGCGAGCTCGACGGCCGCGTACGCCCGTCTGGCCGGAATATGGGCCGGATCGAGCCCGGTATCGACGTGCGCATGGCGCAGCCCCTGCCGGCGAAAGTGGTCGAGGACATGGTGGGCAAACAGGTAGAAAGCACAGGTCCCAGGTCGAAGGCCTCGCCTGATGGTAGCCAGGCGACTCCCTAGCCGACCTGGGCCGACACAGCCTGCTCCGTCCCGAAGCGCTGCTGGCGCCGCCTGACGATGGCATCGACGTGATCGGGCCAGTCGTACAAGACGCTCGGATCGATATCCGCCCCCGTGGGCCAGACCAGCGTACCCAGGTCGCGATCCACCCTGACCTGCCTGAACAACTGGGGGTCACGAAGGTCACCGAAAAGAGGTCCGGACAGAATCGGCTCAAAGTCGATCACCCGTTCCGTACCGTCGTCGAACCGCACGCGCAAGACGTAGTCTCTCACGACGACGAAGTCAGCTACATCATGAAAGTGAAACTCGCCCATGGGTCTGCTCATGTTCATCACCTTTCAAGCCAGGCCGTCAATGCGAGCCAGCGGAGCTTCCTGTGCTACCCGATCCCAGTTGGCAAGCAGTTCCTCCTGGTGCAGTTCCGCCCACGCCAGGACCAAGTGCTGCTGGCGCCGGGGCATGGCGCCGGCAAGCAGGGCAGGGGGATCGATAGTGAAGCTGGCACGATAGTCACCATAGCGCGCATGGAAATGCGGCTGCTGATGCGTGCCGGTTTCGTAGTACATAGTGATGATGATACCCAAAAAGCGGGAGATCTCTGGCATTTCTGGGTGGCTCCTCAGGGAGAGCTACAAGTGGCACGACTCGGATTGCCTGGAATCCAGTCAACACTTCTTCAGGGATTATACCTCACTAGTGCAACCAGACAAAGGAGGGGCCGATTCATGGGGGCCAACCGCTTGGCCGGGTGGTACGGAACGGGGTACCAAACGTTCACCCCATCGCTACGACGGCTGCGTTTCCTCATTGGATTGGGGATGGCCATAAGCATACAGGATCCGGTTTCAGCCGGTTTGGATGGGTTCCATGCCGATCGGGCGACCGGCCCGGAGCGGGCTATGCGGCCGAGCTAGGCTGGCCGCATAGCCGTGCCAGGTGTCCTCTGCCCTGGCCCACCTGTTTCCGTCGCGCAGTTACATGCGGCAGCGCTACGCCATCGACAGCGACTGGTTGGGTCCTCTGGCCTATCCCTACCGCTGGGCGCTGGGCCTGCGGGAGTTCCTCGCCAGCCAAGCGCAGTCCTCTGAGCCTCCCGGTTCGTAGTGAGCGCTTTAGCGCTCTCCGGCGCACTGAAGTGCGCACTACGAACCGGCCATCTCTAGCTAGAGGCAATCCTATGTCTCACGATTTCGCCCTTGACATCGCCGGCGTGCTCTTCCTGGTGCGGCTGCCGGAGCGCAGATGGCTGGCGCCCCTGGCCGCGCGCTATACGGAATTCACCGTGCCGTCAGCGGCGCTGGCGGGTGAAGCGTCAACCTGGGACGCGGCCCTGGTGCATGCTGCGAGCCGGTCCGACCTGGCCTGTTGCGGGCCATCGGGGGCGGGCAAGACCACCCGGGCGCGGCTGGCGACGGGCCACGCTGCGGCCTTGACGGCCGCGCCATGGCCGGCGAGGATGTGGTGAAGATCGTCAAGGAGAAGTAGGGCTGAGGCGCCAGATCCCACGGCACCTGGCCTCTGGCCGGCAGCACGATGAAACCGCCCCTGGCGTCATCCGGGGGCGGGTGGGTGGGAGCAGGTGCAACGCACTATGGAAAGTGCGTCGCACCCTGGTGCGCAGGTTGCGGGGTATTTGGGAAGTCTGGAACTTTACAATAAGTGATTGACAACCGGTAGGGGGTGTGCCAGATGATGGTGTTGGCACTTCTTCGTTCATTCTGATCATCGTCGTGAGGCTTCAGTAGACGGCGGCCCTACCGGGGGTAGGACTGTCGCCACAGTGGTTGGCGGCCGGAGGTTGCGGTGTGGCCGCCGGAGGACCTGATGATCTACGTGGTGGACACCGGTAGCGGCACCGTTTGGGGCCCCTTCCAGGTGGGCACCAACATCAAGTACACCGAGGCCAATGGTGCTCCGCCCAAGATCAAGGAGATGGGTAGCGACACCGATGCTGTTGACTTCCACATCACCGGCAACGGCGATGCCGCGGTCTACGCCGTAGACGGCTCGGGCAACGTGAGCACGACGGTGAGCTGCCTGGTGCCGCCGCCCCCTAAGTGAGGCCCGGACGCACACAAGAAGACTGGTCCAGTTTTCCGAAACAGGACCAGTCTTCGCGGGGGACACAGCTCCACGGGTGGGAAGGTGTGGCATCCGTTCCAGCGGTTTTGGTGAGGGGCATAGCCGTGCAGCGATGCGGCCGGGTCCTTGGATCACGAAGGCGCGAAGGCTAGGCGAAGGCGGGTCCCTGGATCACGAAGGCGCGAAGGTTAGACGAATGCACGAAGCGCGAAGCACGAAATATGGAGGCACGGAGCACGAAGCACGGAGCACGAAGGCGCGAAGAGGGCGGCCACAGCGTCCCTACCGGGATGATGTGGCCGCCCTTGCGAATGGGTCCTATTTGCTGGCGGCGGCTTTGGCGTTCACCAGGCCTTTGCCGAAGAAGGAGGTATCGCCTGCCTGGCCATAGCACCGGCGAGGATCATCGGCCGGCCAGTCGGCAGGGCAGGCCATGGGCGTGGCGGTGTTGCGCAGGGTCGCGGCCACGGCGCCGGGCGCCCACTTGGGATGGCGCTCCTTGATCAGGGCCGCCACGCCCGCGGCATGCGGCGAGGCCATGGACGTGCCGCTGATCCACACGTAGCGGCCACCGCCGCTGGTCACGGCTCGATTAACCGCGCTAAAGAACTCCCACAAGCCGGTCCCATCGGTGCTGGACCAGCCGGCCAGGATGCGCCCGCGGCCATAGACCGAGCTCGGAGTCTGGCCGGCATCGCCGCCCGGTGCGGCGACATCCACCGGCCGGCCGACGTTGGAGTAGCTGGCGAGGGTGTTGACGCCGATCGCGGAGACCGTCACCACACCGGGGATCTCGGCCGGGGCGACCCGGCAGTTGTTACGGACCTCACGCTCGATGGCCGAATCCGGCGGCCAGTCCGGGCTGATTTCGTCGGTCGTGGGGTGGCCCAGGTCATCGGCCTCGTTGCCGGCCGCGGCCACGATCAGCACGCCGCGCTGCTGGGCGTACTGGGCCGCGCTCTCCAGCTCCTTCAGGATCGCCTTCTGTTCGGCCTCGTCCTTGCAGTAGTAGAGGTAGGGATCGGCGAACAGGCTCAGGTTGACCACGTCGAGCCGCTGGTCGCCGGCGTAGCGCAGGGCGGCCGCCACGGAGTCGGCGAAGCAGAAACCGGATATGGTGCAGGCCTTGAGGGCCACGATGGTGGCCTCGGGGGCGACGCCCACGATGCCAACCCCATTGATGGGAGCGGCCACCGTGGTGGCCACGTGGGTGCCATGCCCCTGCAGGTCCTGCACGGCGGCCTTGTTCGAGCAGTCACCGTTGGCGACCTCGCCGGGGTCCGCCGTGGGCGTGTCGTCGAAGATGAACGAGCACGACGCATCCAGGTCAAGGTTGGGAGCTACGTCGGGGTGGGTGATGTCCACGCCGCCGTCGATGATGCCGACGCGCACGCCCTTGCCGGTGGCGTTGGCGTAGGCGTCCGCGCCCGCTTCGATCTTGCGCATGTCCCATTGGCACGCGGAAAGCGGGTCAGGTCCCGGCTCAGCACCGGGATAGCTCTGCAGGCACCTGGCACTGGCTTCCCCGTCCGGCAACTGCGCCAGAACTGGCACGGCCAGGGCAAAAGCGCCCAGAACTGCGATCAAAACGGCGAGCCAAATCACTCTGGTTCTCACGATACTTTCCTCCTAGTGGATGCAAACGGATAGTCGACCAACCCAAACTGATGAAGCACTCGGGCCTTCGCCAACAAGGAAACGCTCAACTGGCTGCTATGATGGCCAGGACACGCGGAGATCTGTAGCCGGCCCTGGTGCAGGACGGGCGGTCAATGGCCTGGTGCGCGATAGAACGGATGAAGCCGAAACCCTGGCTCAAGCAGAAACTGGCCTTGTTTCCTGCGGGATGGGCACAGCTGGCAGAGAGGGGGGCCACAGTCGCCAGCACGAGGAAGGAAGTATAGCACTGCTGCGCGAATGCGTCAAGACGCTGCTCCCGGGCCAGGCTAATGGAGAATCGCCGGCAGCAGCGTGTGGCGGGCCACCTCCGGGGCCACGGCGGTCAACAGGGGATCGTGCTCGCATGAAGTCGCCCAGCGACACCGGCGTATAGCCGTAGGCCAGCAGGGCCCGGATTTGGCCGCGTAGCGTGGCCGGGGTGAGGGTGTAGTTGTCGATGCTCCTGTCCAGGCTGGCTCAAGCCGCTGCGAAGCGCTGCTGGCGCTGCCTGACGATGGCCTGGCAACCAATTCCTCCTGGGTCAGGTTCGACCACCGAATTGTACCCCACAAGCACGGCAAGACAGAAGAGGGGCCGACCCCTGGGTCGGCCAGCGCTAGCGCAGCGGTAGCCGACCCCTGGGAGCGGGGTGTTTGGGAAGTTTTTCACTTGACGATAACTTGTTGACAACCGATTGGGGCTGTGCTATGATAATGGTGTTGGCTCTTCTCCTTTTATTTTGATCATCGCAGCTGAGCATCGTCGACGACGGCCCTGCCGGGGGGTGGGACTGTCGGTATAGAGGCTGGCAGTCGGGGGTTGCGGGATGCAACCTACGGCGGGTTGGGGTTGTGGGTCTGCCAGCGGGTTGGACCCAGGGAGGGTTTGGCCGTGGTTGGCTCTTGCGAGCTCCTGAGGGTTGGTGCTCGAGAGGTGGAGTCGCCATCGGCGACTTGGACTGGTGGTTATGATAGACTTGTTTGTGTGTGGACATACGATCTCAGCTTTTCCTCGCGTTACGGGAACGCCTTCGAGGAGGTGATGTGCTCGGCGTGAGCCGCTGGTGTATTTGCTTGCCTATGCCGTGGCGTAGGTAGTGACACCGCTGGCGCGAACAGCCTGGAAATCTGCTTGACTCAGGGGTACGGGCTGTTCGGGAATGGCCGGCGGTGTTCTGACGAGGAGGTGGGGTTAGCGGGACCAATCTTGGCGTACTGTCAACGTGGGTGGGGCTGCGTTAAGCCCCAGAACTATCCGCAAAACCAGACTAAAGATCTGGAGGGAGGATTATCATGAAAACCCGCAGAGTAGCGGTGATGTTTGCCTTGCTGGCCTTGATTGTGTCTACGATCGGGCCCGCGGCCAGTGCCCAGCCAGCGCCCGAGGATCTGGAGGCATCGATCGTCGCCGGCCTGGAATGGCTGGCGGGTGAAGAAGTCGCTTCAGGGTCGTGGGGAGGGGGCTGTGATGAGGTGGCCTACACCGGGATGGTGATCCTGAAGTTCGAGACCAGGGCCCATGAGCTCGAACTGGATCCGCTTTCCCCGGACTACGAATACTCGGGCCAGGTGGCGCGAGGCCTGCAGTTCATAGTGGACCGGGCATTGATCCAGCCAATCGGTCTTGAGCCGGCTGGCAACCCTGATGGCAACGGCAATGGCATCGGCGTGTATTGGTCGCCCTGCGGCTACCATCAGATCTACAACACCGGCGTCGCCATGATGGCCCTGGCTGCCAGTGGGCATCCCGAGCTATACGGCGATCTTCTCCAGGATGCTGTGGACTACATGGCATGGGCTCAAGTGGATCCGGAGTGCGGAGTTCATCGAGGCGGCTGGCGCTATGCCC
>JAULUH010000042.1:0-326 GCA_032111745.1 Anaerolineae bacterium | reverse complement strand
AGGCTCCGCCCCCCTTTGGGTTTAGCCTGACGGTGCCCCAGTTCGTGAAGGATGAGCTGTCCATCTGGATCGACGTCATTCAGGACGATGTCAACGGCGACGCAGATGATGGCGGATCCTGGTACGATCCGTTTGCCGCACTGGTGAACATCCTGAAGACAGGAAACCTGCTCTGTGAGATGGGGCTGGTGGGAGACGACATGTCGACAGGCCGGGTCATGGACGCCGTCGACTACATCGAGCGGCAGTGGAACGGCACTGATCCGTGGTGTGGCACGGGCATGTGGCTGAACAGCCGGCAGGCCATGTTCACCATGATGAAGGGC
>JAULUH010000041.1:0-2673 GCA_032111745.1 Anaerolineae bacterium | reverse complement strand
GATCACCGCCGGCCCCTCCTGGCCCGTCAGGTAGGTGCGCACGCTCAGGCTGCCCACGCTGTCCTCCACCAGGTCGGTCAGGTCGTGCTTCACCGTCATCACCACCACGTTGGCCGCGCTCACCGCCTCGCCGTTGTTGGCGTCCACGAACGGCCGCCGGCTGGTGCCCTGCAGGCGCTGGTACCGGCCCGTAGCCGGATCGTAGCGCCACTCCACCTCGTAGTAGCCCCGGTTGATGTACGGCACCACCACGCTGCGGCCCGCCCGCCCTGCCGGCGCCGTCTCGTCGAAGGCAAACGACCGCACCGTGGCTGGCCGGTCGAACCCCCTGGACTCCAGGTACGCCCGCACCCGGGGGATGCTGCTCACCACCCGGTTCTGGTAGTCCTTGGCGTCCGCCTTGGGGTTCAAGAAGAAGGCCGGGTCGTCGCAGCGCCAGTCCAGGTCGTCCAGCCCCGCCGCATACGCGAACACCTGGTTCGGCCCCACCGCGCCGCTGCTCACCATGGCCGCATCGTACATCTGGGCCAGCTGGATCGTGGTGCTGCGGTACGAGCGCAGCGGCCCCAGCTGCGGCGCATCGCCGGCGAGGAAGAAGGCCGTCAGCCGCGTGGTGTTCATGCTGTCCAGCAGCTCCTCGAACACCAGCTCGGCGTCTGCCAGGCCATAGTAGGCGTCGATGGCCGGCTCGTTGCCGTAGCGCACCGCCACAATGCGCCGGTTGAGCAGCCCAGGATCGGTCGCCTGCCCGGTCAAAGGGTTGATGTTCCCGCCAATGGGCGGCCGGGAGGGGGGTACCTCACGCGGCGGGCGCCGCACTCGCAGCGCACACAGCCCCAAATACTTGCCCGGCGGCGGCGTATCTACCGCCGGCTCCACGTTGCCGATAGCCACCCGGCCCGCCGTCGCCCCGCCCGCGCTGGTGGGCACGTTGTCGGCCCGGTTGGCGGCATCCAGGGGGGGCGCCTCCACCACCGGAACCGCGGCCAGGTTGCCGGAAACCTCCAGAAACTCCCGCGCCACCCACGCCTCCTGCCCGCCGACGCAGCACACCTTGACCCACGAGCTATCCGCGATCCGGCCCAGAATCCCCAGGCTATCCTCGGTGTAGATCTGCCCTACCTTGCCATAGCTGGTGCCCGGACCCTTGCGCGCGTTGACGTCGTCCTTGGCCGGCTGGCCGAAGGCCACCGGGGTCGCCGTGGGCGCCGGGGTTGGCGTGCCCGCCGGCGTCGCCGTGGGCGTGGCCGCCGGCGTCGCCGTCGGCGGCGCCGGCGTGAAGGTCGGCGTGGCCGTCGGCTCCGGCGTGTCCGTGGCCACCGCCGTGGGCGTCTTGGTGGGCGTGGGGGTGGCTGCCTCCGGCTGGCTGCCCCCACACCCGGCCAGGGCCAGGCTCAGCGCCACCAGGCCCAGCACCAGCTTCGCGCGTGTTCGCTGCATGAAGATGAGTCCTTTCCGTCGCGCCCGGATCGCCGGGCTCTTAGTCTCTACCATCAGGGCTACTCCAGGATTCCCCCTGGTCCCTTCCGCCGCCCTGATTCCACGCCGTTCCGGCTCCGCCGGTTCATGGCTACCCTCTGTGCCCTCTGTTCTGGCTCCTCCGGTCCAGGGTCTCCTCTGCGCTCTTGGCGCCTCTGCGGTTCACCTCCGGAGTCTGCCTGCTCTACCACACCCGGCAAATCAGCCCCTTCAAATACTCGCCCTCCGGAAAGCTCAACAACACGGGGTGGTCCGGCCCCTGGCTGAGCCGCTCCACGATCTGCACCTCCCTCCTGCTGTCTACCGAGGCCCCGAAGACGATCTTCTGAAACAGGTCCGCCGTCACCAGCCCCGAACACGAGAAGGTCGCCAGGATGCCGCCCGGCCGCAGCAGCTGCATGCCCAGCAGGTTGATATCCTTGTACGCCCGCGCCGCTCGATCGATGTTGGCCTGCTTGGTCACGAATTTGGGCGGGTCGAGGATGATGGTGTCGAAGACCTGGCCCTCCTGCCGCCAGGCCCGCAGCACCTGGAACACGTCCCCCACCACGCCGTCCGCCTGCGCGTCCGGGTCGAAGCCGTTCAGCTGCAGGTTGCGCTCGGCCAGCTCCAACGCCTCCAGCGACGAATCCAGGTTGGTCACGTGGCCGGCCCCCGCGGCCAGCGCATACACCGCGAACCCGCCCGTGTACGCGAACGCGTTCAGGACCCTGGCCCCCTGGCTGCTGATGCCCGCCAGCCGCTGGCGGTTCTCCCGCTGGTCCAGGTAGAACCCCGTCTTCTGGCCCCGCAGCAGGTCCACCAGGAAGCGATGCCCGTGCTCGCGGATCTCCACAACCACGCCATCGCCATCCGGCGCCCGGCCCCTCACGACGCCTGCCACCTCGGCCAGCCCCTCCTTGGCCCGCACGTCGACGTCGGAGCGCTCGACGATCAGCGCCGGCTGGGCCAGCTCGGCCAGCAGGTCGACCAGCATGGGCTTCACCGTCTCGATGCCCAGGGCGAGGCTCTGCACCACCAGGCTATCCCCGTAGCGGTCGACGATCAGCCCCGGCAGGCCATCGCTCTCGCCGTAGACCAGGCGATAGGCCGTCGTCGCTGGGTCGGCCGCCAGCGCCCGCCGGCCGTCTATAGCCCGCTGCAGCCGCCGGCGCCAGAACCCCTCGTCGATGGCCTCCTCCTGGTCCCACGTCA
>JAULUH010000040.1:0-6663 GCA_032111745.1 Anaerolineae bacterium | reverse complement strand
TGGTTCGAGCTGACGGAGAAACCGTCGATGATGGGGCCAGGCGGTGGGGGTGGCGCACTGTTTACGTTCACCGTCACTTGGCGCGTCTCCTGGCTACCGTCAGTGCGCACCACCCTTAGGGTATAGGTGGTGGTGCTGCCGGGGCACACCTGCTGGCTGCCCTGGCCGGCCACGCCCTGGTTGTCCAGGTAGACCTCGCGCACGTTCTGGACGTCCCAGCGCAGGGTGGTGCACTCGCCGGCGTTGATGTTCGTGTTGTCGGCCCAGAAGTTGATGCTGGCCGGCGGCGGCGCGCCCTGGACGTTGATGGTGATCGGGTAGTCGGCGGCCTGGTTGTTGCGACCCACGACGCGCAGGGTGTAGGTTGTGGTGGTCGAGGGGCAGACGTTGCGGGAATCGTGGCCGCCCACGCCGGTAACGCTGCCGCCGTCGATGAAGTACACGGCGTTGACGTTATCCACGTCCCAGCGGATCGTCGTGCATTGCCCCTGGGTGAGCCATACGGAGTCGGCGCGTAAGTTGGGGTTCGAGGGACCTGGTGGCGGTGGGGGCGGTGGGGGCGGTGTCGGGTTGGGGTCAGGCACCTGGATGCCTACCCAGACCGTCTCGCCAAAGTTCTTGCCTTCCGTGTTGCGCATCTTCCAGTAGGCCTGGAATGTACCGTAGGTGGTGGGTGCGACCAGGTTGGCGGCCAGGTCGACGGTCTGGCCCGGCTCGACCCGCTTGCCCACCAGCACCGGGGTGGCGCCCATCTGGGCCTCGGGCCGGTTGCCGCCGACGTAGTTCAGGGTGAAGTCGGGCTCCCAGGCGCAGGTGCCACTGTTGCGCACCCGCCACTTCTTGGTGAAGGCCTGGCCTGGGGCCATGACCGGCGGGGCCGTCATGTTCTTGTCGTCGTAGTTCAGGTCGGCCACGTACGCCATGCCCCAGAGACAGGGAGGCGGGCCAGGGGTGGGTGTGGGGGCAGGCGCGGGAGTAGGCTCAACGACGGCAGCCTCATCTTTAGGCGGCGCCACCAGGTGCGGCTGCGTGCCCAGGTAGTCACGCACCAGCTCGGCGTAGGTGCCGTCCTGTTGTACCTCGAGCAAGGCGTCGTTCAGCTGGTCGACCAGGGTCGAGTCGTTGCGCGCTGCGATGCCGAAGCGCTGCTTGTTGAAGTTCTGGCCGGCGATGGCCAGGTCATCGAAGCGCCGCTCGTAAGATTGGGCAGTGAGCAGGCCCATGAGGGCGATGTCAAGCTCGCCATTGCGCAGGTCGCGGACCATGGCGCTGACGTCCTGGTAGGTAACCATGTCGTCCTGGGCGATGAGACCCTGATCAATCAGGTTCTGCTGCACGTAGGACTGGTAGGTGGTGCCCAGCTGCACACCGATCTTGCGGCCTTTCAGATCGGTGGCGGATCGGATCGTGCCCACGGTGGAGCTGTTCACCAGGGCTGCGTCCTCGCCGATGAAGTAGAGATTCGAGAAGTCAACCAACTCCTGGCGATCGGGGGTAACCGAGATGGCCGCGATGGCGGCATCCACCTGGCCCAGCTGTACGGCATCCAGCAGGCCGTCAAAGGCGAAGTCGTTGAACTCGACCTTCACGCCCAGGCGATCGCCCAGCTCCCTGGCCAGGGCGATGTCGAAACCATCGAGCTGGTAGTTGCTGGAGTAGAACTCGAAGGGGGGATAATCCGCGGAGGTGCCGAAGACGATCTTGCCGGCGTTCTTGACGCGGGTCCAGTCGTCGCCGGTCTGTTGGGCCTGGGGCGCCTGGTTGGGTGCAGGTGCGGGGCCGGCCAGCGCCGGCACGGCCAGCAGCGCGACGAATATCGCTACCGCCAGGGCCAGGGAAAGCCAACGTTTGGTTTTGGTCATGGGTGTTTGCTCCGTGTTGATGGTGCGGTCGGAGGGGTGGTACGAGCCTACGGCCACATTATACGTCAAGTGCTTTGGAACGGGAAACAATCAGGGCTTGGCAAGCGTTGCGGCGCAGGGCCCTCAAGAAGAAGGCCGGAGCACGGACGCCGGAGCGGAACACGGACGAACTTGAACGCCGGAAGGGGAACACGGACGCCGGAAGGGGTGGAGCCGGGCAAGGTCGATCAGTGCGAGTGTGGGCAGGCTGTGGTCGAACGGCGGGGTCTGGGGGTGGCTGACAAACTGGTCCAGTCTTCTGAGATTGGACCAGTTTGTTTCACGTAGGTCCGCCAGCTGCAGGCGGCTCCCGTCATGTCTCGGAAACAGGTTCTAACAGGGCTGCGCTCTCCATGAGCTCGCGCAGGGTGGCGGCGAAGCGGGCGGCGGGCGCGCCGTCCACGACATCGTGATCGACGCTGATGGTCAGAGGGAGGTAGTCGCGAATGGCGATGGTGCCATTGAGGATGCCGGGCCTCTGGGCGATGCCACCCACCACGAGGCCCAGCGTATGGAGGGGGAGGAAGGTGATGCCCCAGCCGCCCCCTTGGCCGAACATGCCCACGGAGGAGATGATGACGGTGCCAGCGGCCCGTTTGAACGCGGGCGGGTTCCGGCGTAGGGCAGCGTAGGAGAGGCGCAGGGCGAAATCCGGCAGGCGGGAGCCGAGAGCCACCAGCCCGCCGCTCTGCTGGCTGTTTTCCGGCCGGGCCTGCACAGCGCGCACCTCCGCGCTGATCTCGCGCACGGTCTTGCGATTGGCTGCGCGGATGATGTGCGGCACAGCGACCGCCCCGGCTTCGGCCTCGATCATGGTAACCACGTCCACATCGTGGAACACCACCAGCCGGCCGCGCCAGTCGCGATAGGCCTGGACTTGGGGGTTGGCTGCCACCGCCTGCGCCAGGCTGGCCACGACGTAGGCGGTGAACGATATACGCTCCCCGCCATCGGGTGGGGCGTGCAGCAGTTCCCGAGCCCGCGTCACGTCGACCTCCAGTAAGCCGTGGATAATGGATCGCCGGGTACCATAGCGGCCGCCGGCCACGATAGGCCTTCTTTCGGGCGGGAAGGGAAGGAGGTCGTAGTCCATGGCCTTTCTCGGTGCGCTCACGATGCAATGGCCGGTTCGGCGACCTGGCTCGCGGGCCGAGCCTGCCAGGCGCTCTCGGCCCTTTCCTTGATGCCCAGGATCATCTTGCGCATGAACACGAAGTCCCCGAAGTCAAAGACCAGCCCGAAGAGCCGGCCCCCGGCACCCCAGAAGCGGGCACGCAGGCGGACGAGCAGCCGGGTCTGCTGGGCGTCAGGCCCCACCGGCTCGAGCATCAGCGCGATCGCGATGTCGCCCGGCGTGCCGGTCTCATCGCCGTGGATCATGGCTACGATGAGATGTCCCGGCTCGATCTGCTCGACGCGGAACCCGCCCTTCTCATCGGTGCGCATCATGTCGCCCACCTTCAGGTGCTGGTGTTTTGGCAGGATCTGATGCACGTGAATGCCGTCGTTGTCGAAGAAATCGTAGGAATACCAGCCTGCCCGGCGGTATCCCATCTGCACCAGCCAGGGCCAGACGGCTGCGGGGGGCGCGTCGATGGTTGTGGCCCGCGTCAAGGCGATGGTGGGCTGCGATACCAGATCATCCCCGGGCATGGAGCGGCGAACCTCATCCTCGCTCGCCATCCAGCGCAGATGCCACGGGCGCACTACAAACCAGTAGACGGCCACCAGACCCGCGAGAAGGGAGACAAGCAGCGCCGTCAGTCTGGCGACCAGTCTGCCAAACGCTGGCAGACTCTTGTTCAACTCCACTGGAGCATTCTCCTTGCCACGAACCGGAAGCCGTCGATCGCGCGCCAGAACAGCAGCTCAGGTTCCCGATGGCAGCAGCCGGTGCCCATGTGCCGCTGTAGCGACCGTGCTTGAGACTCATTCGATCGAAATCACCGTCCCGGTCTCACGCCTGTGCTTCTTTGCCCATGAGGCTGGCGGTGATGAAGCCGCTGATGGCACCGAACAGGGGGTAGAGTATGGCGTCGACCAGCAGGAAGAAGAACGCCGATGCGATGACTGCGGGCAGGCCACCCGCCTGCCATGGCAGGTCACCCTCGATATCAAAGGAACGGGCCAGGCTGTTGAACAGAGGCATCGAGATGAAGCTGGTCAGCATGTACACCACGACACCCACAAAGGCACCAATCAGCCCGGACAGCGCGCCCAAACCAGCGCCTTGGGCACCCGTCAAGCCGGGGCCGCCGTGTTCGAAGCGGCGGTAGAGGAACACCGCCAGGATGCCCCCGACCCAAATCCAGAGGCACAAGAAGCAGTTGATGAGGTTGAGCACGGGGAGATTGGCGAGCACGCCCATCACCACGCCGGCAATCAGGGCCGAATAGAGGAAGGAGCGAGAGTTCATGGGGTAACCTCCTGCCGAAAAAAAGACGGATAAGTCGTACCGGCCTACGGCAACAGGTGCAAGAACAACGGACTCTGGTTATCAAATTTACCACCAGCAAGAGTCAGCCGTTTGGCATCACCCCTTTTGCTCACACTAAATGGCATCCTTGTGAATATTATCGCGCCCCAGATCGCGAATGTCAATAAGTTGTTTGACCTCAGCAAGTGCGTTGCACCGCCGCCCGGCGAGTCGCACATCTGACCGGGCTCGTCGCCGGGCGGCGGTGCAACGCACTTGCCTACCTCTGCCTACCGATTCGCTCATCCGCAAAAGACTCGCACCTGGGTGGCACGACCGGCCCCGCCTGCGGTGCAGGCGCTCAGGCTTGGACCGCTGGCGGGCCAGGTGTTGGTACGAGCTGGTCGCACTGAGGAATGGCCTGCGCTGCCCCCTAGCTTGTGAACCGCAAGAACTCCTCCATTGCCGGATCCAGCATGGTCAGCCGGGTCGAATGTTTGAGCCTGATGCCCAGCTCGTCGGCCAGGTGTTGGAGCAGAACTGGCAGCAATCCGGAGCGGGTCTTGATGGTTCTGGGCCGCAGATCGGCCTCTACCAGTTTGTGTGCTACCGCCAGGGGAATCCTGGCCCACAGGTCAGGTAGCGAACGCTCGACGAGCATCATTTCGAAGCCCAGGACAAAGCCATACTTGCCATCGACCAACAGCAGGAGATACGGAAAGGCCGGGCGGTCCTTGCCTTCCCGCACCGGCGAGGGTAGCATGAAAAGATCGACCTCCACAGTCACTCTTTGTCGCGGCAGGGCGCGGAGCCGATCCAGAACCTTCGTATCCATGAGGAATTCGATATCCAGTTCCTGGCTCGAGGGAATCTGGCGCTGTTGGTCACGCCATACAAGGCCATCGCCTGTGCGGCTGGGTGTGCGCACCATCACGCTGTGGTCGTGGTAGACCAACGATTTGTCGTCTCGTAGCCTGGGGGCCACGTCCAGCACCTGCTCCAGCACATGGGTGAGAAAACGAGCTTCGGGCGCCTCGAGGAACCAGGGTAAGAAGCCGGGGCGGTAGCTGCGAAAGTGGGGCCAGGCGTTGCGTCCCCGAAAGCGTAGGCCCAGGGCTTTGATGGTCGCGCGGTCCTCATCCCGCAGCTGGTTGCGATCTTCGAACGATACCTGCAGCTGGGGAATGCTCAGAAACAGCTGGGGAGAGGCGTCCGACCCGAGCTCCTCCATCGTCCAGAAGCCCGCCAGGCCTTCGAGACCCAGATAAGCTGCAACTGCGAAATGCTCGCCCCCCTGCCCCATAATGCTGACGAAGCCCAGTTCGCCGGACTCGGGATCCTCTACGGCAAAGAGATCGATCTCATCCATCCAGTCCCACGGCGCCAGGTCTTTCACCCGCGCTGCCACATCATAGAGCCGGCGCCATTCCTCGATGCTGGGTGACTGTTGTGTCATGGCCTGTGCCTCCTGCTATGGATCTGTGTGGTAATTATGAGCTAGCTACCAAGCCTTGTCAACCCAGGCCCGGGGCTTCTAAAAAGTCGCGCCTCGGGGCTATGACCGGGGAGGCCGGAACACGGACACGGAGCAGAACACGGACGAACACGGACAAAAGCGGACGAACACGGACAGACACGGACACCGGAACTTACCGCAGAGACGCAGAGGACGCAGAGGGGAACAAGGGCCGGAGGAGCCGGAGCGGAACACGGACGCCGGAAGTGACCTTGGAAGGACTTTTGAGAAGCCCTGACCCGGGCCAGACCCATTCTCAAGGCCTTCTAAGAGTCTTTAGGGCGTGGGCTGACGAGCATGGGCGTATACGGACGCCGGAGAGGGAACCACAGAGGTCGGGGAGAATGCAGTGGGGAGCTGGGGACCGGCGAGCCGGAGGGGAAGGAACCGTCCAAGTGCGTTGCACCGCCGCCCGGCGAGCCGCAGATCTGACCGGGCTCGTCGCCGGGCGGCAGTGCAACGCACTGGTCAGGCTAGCCGGGGCGATGCGGCGCCTGCGGCCAAACGAGAACCGGCATCAGCGCAACGTGGCCAGCCAGGCCGGGTAACTGAGCGAGTGGCGGCTATGCAGGGGAATTGGTGGCGGGCCATGCGCAGCGAGAAAGTGCTGCAGGGTGGCGTGCAACAGGGTTGAGGTCCGGCTGGGGGGGCCAAAGGCCTCGAAGCCGAGGGTCAACCAGGTGTCGATGGAGACGGCGACGGTGACCAGGGTGAGCTCGACGTGGCAGCCGGCGGGGAGAGGCAGGTCTGGAGAAACCGCTACTGGCCGGCCCGCAGCGAAGTCGAACTGCTGCAGGTACCGCTGCTTGACAACCGGGTACCAGGGCCCG
>JAULUH010000039.1:0-10872 GCA_032111745.1 Anaerolineae bacterium | reverse complement strand
CGCGCAGGCCGTCAATGGTGCGCACCACCACGTTGCGGCCGATGGATTGTTCCAGGAACAGCCCCTCGTTGAGGCGATCCTCGGGCACATAGCCGATGCTGTGGGCAATGGCATCCTGGATCGACCTGATCTCGACGCGCACGCCATCCATGGTGATGCGGCCGGAGTCGATCGGCAGCATGCCAAACAGAGCCAGGGCCAGCTCCGTGCGGCCCGAGCCAAGCAGGCCGGTCACGCCCACAATCTCACCTGCCCGCAGCTCGAAGTAGATGTCTTGCAGCACGGTGCCGGCGTTCAGGTCTTCAACCTTAAGCAAGGGCAACTGATACGGATCAGGCGTAAACTCATACGCCTTCTCCGAGATAGCGTGGCCGGTCATCTCGAAAACCAGGCGGGAGTTGTCATATTCGCTGCGATCGCCGGTGCTGACGACCTTGCCATTGCGCATGACGATGATGGTCTCGCTGATCTCCAGCACCTCGTTCAACTTGTGGCTCACGAACAGGAAGGCGATACCACGGGCCTGCAACTTATGGATCACGGTAAACAGCGCCCGCACCTCGCGTTCCGTGAGCGCGCTGGTCGGCTCATCCATGATGATCAGCCGGGCGTTCTGGCGCAGGGCCTTGGAGATGGCAATGAGCTGCTTGTTGGCGACCGACATCTCCTCGACGCGGGCATCCAGGGGGATATCAACCTCGATCTGGGCCAGGGCATCCGCGGCAGTGCGGCGCACGTGGCGCCAGTTCACCCAGCGCCGGCCCTCGGCCAGCTGCTCGTTCAGGGCGATGTTCTCGGCCACGGTGAGGTTTGGAAAGAGGGAGAAGTCCTGGTAAATGACTTGAATGCCCTCGCGGATGGCCTCGATGGGGTGCAGGCGCTCGTAGCCCTTGCCGTTGATGACCACCTGGCCGGCATCCCGCTCGTAGACGCCGGCGATGATCTTGATCAGGGTTGACTTGCCGCAGCCGTTCTCACCCACCAGGCAGTGGATGCGGCCGGGTTGGATGGTCAGATCGACCTTCTCAAGGGCGCGCACGCCAGCGAAGGCCTTGGAGATGCCAGAGAGATGCAGAAACTCGTCGGACATGGTGCATGATCTCGGAGCAAGCTGAGCACGCAGAGGTTAGGCCGTGCGCGGGCACGGCGCTGGAGGTGGCACCCTCCTGGAGGCTGTCGAGACCTCCAGGAGGGTGCACCATCGCCCGTACGGGCTATGCGTTAGAACGGGTACTGAGGAGCGGTCTCGGCATTCACGTAGACGGCCGCATCTCCGTAAAGGACATTGCCCACGGCCTTGAGGTTGTTGTAGCCCTCGATGCCCAGGTCGGTGCCTTCGCCGACCGTCTCACCGGCAATGACCATCTGCGCAATCTTGTTGCAGGCGGCGCCGGCCACGGCCGGATCCCAGAAGCCGACCCAGTCGATGGCACCGGTGGTCAGCAGATCACCGGCAATGGAGGGCAGGCTGGTGCCCACAACGGCCACCTCGTCCTGCAGGCCGGCCTCTTCGACGGCGCGGCCGATGCCGGCGACGTCGGTCGAGGCGCTGCCCTGGAAGCCCTTGATGTTCGGATAGGCGGCCAGGATCTCCTTGGCCTTTGTGTAGGCGATCTCGGCGTCGTCGAAGCTCTCGTTCTTGTCCCCGACCAGGGTCAAATTCGGGTAGGCCTCTTGCTGGCGCGCGATACTGCCGTCCACCCACTCGTTGTGGGTCATGGAGCCGAGGCTGCCGACAAACACGGCATATTCGCCCTCCTCGCCCATCTCGGCCGCCAGGCGATCCATCAGGCCGGCACCAAAGGCCACGTTGTCGAAGGCCTCGATGTCGTATTGCATATTGATCTGGTTAGAGGCCTCGTGGGTGATGACGGTGATGCCGGCGTCCATGGCCTTCTGCAGCACCGGGTCGAGCTGGGTGGGGTCCATGGGGACCACGCACAGCGCGTCCACGCCCTGGGCGATCAGGTCTTCGATGATCGGGATCTGCTGCGCGGCATCGGCCTCGGCCGGGCCGACGAGGACGGCGTTTACGCCGTTCTCCTCGCCCCAGGCATTGACGCCCTCCTCCATGCGGTTAAACCAGTTGATACCGGCGATCTTCACGACGGTGGTGAAGTCCATCTGCTCCTCGGTGGTCGCAGCCGGGGCTTCGGCGGCCGGAGCTTCAGCCGCCGGAGCCTCAGCCGCTGGAGCCTCAGCTGCAGGGGCCTCAGCCGCCGGTGCCACGGGAGCCACTGGAGCTGCGCAACCTGAGACAGCCAGGGCCAGGGCCAGCACGACGACGAACAAGAAAGGCAACTGTTTCATTGTTCCACTCTCCTTAAGGTGGGGTACGAACGACTCGAAAGGGTGACAACCGTCATGGGAACGTTGGCAGGACGCTCTTTGCGATATGCTATTCACCTCCTTTACGGTAGGAAATCGTCTTGCGACCTCTTCCTGGTGTGGCCGTCGGGGGGGTCAGGCAGACGATGGCTCAATAATGGCCGATAGCATGACGACACAGGCCGCGCAGCCCGGATCGACCTTGCCTTCGGTGCGCTCGCCGACCCAGCTGGCCCGGCCGATCTTGCTGCGCAGCGGCGTTACGCTGTCGCGGCCGGCCTCAGCTGCCTGCAGGGCTGCGGCAGCGGCCGCGTCCAGGGTGTGCCCGGCCGCCACCGCGGCGGCAAAGGCCTCGCCGGCAGGGTGGATGGCATCGACGATGGTCTTGTCGCCCGGCTTGGCGCCGCCGCGCTCCTGGATGCCGGCGTCGGCCGCGGCGAAAATCTGGACCAGGTCGTCGACCGTGAGAGAATCCTTGCCTTTGACGGCCTTGCCAGCGCGCATGAGGGCCGTCGCCAGCAGCGTCCCCATGGTGGAGGGAGCAGCCCGGTTGGCAGCCATGCCGGCACCGGAAAGGAACTTGCCCAGGTCGTCGGTCGGGGTCTCACCGGTGTAGACCAACAGCGCGTCGGCAATGCGCGACAGGGTAACGCCCATATCTCCATCGCCCATGGCCTGGTCGAGGGAGGTCAGATAGGCCCGCTGCTCGTTCAATGCGTTGCAGGCCCGGGTCATGGCCTGTGCTACGGCCGTCCCTTGAATCTGATCGGTCATGGAACCGTCTCTCCGTGGGGCCTATACCTGGATGAAGAAGGGCGTGTGGGCCGGGTAGTCCAGCAGAGCCGCCAGCTCGTCGTCCAGGCGGACGAAGGTGAACGACGCACCTGCCATCTCCATGGAGGTGGCGAACTCGCCCACGTAGGCGCGATGCACGCTCAGCCCGCGATCGGCCAGGATCTGATGCGCCTTGCGGTACATGATGTACAGCTCTTCCGGGGGTGTGGCACCCAGGCCGTTGACCATCACCGCCAGGCGATCGCCGGCCCTCGGCTTCAGGTCCTCCAGGATGGCAGTGGCCATGCGCGCGGAGATCTCATCGGCAGTCTGCAGCTTCTCCCGTTTCATGCCCGGCTCGCCGTGGATGCCCATGCCGATCTCCATGTCGTCGTCGGCGATGGTGAAGGTGGGGGTTCCCACCATGGGCACCGTGCAAGGCGACAGGGCCACGCCCATGGTGCGCGTGTTGGCCAGGGTTTTCTCGGCCACAGCCACCACTTCGTCCAGGGTACCACCCATATCGGCCTTGGCGCCAGCGGTCTTAAAGGCAAAGACCATGCCAGCCACGCCGCGGCGGCGGCCGGCCTCCTCCGGGGGGGCCGAGGCGACGTCGTCCTTGACCAGCACGGTGCGCACCTCGATGTCGTCCATCTCGGCCATCTCGGCGGCCATGTCGAAGTTCATGACATCGCCGCCGTAGTTGCCATAGATGTAGACCACGCCTTTGCCGCCGTGGATGCGCTGGGTGACCCACAACATCTGCTCTGCACTCGGCGAGGCGAACACATCGCCCACTGCGCAGCCGTCCAGCATGCCCTTGCCTACATAGCCCAGGAACACAGGCAGGTGGCCGGAGCCACCGCCGGTAGCCAGCGCAACCTTGCCCTGCACGGGAGAATCGGCGCGTACGATGCAGTGGATGTCCTCGGTAAACGCAAGTTGATCCGGATGGGCCTTGATCAGCCCATCCAGCATCTCGGGCACGAAGTCGGCGGGTTTGTTTAGGATCTTCTTCATCGGTGGCTCCTTGACAGACGAGTACGTGCGAAAATCGGAGGCCCATAGGATCCGGCTAGACCCGGATGCCGTGCGCCTCCTCTTCAACGATTGTGATCAGGTCGTCGATGCTGTTGACCGATTGGCGCTCCAGCACCCAGCGCGCTCCGATGCGAATAGCCAGGCGCTCGGCGATCGCGCGTATTTGCGGATCTGCGATACTGGTCAGATCCCAAACGCTGACGATGCCCATCATGCGACGCAAGAACTTGACACCGCCGTGCCCGGCGGCTTCCTGCAGGAGCCTGTGGATAGTGCGCTGGCGATACTCGGCAAAGGCTTGCTCTCCCCCAGGGAAATCCCAGTACCGGTCAGGGACGAGCTCGCCGCGGTTGTTGTTGGCCCAGGTTTCGTCGAACTTGCGGGCGAATTGCTGCCAGATGTCTCGCACCATCTGCAGCAGGTAGGCCTGATAGCGCTGGCGCTCCTGCGGGTCGGGCGCGTGCCCGATCTGGGCGAGGTAGTTGAGGATCAGGTTCTGCAGCACAGCGCCGACGTCGTAGGCCATGGGGCCAAAGAACGCGAACTCGGGGTCGATGACCCGGGTGTCCTCGGCATTGAGCATGATGGAGCCGGTGTGCAAGTCGGCGTGGATGAGCGCCTCGGCATGGGTCATGTAGGCCGTCTTCATCTCCGCAATAGCCATCTTCAGCTGTGGATTGGCACGCACGGCCTGCACGTCATCATCGATCAGGGGATTCCAGCGGTTCTCCGGCATCTCCATGTACGGGTTGGTGTAGACGAAATCCTCCTGCAGCTTGCGCAGTTGCTCGTTGGTGAATTGGGCCTGCAGAAGCTTCTTCTCGGGGCCGGTAAGATAAAGATCGGAGGTGAAGAAGAGCGAGTTGACGAGAAAGGAGGAGATGTGGTCGGCGAACCTGGGATAGGCCTTGCGCGCCACCAGGCCCCTGCGCATGATCTCGTGGTCCCGCAAATGTTCCATGATGACGATGGACATCTCGGCATCGAAATCATAGACCGCGGGAGCCAGGCCAGGGGCCAGCTCGTTGTGCTTGAGCAAGGCCTGGGTTTCGTAGCGCATTCGCTCCCGAGTCAGCGGCCAGCTCTCGCCGGCTACGCGCAGGAAGGGCAGGGCCTGCTTCAGGACCGCAGATTCGCCCGGCCGGGCCCGATTCTCGACGATAAACACCAGGTTCAGATTGCCATCTCCAACCTCGCTCACCGCCAGATCGGAGAAGCCTGAGAAGACCGTGACCATAGATGGACGGCGGGAGATGTAGTCCGCTACGCTGGTCTCGTCTAGTGGATGATAGCTCATGCGGTGGTTCCCGGGCTGTTCTTCTTGTCAGGAAAGAGACTCAGTACCCCTGCTTCCGAAGCCGCACAGATGCCACGCTCGGTGATCAGGCCCGTGATCAGGCGAGCCGGGGTGACATCAAAAGCATAGTTGGCAGCAGGGCTGTCCTCGGGGGTCAGCAGCACATCGAGGATTTCGCCGTTGCTGAGGCCCTGCATGGTGCGCACCTCGGCGGCCCCGCGCTGCTCGATGGGGATGTCCCGCACACCATCGCGGAGCTCCCAGTCGAAACTGGACGAAGGCAGGGCGACGTAGAATGGCACCCCGTTGTCGTGGGCGGCCAAGGCCTTCAGATAGGTGCCGATCTTGTTGGCGACGTCGCCCGTGTACAGGGTGCGGTCGGTGCCCACGATGACCAGGTCGACCAGGCCGTGCTGCATCAGGTGCCCACCCACGTTGTCGACGACCACGGTGTGGGGCACGCCGTGCTGCCCAAGCTCCCAGGCCGTGAGGCGGGCACCCTGGTTGCGAGGCCGGGTCTCGTCGACCCACACATGCACAGGGATACCCTCGTCGTGGGCGGCGTAGATTGGTGCGGTAGCCGAGCCGTAGTCGACAAAGGCCAGCCAGCCGGCGTTGCAGTGGGTCAAGATATTGACCGGCTCCCCGTGCTTGGCCGCGCTGATCTCCCGGATCAGGGCCTTGCCGTGGTCGCCAATGCTGCGGCAGAATTCGGCATCCTCGTCGGCGATGGCCTCGGCGGTCGAGCGGGCCGCGCGGATTCTGGAGTCGACCTCAGTGCCGGCCGCGGCGATGGCCTGGAGCTGGCGCGTCACCGCCCAGGCCAGGTTGACCGCGGTGGGCCGGGTGGCAGTGAGCATCTCGCCATCCCGGGCCAGGGCTGCCATGAAGGCGTCTGGCGACGAGCGAGGCGCGTGGAGGGCGCCGAGATACATGCCGAAACCCGCGGCGGCGCCGATCAGCCCTGCCCCACGCACGTGCATGTCCGCAATGGCCTCGGCCACTTCGGCAACCGTGCGCAGGTCCTCCACGACAAAGTGGTAGGGCAGCTGGCGCTGATCGATGATCTGCACCACATCGGGAGCATCCTTTTTGAGCCAGATGGTGCGATAGCGCTTGCCGTGGACGTTCATGGGCGATTATGTAGAAAGAGCTGCGGGAAGAATGGAGCTTGGGCAGCGATCATATCATCTTCGGGAGCAAGGCATCCCAGATCAGGCGTTCGTTTTGGACGGCCGAGTCCACGTTGTTCAGGGCTACGATGACGTAGAGCGCGTCGGCGATGCTGATCTGGGCCAGGCGCGAGGCGATAGCTTCGATGCGCGCCTCGCGGGCAATGCTGAGCAGGGTGACGTCGGCGTGCCTGGTGATGGGGGATTGGGCGTTGCCGGTGATACAGATGGTGGCCGCGCCGTTAGCCTTGGCCTGCTTGAGGGTCAGCACCGGATCCATGGAGGTTCCCGACTGGGAAATGCCCACTACCAGGTCACCAGGCCCCAGCAGGGCCACCTCCATCAGCTGCAGGTAGGAGTCCGTCTGGGCCTTGCAGTTGAGCCCCAGGCGCATGAACATGTTGTAGGTGCTCTGCACGATGGGTGCTGACGTGCCTACGCCGACGATAAGAATACGGCGGGCCGAGCTGAGCAGGTCGATGGCCTTGCTGAGAGCGTTTTCGTCCAGCACCTCCAGCGTATCGTACATGGCCTGGATGTTGGACAGAAACACCTTGCGCGCGATGGTACCGGGGGAATCGCCAGCCACGATATCGTCGTGAATGATCTGGGTGGGGCTGGTGATATCGCGGGCGATGGAGAGCTTGAGGTCGGTATAGCCCTGAAAGCCGGCATTGCGACAGAATCTGAGAACCGTGGTGTCGCTGACCCCGCAGGCCTGGGCCACTTGGGCCATGGAGAGATGGACGATCTTCTCCGGCTGCTGCATCACCCACTCGGCCACGCGCGCTTCGGACGCCGCCAGGGCCGGATAGCTGCTGCGGATACGCGTCAGGGAGTTAACGGAGGATGAAACCGCAGCAGTGGGGTGCTGCCCGTCGTCGCCTGGCATGGCCTACATCCATTGTAGTAGTACAACGCCGAAATCCAATATGCCGTGATAATGCCACAACATGATAACCCAATTTCGCCGGGTGTCAAATTATTGCGACATCAGGCCGTCAGGCTGCCAACTGGTCCTGCATCCGGCGCAGCTTGACGATGGTACTGGCCTCATCCAGAGCCACATCGGCCCAGGTAATGATCTGACCCTGGGGCACCGGCCGCACCACTTTGGCGCCAGGTGCAAGCCCTGTTGCCAGGGCATTGAGCGCCTGGGCGGATTCGGCCCGATCCAGGAGGCCGTAGAACGTGTAGCCTCCGAAATCGTCCAGCAGCTCACCTGCCTGCAGATCGCGTTTGGCCACAGCCATGCTTTCAGCCACGGGCCGGTCCAGCGGCGCCAGGGTCACCTTCTGGTTTAGATACGCCTCGGCAAAGGAGATGGGGGCCTCGATGAACCACAGGTGGTAGGGCCGGAAGAAGGTGGAGTAGGTGCCGTTGCCCACCTTGAGGTATCTCAAGTCGCCGGCGATGCGGCGGTCGTGGACACGACAGGTGACGAAGACCCCGCCGGCCATGGCCTGGCCCTGGACGAAATCCACCACGCCCGGAAAGGGCACGATGCCGCCGTCCTCCCGCAATGAGAACAGTGCGGTGACCGTCTCCAGGCTAGCCTCGGGGCCGGTCATGCCCCGCCGGATGGGCACGCAACCGGTGGCGTTGGCGGCGCAGGCCATCTCGAACATGGTCTTGCTGCCGTCGACGTAGGAGGCGGTCTGGTAGGCGTCCTTGTCAGCCCGCCGCGCGGCCTCTTCCACGGTATCCGGTGTGGCCGAATGGTCCAGCGGGTTGTTCTTGCCCTTGCCGATGGCGATGGGCTCGAAGCCCAGCAGTTGCACGTAGTCCCATAGCTCCATCAGGCAGCCCGGCTCGTCGCCGGAGCTGACGCTGTAAAGCACGCCGGCCTCGGCCGCCAACCGTTTCAGGATGCGGCCCACGGTGACGTCGGCCTCGATGTTGACCAGCACCACGTCCTTGCCGTGCTGGATGCCCGCATAGGCCACGGCAGCGCCGCTTGCCGGAGAGGGCGTGACGTCGGTCACGATATCCACGGCAGCGACCTGGGCCGGTAGGACAAGATCGGCGGTGACCACCCGCCGGCCGTGGCGCAGCGCATCCATCGCGGGTCCCGGCGCCCCGCATTCGACGATGGCTTCCTCGGCCACCCCTGCCGCCACATAGGCCTGGCGCGCCAGGGCTACGTCGGCGTCAGCCAGGACAGCCACCTCCAGTCCCGGCATGCGCTCGACCTGGGCCACGAAACCGCTGCCCATCCACCCTGCGCCATGACAGCCTATGCGGATCGATCGGCCCTCATCCTGTAACCGCAGGAGTTGCTGGTAGACCATCGTTCGAACTCGCTTTCCGCTGTCCGAAGCCCCGTGCGGGCGCGACCAGTTAGCCAGTGGTTGGCCGGTGGTCGCGCAGAGCACGAGCGTCTGGAACTCAAGCAAACGCACCCCGAACCCTAGAAGACTCGGGGTGCGTCGTTGCAGTACTCAGTGGTATAGAAGGCCGGGCCAGGGTCATGCTAGAAGACGCGAGCGGCGATCTCCGCGGGGGCCATGAACAGGTCCTTCAGCTGGTCGTCGACCTTGACCAGGGTGAGGGAGAAGCCTGCCATCTCGAGGGAGGTGCAGTACTCGCCGACATAGCTGCGCCATACCTTGGTGCCGCGCTTCTCCAGTTGGTCGTGAGCATACCCGTAGAGCAGGTAGAGCTCGGAGATAGGCGTGCCGCCCATGCCGTTGATCATCAAGGCGACCTCGTCACCCTTCTTGTAGGGCAGGTCGGAGTACGTGGCCTCGAGGAGCTCGTCGACGATCTGGTTGGCGGAGGCTATCTTCACGCGCTTGCGTCCGGGCTCGCCGTGGATGCCGATGCCCATTTCCATCTCATCGTCGGCCAGGGTGAAGATCGGCTGCCCCTTGGCCGGCGGCGTGCAGCCCGTCAGCGCCATGCCCATGGTGCGGGCGGCTCCTACGACCTTCTCACCCAGAGAGACCAGCTCATCCAGGCTGGCGCCACGCTCAGCCGCGGCGCCCACGGCCTTGATCACGAAGAAATTGCCGGCCACGCCGCGGCGCCCGACAGTGTAAAGGGAGTCCTTGACTGCGACGTCGTCGTTGACCAGCACGGTCTTGATCTCGACCCCATCAGCCTCGGCCATCTCGCGGCCCATGTCGAAGGACATGCGGTCGCCGGTGTAGTTGTTGATGATGTGCAGAACGCCCTTGGGTGAGGCGACTAGCTTCGAGGTGTTGTAGACGTAGTCGGCGGCGGGGGCGGAGAACACGTCGCCAGGACAGGCGGCATCCAGCATGCCTCGCCCGACGATCATGACGTGCGCCGGCTCATGGCCGGACCCGGATCCCTGCATGATGGAGACCTTGTCGGCGATGGGGATGTCCGCGCGCATGATCAGGTTGTATTCGGGAATGTACTTGAGAGTCGTGGGATTGGCCAGGGCAATTCCCTTGAGCATCTCGGGGACGAACTTCTTGGGATCGTTCACGAACTTCTTCATGATGGGCTCCTTTCAAAGAGCAGAGACAGAGGCGAAAACGGTGACTAGCCGGCGCTGCCGGCTTTCCAGTCCTGCGCGACAGCTTCGAACAGCACGGCGATGGCCACAGCTCCGGCATCAAGGGTGCCGATGCTGCGCTCCCCGGTATAGGCAGCACGCCCTCGCTTGGCGAGCATGGGACGAGTAGCTTCGGCGCTCTCCCGCGCGACAACGGCCGCCTCATCCAGGGCTATCGCGGCGTCGCTGCCGTTCTGGAAGGACCGCTCCAGCTCGTCGACTGCCGGTACCAGGGCGTCCAGAAGGGTCTTGTCTCCCAGGTCGGTCTCGCCACGCTTCTTGATGCCCTCGATGGCCGAGCGGAACATGGCGATCACATCCTCCGAGGTTAGCTCCGTCTTGGCTCCCGCAGTCATTCCGGCCCGGAGGAAGGCGGTGCCCCAGATGGTGCCGGACACGCCGCCGACGCGGCTGGGGATGATCATGCCAACGCGCTTGAGGAAACTCCCGGGGGTGCTGCGATCGATAGTATCCCACTCTTCCAGGACCTTTTCGAATCCCCGAGCGAGGGAGTAGCCAAAGTCTCCATCGCCGACCACGCCGTCGAGCTCGCAGAAGTACGTCTCGTTCTCCAGGGCCGTTTCGGCGATCGTGTGAACGACAAACTCCGTAGTCTCAATGCTGGAACGTGCCATCGTTCCTCCTTAGATTAGAGTAGAAGTCAGGTATAGAAAGGACGTAACGCCGGGAAAAACCGGCACCTTGAGGGACCAAAGATGGTGACTGTGCGCTTG
>JAULUH010000038.1:0-4974 GCA_032111745.1 Anaerolineae bacterium | reverse complement strand
ACCTTTCGCAACGGCGAGCAGATCGGCTATTGCGGAGTCACCACGCCGCTATCCGACGTGAGCCCGGCCGAGGCGGCGCAGGAGACCAGCTTCTTGACCAAGGTATTCAGCTGGATGGTGATTACCCGGGCGCCGTTCCTGACCGCCACGGTGATCCCCATCCTGATCGGCGCCACATGGGCGGTGTGGCAGGGCAATGCCAGCCCCTTCCCGTGGGCGTTGTTCCTGCTAACCATGGTTGGCGGCATTGCGCTGCACATCTCCGCCAACACCTTCAACGACTACTTCGACTGGACCAGCGGCACCGACAAGGCCAACAACAACTACTTCCTGCCCTATTCGGGTGGCAGCCGGTCCCTTGAGTTGGGGCTGATCTCGGAGAAGGCTCTGCTACGGGTGGCCTGGATCTTTCTGGCCCTTGCGGTGGGCGCCGGCCTGGTCCTGATGGCTGTGCGGGGTCCGCTTTTGTTGCTGTTCGGCGCATTCGGGGCGTTTTCGGCGTATTTCTACACGGCGCCGCCCCTGCGCCTGGTATCGCGCAAGGGGTTGGGCGAGCTGCTGATCGGCCTCAACTTCGGGCCGATGATGGTGGCCGGCACCAGCTACGTGCTCACCGGCCAGCTGAGCTTCGTGGACTTCCTGGTGGGTGTGCCGATTGGCCTGTTGACCATGGCCATTCTATGGATCAACCAGTTCCCCGATGCCGAGGCCGACGCGCAGACCGGCAAGAACCACCTGGTGGTGGTGATGGGCAAGGAGCGTGCGCGGTGGGGGTACGCCTCGCTGCTGATCGCGGCCTTTGGGCTGATCCTGGTGATGGTGGTGCAGGGCATCCTGCCGGCGGCGACGCTGGCGGCCCTGGCCGCCGTGCCGCTGGCCGTGACTGCCACCCGCGTGCTCTTCCGGCAATACGGTGAGCGCACGCTGATCAGGGCCAACGCCGCCACGATTCAGATGCAAGCCATCGCCGGCTTTTTGATGGCCGCCGGCCTGTTGGTGGCGGCCTTCCTGAGCCGGGCCGGCCTTTCGTAGATTCCGGCCGGCACAGTGTAAGACCTCCGGGCATGTCCGGAGGTCTTTTTTTCGGGGTGTGCCGCAAAAACCTGCGGCAAGCAGTTTAACCCTGTGCAGGGCGCGGCGGCTGCGGGACGCCACGCCCGGCAGGACACATGGCCCGCACGAGTCACTTCACAGGAGGATATACGATGGCACCCCCGGAATTCGATTGGCAGACCACGCTGAGTGAAGTCGTCAGCGTGCAACCGGCGATCCTCGACAAGATCAAGGCCCTGTTGGGCGTGTTCATTCGTGGCATCGAGGTCACGCAGGCGATCCAGTATTACCGCGCGGCCGAGCACCTGACCGATGCGGCCGACCAGGGGGCGGACAACTCGGTCACCCTGGTGCAAGGCAAGCCGGCCTGGGTACGGGTCTACGTGCGCAGTGGCCTGCTCAGCCAGATGTATGGGGTGACGGGAACGGTGGTGGTGGAGCGCCGCCAGTTTGGCTTCATCTACACGCCGGTAGCCACCCTGGCGGCGCAGCCCCCGGGCACGGTAACGGCCAAGGCCTTTGCCGACTACGCCACGGAGCGCAGCACCCTCACCGATACCCTCAACTTCATCATTCCGGCCGACGAGATGTGCGGCACCCTGCGCCTGCGCATCCGCATCGAGGCGCCGGGCGGTTATGTGGCCGAGACCACGCGCGTCATCCAGGCGACGCTGCGCCAGACTCTGCGCGTGGCCGGCATCATGGTGGGATACAATGGCCCGGCCAACAGCAATCCGGGCGCGCCCAACGTGACCCTGGCGGCGCCGACCGTGGCTGACCTGCAGACCACGGCAGCCTGGACCCTGCTGACCTTCCCGGTGCGCAGCGCGGCGACTTATCGCAACGCCGGCACCATCACCTGGAACTTGCCGCTGACCGATGCCCCCAGCTGCAACGGCTGCTGCACGCCCAACTGGGTGGCGCTGAACGCTGCGGTGCAGGCCCAGAAGGTGGCTGACGGCAACCAGCCCGGTTTCCTGTACTATGGGCTGATGGCTAACGGCATTCCCATGGGGCCCATCGTCGGCTGCAACTCCGGGGGCGTCAGCACGGGCTCGGTGGGGGGCGGTGTGACCATGGCCCACGAGTTGGGCCATGCCTGTGGCCTGCCCCACGCGCCCTGCGGCACGCCGGGAGACCCCAACTACCCGGCGTATGAGCCGTACGATCCCGCCAACACGCCCCAGGCCTCTATCGGGGAATACGGGCTGGACGTCAGCAACGGGAACATCCTCGAGCCCGATACGTTCAAGGATATGATGGCCTATTGCGGGCCGCGCTGGATCTCGCTGTACAACTACGGGCGGCTGACCAACAACAGCAACCTGAATCCCGTGCATGTGTGCAAGGACAAGCCCTGGTGGAAGGACTATGTGGAGTATGATCCTTTCTTGTTGCCGGAGGAGTGGTTGCCTGATCCACCTCCGGACCCGACCTGGCGGAGGCGTTTCGTGAACCCTGAACCCGTGATCTCTCTGATCGGTATCGTCCATGCGGACCGCGAGGTCGAGCTGACCAGCGTGATGCGCCTCACGGCCATGCGCGAGGTGGCCGGGGGGGAGCGGACGGACATGGTGGCCGAGTTGCTCAGCGTCGATGGCCGTGTGGTGGCTAGCGGCCCGGTGTTCAGCCTGCGCTCGGAGAGCCATGGTGGCTCTGGCTGCGGCTGCGCTGGGGAGAAGGACGAGGACCGGTATCCACACTTGCTGCAGGCGTTCGTGCCCGACGTCGAGACCGGAGTAGCGCTGCGGGTGCGTCGCGGGGACGAGGAGCTGTGGGTGCGCAAGGCACCGGACACCCCCATCCGGGTGACGGGCTTCAAGGCCCGCCTCGGGCGGGGCAGCCAGGTGGCGCTGCAGTGGAGCACCCGCGGAGGCGGCGAGCAGGAGCCAGAGGTGTGGGCGCAGTGGTCGGCGGACCAGGGTGAGACCTGGCGGGCCCTGACCACAGGGCTGCAGGGAGGCAAGGCGGTGGTGGATGGCTCCGGGCTGCCGGCGGGTGAGGTGATGCTACGCCTGCTGGCCAGCGATGGCTTCCACACTGCGGTGTCCGAGCCGGTGGTCTTGAAGGTGCCGGAGCAGCCGCCGGCGGTGAGCATCATGTCGCCGCGGCAGGGACAGACCATGATCGCCGGCAGCACGATGCGCCTGTGGGGCGCGGTGGCCGCGGCCGATGGTACGCCGGTGGAGGTGGAGAAGTCCCAGTGGTTACTGGACGGCAAACCGGTGGCCGAGAGCACCCTGGACACCTTCATCGCCGCACCGGAGGCTGGCGAGCACAAGCTGGCCCTGGTGGTGTATGGGCAGGGTGGCGAGGCGGCGGCTACGGTGAGCTTTGTGACGGTGGGGGTGCCGGAGGCGCCAGAGCCGACCACGTAGGGCAACGTCAGGTGAGAGTTCACCAGGTGGTTGGAGTCGAGGCTTTAGCCGGTCCGCGAGCGCAAACCCGGCTAAAGCCTCGACTCGCGGGGGATTCTGGATATTGTCTTGCAAAATGCAATATTGTCGTGTATAATGGCGATCAGGAGTGCATACTATGGAAACGACCATCACCCGGCGCGGACAGACAGTCATTCCCGCCGCCATTCGCAAGCGCTACGGCATCACCGACGGCGGGCACCTCATCTGGTTGGACGACGGCGAAACCATTCGTGTCGTCCCGGTGCCTGCTGATGCGATCCAGGGATTGCGCGGACTTGGCAAAGGCGAGGGCTTGACGGCCAAGCTGTTGGCCGAGCGCCGTAGGGAACGCGAGCGTGAGCGCTGACCTTTTTATGCTTGATACATCCGCCGTACTGGCTTTGATTGAGGATGAAGCCGGGGCTGATCGCGTGGAACAGCTGCTACGGTCGACCCAAGCGCTGGTGCCGTGGCCCGTTCTCATGGAGACCTACTATATCACGCAGCGCGAGCAGGGGCAGGCTGACGCCGATCGGCGTTATGCGATGTTGAAACGGGCGGCAGAGGTGCTGTGGGAGCTCGATGAACCGGTACTCTTAACGGCGGCGCGCTTCAAGGGGGAGCATCCCATTTCTTTCGCAGACGCCCTTATCGCGGCCTATGCATTCCGTCGTGACGCCACACTGGTCCACAAGGACCCTGAGTACGCAGTGCTCGAGAGTACGGTGAAGCTCGAGCCTCTGCCCGATAAGTAGACAGGTGGGACTAGCTCAGCGGTTGCGGCCGTATTTCTCGTGGCTGGACACCCAGTCAGAGGAGGAGATGGCGGCGCCCAGGGAGATCTCGCCGGCCAGGGCCACGGCGCCGATGATCTCGGCCAGGCGGTGGACCTTGCCCTTGCCGTAGCAGCCGAGGAGCTCCAGGCATTCCCGCTGGGTAGCGAGGCCGGTGCCGCCGCCGTAGGTGGCGACGATGAGCGACGGGATAGTCAGGGCGATGTAGAAGTCGCCGTCGGGGGTCAGTTCCGTGTAGAAGATGCCGGCCGAGGATTCGGCCACGTTGGCCACATCCTGCCCGGTAGCGATGAACATGGCGGTGATGCCGTTGGCGGAGTGCGCGCCGTTGTTGTTGGCACCCGACAGGATGGCGCCGACATTGGCCACGTTGTAGTGGTAGAAGAGGGCCTCGGGCTCGACGCGCATGTGCTGCACCAGCACGTCCTTCTTGACGATGCATTCCGCGACCACGCGCTTGCCGCGGGTGTGCATGACGTTGACCTGGGAGGCCTTCTTGTCGGTGGCCAGGTTGGACTCCAGGTAGAAATGGCGCACGCCCTCGTAGTTGTCGAGGATCCAGCTGCAGGCGGCGAAGGTGGCCCGCCCCACCATGTTCTGTCCGGCGGCATCCCCGGTGGAGAAGTTGAAGCGCAGGAAGGCGAACTTGGCCGCCAGGTAGAAGTCGATGTACTCCAACCTGGCCACGCTGGAGGTCGCCTCGGCTTCCTCGCGAATCTGGTCCATGT
>JAULUH010000037.1:0-7054 GCA_032111745.1 Anaerolineae bacterium | reverse complement strand
TGGCCAGTGAGGACCCGGACGTGCGGTGGGTGATGCGAGAGAACCTCAAGAAGAACCGATTGGTCAAGATGGATTCCGGGTGGGTCGCGCGGTGGGAGGTACTGTAGGGGCGGTCGCGGAGGGACAGAAGGCATGCCCCTGCGATGCTGGTCCTTGCGCAGCCAGGGGAGGGTGGTGAGGGACGGGGCAAAGGACAAGTCACGCGGGTGCCAGGACTGGGCGGGCGCGGAGGCCCGCGCCCTACGAGGGGATGAGGGTTTTCACGCAGCCAAGAGAGGGTGATAAGGGCTTTCACGCAGCCGAGGGGGGTGGGTGTCGAGGTGCGGGGCAAAGGACAAGTCACGCGGGTGCTGCGACTGGGCGGGCGCGGAGGCCCGCGCCCTACGAGGTGATAGATACTGCGTATCCATGCCAGGCGACATGGATGGCGGGCAGGGAGGACAAGGGGATGGATATCGCGCACCCATACCGGAACGTTATCTTTGCCCCGTACCCCGCCACCCTCCCCTGGCTGCGCAAAGACCCGCATCGCTGGGGCATGTCCTCCGTTGCCTGGATCGCGAGCTGTACGAAGATGGGATGGCCGCGGGGCCAGATTGCCTGGAGCGCACGGGTGCCGGCCGGGCTGTGGTGCGGCCGGCATTTTTGCATCGGGCCAGGTTCGGGTATACTTGCAGCCAACGCAGCGGCCGCTGTGCCGGCTGCGGGTAGACCAGACATGTCAGGCAGGAGGGTAGGCCATGAAGTCAGTCATCGGGTTATTCGAGCAGCGGGGCCAGGCCGGGGCCGCGGCCGGCGCCATTCGGAAGGCCGGCGTCATCGAGGACAAGGTCAAGATCCTCGACCATACCACGCCGGTGGAGGCCTTGGTCGAGCCCAGCCTGCGGCAGACTACCATGCGCTGGGTGCGCAACTTCGGCCTGCTGGGCCTGGCCATCTTCGCCTTGTTCGGGCTGCTCTCGGCTATCTTCGCCATGACCACCACCGGCGCGCCGCTTTCCTTCGCCATCACCATATTCTTCATCTTCCTGGCGATTGGGCTGTTCTGCGGCGTGTTCCTGGGCTGGGTAAAGGGGCGTTCCGACGCCGATCAGGAGGTGCAGCACTTCCGCGAGGCCTTCGAGCACGGCAGCGTGATTCTGTCGGTGGAGACGGAGAAGTACGCCAAAGAAGCGGCCCGGATCATGGAGCGCGAGCACGCCGAGGCTGTGTTTGTCAGCAAGCAGGCCAAGCCGATGCAGATGATGCCGGTGGCCGAGCCGGCGGCCACGGCTGCACACTAGACTCCCCTGGATCGGGGGGGCGCCGGAATGAGCGCTGAAGCGCTCACTACGAACCACCCTGTTTGTAGTGCGCACTTCGGTGCGCAGGCCTCAGCGCCGCAGATAGGCGGCGGGCGTGGCCAGGGCTAGGGTGGCCAGCATGAGCACGGTATCGACCGCAGGCCGGCTGAGCTGAGGATAGGGGGAGTAGGCTAACGTGGCCCGGCCGGCATAGGGGATGGGCAACAGATAGAGGGCGATCACCAACGCGGAAGCGGCCACGACCAGCCAGTCCGGGCCGGTCCAGGGCTGCGGCCGGTATGTTGTGCGCCGCACCTGGCGACCCTGCAGCCACAGGGCCAGCAGCACCAGCAGCGCCCCCCCTGCCAACACGGCCAGGCTGGCGGCCGGGGTGCGGCCGAAGAGGCGCAGCAGCAGCCCGGCCAGCAGAGCCAGCAGGCCGGCCACCAGCAGCAGGCGGCGGCGTCCCTCGGAGGCCCAGCCTTCTACCGGCACCTGCTCCCTGGTCACGGCAAAGCCCCGGGCAGTCATGGCCTCCGCCAGCTGCAGGGCCCGCTCCAGGCCTCCCACCAGTAACGGCATCAGCAGGGGCAGCCAGTCGCGCAGCCCGCGCACCCGGTGGCCGCGCAGCAGCTGGGCCTCGCGGATCTGCTGGAACTGGGCCAGGGTGGTGGGCACGAAGGCCACGGCCACCGAGACCACCACGGCCGCGGGGTAGAAGGCCCGGGGGACCAGGCGGATCAGGGCCTGGGTGGGTAGCAGGAGGTAGAACACGGCGAAGGCGGCGAAAAAGCCGGCCAGCACCAGGCCGTTCAACGCGCCGTAGACCAGCGCCTCCAGCGTCACCGGCCCGCCCAGCAGCGGCAGCCAGCCCGGCAGGGTGAACAGGACGCTGGCGCCGAAGTGGGCGGTCAGGGCGTTGAAGAGGGCCGAGATGGCCACCACGACGACGCCGAAGCGCCAGGGCGAGATGGGCAGAGCCGGCGCGAAGGCCTGGCGGCGGGCAGCGGCAAGCACCAGGCCGATGCAGCCGAGGATCAGCAGCAGGTAGACGGGGTTGCGGGTGGCGGAGAGAGCGACGAGGGATGCGCCGACCCAGGCCACGCAGGCCAGGGGGTGCAGGGCGGGGCCGGTGGCAGCGGTGGCGTGCGCGGCCGTGGCCTGGGCGGCCATCAGGCACCTCAACCCCGGGCCAGCGGCGGGGGCTGCAGCCGGACCTCGAAGTCGAAGCGCTGCTGGAAGCGCCGTAGCGCGGCCAGGGTGGGCCGGCCAAAGGCCAGGATCAGCAGCATGTTCCCGGCGGCTAACATCACGTCCCACACCAGCGAGGTCACCAGGTAGAAGGCCAGGTAACGGCGGACGGTATCGGCCAACCCGAGGCCGGCCTGGTAGGCCTGGCTGGCCGGGCCGGCCATGAAGGGCCAGAACCACAGGTTCATCAGCGCGCCGTAGGCCAGGCCCCACAGCCCGCCGACCACGGCCAGGACGATCACCTCGCGGCGGCTGCCGGCGTAGGCCTGGCCGGCCACGGCCCGTACCAGCGGCCGGGCCAGGGGCGCGGTCAGCCCCACCCAGCCGGCGGTGAACATCTGGCCCGGCAGCCAGGGCCCAACGCCACCGGTGATCAGGGCCGACACCAGCATGGTCAGGCTGCCCAGCAGGAAGCCGAAGCGCCCGCCGTAGACGTAGCCGCTGAGGATGATCAGGAAGAAGATGGGGCTGAAGCCGCCCGGGCCCGGGATGCCCACCTCCACGAAGCGCAGGACCGAGTTGATGGCCACCAGGATGCCCAGCAGGGCGATGCGCTTGGCGCTAACGGCCTGGCCCTGGACCTCCACCAGCAAGGCAGCCAGGCAGAGGCCCATCAGCACGAAGAGCATGAGGAGCGATTCGCCGGCGCGGGCGGACTCGGCGGCGCCGGTCTGGGTCACGGCCACCAGGAAGGGGTAGAGCAGGGCCACGGCGCCGATGCCGATGGTGAGGGCGTAGACGGCCAGGCTCAGGCCCTGCTGCCCGGGGCGGGGCGCGGCCGGGGCGCGGCGGCGGGAGGCACGGCCGGCGGCGGAGACCCGCAGGCCCGCGGCGCCGGCCACCACGATCAGGAAGACCCCGCCCAGGAAGGCGTAGTCGCCGGGGCCGGTGGCCCGGGTAACGCGAGATGCGGTGTCCGTGGCTGCGGCGGCCTGGGCGGGCGGCACCTCGAGCAGCCCGGGCCTGTCGCGCGTAGCGGGTGGCGGGGATGTGGGCGGCAAGGGCGTGGCGCGCACGGAGGCGAGTGCGGCCGCAGGCGCCGCGGGCGCCACGGCGGTAGGGCTGGCCGGCGCAGGGGCGGCGCAGATGTCTTCCAGGGTGAGCAGTGGTGGCCTGAGCCCCTGCTCCCCTTCGCCGGCCCCCCAGGACCAGCCGTCGACGTCGCCGGCGGCCACGGTGTGGCTGCTGGCGCCGATGGGGGCGTAGGCCCAGGCGCCGTCCACCAGGTGGTAGTATTGCCAGTAGACGCAGGGGTCACCCTTGCACTGGCACCAGCAGGACTGCTGGGGGTAGGCGCAGCCCTGGCTGTCGAGGCTACAGACGATGCCGCCGAGGCTGCTGTACTCCATGACGGGCGCGAGACCCGCGCGCTGCAGGAGCTCCTCGCCGGTGATCTCGCCCTCTGGGCCGAGGTCCACACAGGCCGTGCGCACGCTGCCGTCGCCAAATTGCACCACCACGCCGGCGCGGTTCGGCGGGCCGTTTTCGGCGAAAGCCGGGGACGCGGCCAGCGCGAGGAGCGCGACGAGCACGGCGAGCACCAGGAGGTGGCGCCAGGCCCGGGGTGGAAGGAGCTTCAACAGATGCAGGAACACACGATACCTCAATCTAACTCGAATCTCACACGTTGGAGTCGAGGCTTTAGCCGGTCCGGGGGCACAGACCCGGCCAAAGCCTCGACACCGTCCCCGGAGGGGGTTGGGGCGGCGACTTCGCCTTCAGACCGGCTAAAGCCTCGACTCCGTCCCCGGAGGGGCGGGAGCCTAGGGCCGGGGGGCCAGGGTGGGATAGGCCTGGCCCAGGAGGCCGGGTAGGGCCTGGTAGGTGGCGAAGGCGTCGTTGGCCCCGGAGAAGCCGGCGAAGCCGCCGTCCGGGCTTTGCAGGGCCAGCAAGGCCTCGACGGGATTGGGCCGCAGGAGGCCACCGCCGCGCAGGCCGGTCCAGTGGAGGCTTTGGGGCCTCTGGTCGAACGCGGCCAGGGCCTGCAGGGCCAGGCCGGTGGAGCTGGCGCTGGTGGCGCCGTCGAAGCCGGGGAAACCGCCATCGGCGTTCTGCACGGCGGCCAGGTAGGCCAGGCCCTGCTGCACGGCCGGGCTGCTGGCATCCCGGCCGGCGGCGGCCAGGGCTTGCAGGGCCAGCCCGGTGCTGTCCACGTCGGCGGCTTCAGCCGTGGTGTCGAAGCCCCAGCCACCCGAGTCGAGCTGCAGGGCCTCCAGGGCTAAAGTCGCGCTTACCGGCACGGTCTCGCCGGCCGCGGCCAGGCCCAGCATGGCCCAGGCCTGGTCCCAGGTCGAGCCGGCCGGGCCGAACAGGCCGGTGGTGGGCACGTAGGTGGCCTGGATCCCGGCCACCAGATCCAGCTCTGCAAAGTCCGCCGGATCGGCACCGGCCAGGGCCACGCCGTAGGCCAGCTTGCCCGCGGCGCTGGGCCCTTGGCTGGCGTAGTCTGCGGCCTGAGTGGCCAGGTAGTCCAACGGCGTCTGGCCATCGGCGCTGGTGGTGACGCTGAGCTTGCGACCCGCCGCGGCCAGGGCCACCATGGCGTCGACGGTGGCGCCGGGGTTAAAGCCGGCGAAGCTGCCGTCCGCCTGTTGTTGGGCGACGACCCAGGCCAGGGCCTCCTGGCGAGCCACCAGGGGGCTGCGCAGGGCCAGGGTCTGGCCCAGCAGGGCCGGGATCACCTGGCGGGTGGCGAAGTCGTTGGCCGGCGGCTCGGTAAAGGCAAAGCCGCCATCGGGCGTTTGCTGGCCCAGCAGGTAGCTGATGGGCGTGGTGTTGCTGATGGTCCAGCTGGCGGCCGCCGGATCCTGGCCGGCAGCCAGGATGGCCTGTACCGCGAACGCGGTGGAGTTGGCGTTGCTGCTGGTGTCGCTCTCCGAGGTGGGCGAGTAAGGGAAGCCGCCGTCGGGGTTCTGGGCTGCGGCCAGGTAGGCCAGGCCATCGGCCACGGCCGTCGCGGTGGTGGCCTGGCCGGCGGAGAGCAGGGCCTGCACGGCCAGGGCCGTGGTATCCACGTCGCTCTCGGTGGACTCGTTCCAGCCCCAGCCGCCGTCGTCGTTGGCCCGGGCGATGAGAGCCTCCGTGGCGGTGATGGGGATGGCCTCGCCGGCCGCGCGCCAGCCCAGCATGTTCAGGGCCTGGTCCCAGTTGGAGCTGCCGAAGAGGCCGGTGGTGGGGGAGTAGATGCCGGTCATGGTCTTCACCAGGTCCAGGCCGGCGAAGCGCCGGGGGTCCACGCCTGCGGCGGCCAGGCCCAGGACCAGCTTGCCGGCCGAGGCCCGGCTCTCCTCGCGGGTGGCGAAGTCTGCGGCCTGCCGACGCACGTAGCCCAGCGGGGAGATGCCCCTGGCGCTGCGCCAGTTGCCGGGGTATTCAGCGGCGGCGGCCAGGGCCACCAGGGTGTCCAGGGTGCCGCCGGCGTTGCCGCCGAAGCTGCCGTCGGCGGCCTGCTGGCCGCGCAGCCAGTCCAGGCCGGCATGGGCGGCCAGGAAGGCCGGGCTCACGGCGGGGGGTGTGCCGGCGCTGGCCCAGCGCCACCCATCCACGTCGCCCGGCCCGACCTCAGAGTCCGCCGCGCCGACCTCGGAGGCCACGAAGGCGCCATCCTGCCAGCGGGACAGGCCCCAGAAGCGGGTGTCGTCGCAGAAGCAGTTGTCGACGCCGCAGCCCACGCCGTCGATGGCGCAGATGGCGGCGCCGAAGTCGAAGTCGGCGATGGTGGTGTCGATGCCGCTGAGGCGCAGGGCCTCCAGGCTGGAGATGGTGGGGGAGATGAAGGTGACCCGGCGCACGGCCAGGCGGCCGTCGCCGAAGTCGACCACCACATCGGCGTGGTTAGGAGTGGTGGTGGGATCCTGGGCGGCGGGGCCGCTGGCCAGGCTGACCTGCATCAGGGCCAGCAGCACGATAGCCAGGCCCAGCCCCAGCGCCATCAGGGATAGGCGCAGGACACGCGGGCCGAGGTGAAGGGTCATGGGATGTTCCTCGCTGTGTGCGGTGGCTCCCTGGTGGAGGGGAGCGGCGTCCGGTCGCGCCGGGGGTGCAACCGGCGCAGGCAAAAAAAGTCGCCCGACGGAATCGCCGGGCGAGGATTGTCGATCGTTGCACTGTGGGCCTGGAGTGGGTCGAGGCCCTGGGCTCTCGATCATGGCAAGTGTCCGCCCTCCTTTACGTCGAAGGTACATGGCGGTCGATCAGTGGCGGTCGTCCTGGCTTTCCGGATGTGGTCCACGGGGGGATCACTCCGGATTACAGTTGCGCGACAGCGCCGGACTTGCACCGGCTTCGCCTTTTTTGCCCCGGCATCCGGGCCTGGGGCACCACTGGCGGCCAACGATCTCGGTTGTTAAGGATAGTGCGACTATAGCACACGCGGCCCCTCTTGTCAAACGCCCTTTGGCGCTCAACACGGGGCCGCGCGTGGTGCAAATCCGCTCCTGCCATCGCCGCTTTCGCGCCCGCCAACCAAGATCCGTGGCCCATACTCGCGTAGGGCATGAATGGGGCGGGGTGGCTCGGGC
>JAULUH010000036.1:0-2231 GCA_032111745.1 Anaerolineae bacterium | reverse complement strand
AGCGCCGTGTGCACCGCCTCCTGCTGTCGGTCAGTCAACGCCAGGCCCGTCTGCCGTTGCACCAGCGCAAAGCCCTGCGCCCAGTCGAAGCTGCGGAAGGTGAACAGCCGGTCCTCCTGCCCCTGCATCAGCCGTTGCAGCCGGCCGGCTACTCCTACCTCCGCTCGATAGAAGGGCTGGAGATACACGCCAGGCTCGCCCTGGTGCTCCCCGCCAGGCATATCAACCACCACCACATCGTCCTGGCGCAAGGCCTCGATGGCCGCTCCGATGAGGTCCGCCGGCACGCGCAGCAGCCCGGCACTGGCCTCGATGAGTTCACCGCGTGGCACAAACACATGCCCTTCGTCGGCCTTCTGGCTCAGGGTATAGGCCACCCCCGCCGCGATGCGCTCGGGAGCATCGGCGGCAATGCCCATCTGTTGGGCAATCTTATCCGCCGTGATGAAGCCAATGCCAAGCACGTCCCGGGCCAGCCGGTAGGGCTCGTTCCTCACCACGGCCGCCGAGCCATCCCCGTACTGCCGGTAGATGCGCACCGCCAGGGCCGGGCTCACCCCATGGCTTTGCAGGAACACCATGACCTCGCGAATCTGGCGCTGCTGTTGCCAGGCGCTCTCGATAATGGCTACCCGCTTGCGGCCCACTCCCGGCACCTCGCCGAGGCGCTGTGGCTCCTCGTCGATGACCCGCAGCGTGTCCGCGCCGAACTGAGCCACGATGCTCCTGGCTGTTACCGGACCCACCCCCTTGATCAACCCGCTGCCCAGGTATTTCTCGATGCCCGCAGCCGTGGCCGGCAACACCGAGGCGTAGCTATCTACCTTAAACTGCCGGCCGTACTGGCCGTGCACCATCCACTCCCCCTGCAGCCGCACGTGTTCCCCCACGTCGATTCCCAGCATATTGCCGACGACTGCCACCTCATCGTACCTGCCGTCGGGTACCAGCTTGGCTACGGTGTAGCCGTTCTCTTCATTGTGGAAGGTGATGCGCTCGACGACGCCCTCCAGGGTTATCATCAGTTCACCAACCCGCCACTTCTACTAGCCTCAGGTGAACGATCTGCGCCGGGTATCTCTCTAAGCTGCCGGCCAGCGCCCTACGGCTGCTTCCACCGCGATAGGAAGATGCGGGTCTCGCCTGAAACCGTGCTATCCCAAACCTCCGATACCACGTTGCCGCCGGGATCCGCCACCCAGGCCCGGTAGGTGCCGTCCGCGGTCGGGAACTCGATCTTCGCGTTGTAAACAAACTCGCTGGGCAGACCTGGATCCCCGCGCTGGAACACCGGGCCAAACTCCGCCTCCTTGCGCTCGCCCGAGGGTGCTTCTACCACCATCTTGAAGCCCGTTACCGGCTTGCTCAAGTCCAGCTGCTGGTTGTACAGGCCACCAAAGAAGCTTACGATGGGGTTCGAGTTCGGCCGCGCGTCGTTGCTGTGTCGCACGAACTGTACCGCCGGCGCCGGCGGGGGCGGCGCGGCCGTCGGCTGTGCCGCTGCGGGGGGCTGCGTGGGCGCCGGTTGCACCGGCCGTGGCGTCGGCGCGCGCGTCGGCACCGGTGGTGTCGGGATGTTGGCCGCGATCTCAACGCCACTGGTGTCGCTGTTCACCGTTACCAGGCGGCCGACAATCCATACTTCCTGGCCGTTGACACAGCACACCTGCCACCAGTCACCCGCGTCGTTGCGGCTAATGATTTCCAGCTCGGTGCCACGCGCGGCCTGACCCACCTCAGGATAGCCCGTTCCCGGCCCACTGCGTACGTTGACCTGGGCCGCACCACTCACCACTGCCACCGGGTTGGGCTGCGGCGTCGGCGTGGCCGGCTCCGGCGTTGCGGTCGGCGGCTCCAGAGTCGCCGTGGGTGCCTCGGGTGTCGGCGTGGCCGGCTCCGGCGTTGCGGTCGGCGGCGGTGCCACCGTGGGCGTAAACGTCGGCCGCATCGGCCGCGTCGGCGTCGGCAGGGGAGTTGGCTCCTCAGAAGGACCGCAGGCCGCCGCCAGCGCCACCACCAGCATGGCCACAGCCAGCACGAGCCACGGTATGCATTTTCGAGACATGTCAGTCACCTTTTCGTAGGGTCTTGCGGCAGTGGACCCAACCGTCCTCGCCGAGGACGCCACTCCGAGTGCACCGCCACCGCGCACAACGGGGCTATTGTATCACATCCGGCCGCTCTGGGCCACTTTGGCTTCCCCTTCGCTGATTCTCACGGCGAACGGCTCT
>JAULUH010000035.1:0-2941 GCA_032111745.1 Anaerolineae bacterium | reverse complement strand
GCACCGTTCGGCGCCGGGGCTGTGGCCATCAACTCACTCGGCCACAACCTGGCCAGTGATGACACCTGCTTCCTGACCTCTGTGGGCGACCAGCCGAACACAGATCCCTTGCTGGAAGCGCTGGCTAACAATGGCGGTCCCACGCTGACCCACGCGCTGTCGGCCGGCAGCCCGGCCATCGACGCCGCCGATGCCGGCGTCTGCCCCGCCACCGACCAGCGCGGCATCGCCCGCCCCCAGGGCGCCGGCTGTGACGTAGGCGCCTACGAGTTCGTCCCCTAGAGGACCGCTGGCTTGCGACGTAGGCGCCTGCAAGGTCGTCGCCTAGAAGGCCACTGGCTTGCGACGCAGGCGCCTACAGGTTCGTCCTCTAGAAGGGCCCTGGCTTGCGACTTAGGCGCCTATAGGTTCTTCCCATAGAAGGGCCCTGATGCCCCTCCTGCAGTCTGCAGGCCTTAGCAACAGCTACCGTGGGCTGCGGATGTGGAGCCATCCGCAGCCCTGCATCGAGCCAGACAACCCGGTACATCAACGAATCGTGTCAGGCACGTCTGAAATGGCTTTGCACCATCGCACGACCGCGCGAGCTCCATCCCCCCGTCGGGGCGGCCCGCCCCGGCATCCGTTCCAACCAATACCGCCTTCTGGCCTGTCACCCAACATCTGCGGCCGTTGCCCGTCCTGGCGTAGGGGCATGAATGGCGGTGCAGTGCAGGCCGGGCTGCGGCCGCCCGGCCTGCACTGCACCGCCATTCATGCCCCTACTTCTCCACCGCCTGACTGCTCCGCGCGCCAGCCGCTCATGCCCTCACGTCGGCGTGCCAGACAACCTCGGAACACCGCCATGACCGAACCATGAACCGAGCCACCCCCTCCCGATTCCGCGGTTCAGCGCCGCTCCTCCTCACCCTGCTGCTAAGCACCATTCTGCTCATGGCCGGTTGCCAGGCCAGCTCCCAGCCTGCCCCCGCGGTCACAGCCACGCCTGCGACTGCCATCATGGTTCAACCTGAGCCGGACGCACCACCCTACCTGGACCCCACCCTGCCCATAGCCCAGCGGGTCGACGACCTGCTGGGCCGCATGACCCTGGCCGAGAAGATCGGCCAGATGACCCAGGTCGAGAAGAACAGCATCGCCCCCCCGGACATCACCGGCCTCTTCATCGGCTCCCTGCTCAGCGGCGGCGGCGGATATCCCACGCCCAACACCCCCGAAAACTGGCTGGCCATGGTCGACGGCTTCCAGGAGAACGCCCTGCAAACCCGCCTGGGCATCCCCCTCATTTACGGCGTAGACGCCGTGCACGGCCACAACAACGTCAAGGGCGCCACCATCTTCCCCCACCAGGTCGGCCTGGGCGCCACCCGCGACCCCGACCTGGTGCGCCGCATCGGCCAGGCCACGGCCGCCGAGATGGCGGGCACCGGCATCCCCTGGAACTTCGCCCCCGTGTTGGCCGTGGTGCAGGATATCCGCTGGGGACGCACCTACGAAAGCTACGGCGAGGACGCCCAACTGGTCTCGCAGCTAGGCGCGGCCTTTCTGCAGGGGCTGCAGGGAGACAACCTGGCTGCCCCCGAGACGGTCCTGGCGACCCCCAAACACTACGTCGGCGACGGCGGAGTCACCTGGGGCAGCTCAGCCACCTACGCCATCGACCAGGGCGACCTCCAGGTGGACGAGGCTACCCTGCGGGCAGTGCATCTGCCCCCCTATGAGGCGGCCATCGCCGCCGGCGCCCGCAGCATCATGGTCTCCTTCAGCAGCTGGAACGGCACCAAGCTGCACGCGGACCGCTACCTCCTCACCGATGTGCTGAAGGGCGAGCTCGGCTTCGACGGCTTCCTGGTCTCCGACTGGCAGGCCATCGACCAGATCCCCGGCGACTACTACGCCGACGTCGTCACGGCCATCAACGCCGGCCTGGACATGATCATGGTGCCCTACGACTACCGGCGCTTCATCAGCACGCTGACGGAAGCGGTTGAAAAAGGCGACGTGCCCATGGCCCGCATCGACGACGCCGTGCGCCGTATCCTGCGGGTCAAGTTCGAGCTGGGGCTGTTCGAGCGGCCCCTGGCCGACCCCGCGCTACTGGCGCAGGTGGGCTCCGAGTCTCATGGCGACCTGGCTGCCGAGGCCGTGCGCCAGTCGCTGGTGCTGCTGAAGAACGACAACGCCGCCCTGCCCCTGGACAGGGAGACCCCGGTCATCTTCGTCGCCGGCCCGGCCGCCGACGACATCGGCATCCAGTCGGGCGGCTGGACCATCGAGTGGCAGGGTCAGGCCGGCCCTATCACCCCCGGTACGACCATCCTGGATGGGATTCAAGCCGCGGTCTCGCCCGTGGCCCTGGTGCACTACGACCGGTCCGCCAGATTCGACGACCTCACAGATGCCGGTGGCACGCCAGCAGTGGCCGACGTGGGCATCGCCGTTGTGGGCGAGCACCCCTATGCCGAGGGCCAGGGCGACAGCGCTAGCCTGGCCGTGAGCGAAGCCGACCTCACCACGGTCCAGCGCCTGCGGGAGCGCAGCAAAACCTTGGTGGTCGTGCTCATCTCCGGCCGGCCCCTGATCATCACCGGCATCCTGGATGACGCCGACGCCCTGGTGGCGGCCTGGCTGCCGGGCTCCGAGGGCGGCGCGGTGGCCGATGTCCTCTTCGGCGACTTCCCCTTCACCGGCAAGCTACCCTTCACCTGGCCCCGCACCGCGGCGCAGCTGCCCTTTGACTTCGCCAACCTGCCCGAGATAGGCTGCGATGCACCCCTATTCCCTTATGGCTACGGATTGGATGCCCGGGATACGCAACCGCTGGACCTGCCGGAGTGCGGCGATCTTGAGGCCGACGCCGCGGCCGCGACCCAGTAAGAGACACCAGACCATGCAACTCCGTTACTTCTGTACAGCGCAACATACTCCCTATCATCTGGCT
>JAULUH010000034.1:0-51555 GCA_032111745.1 Anaerolineae bacterium | reverse complement strand
ATCTTTTCCGGCCGCGGCATCGACACCGACATCGTCGTGGCCAGCGCGCGGGCCTACATGCAGGCCCTCAACAAGCTGCTGGCCGCCAAAGTGGAATCCGAGTCCGTGCTCGCCGTGGGCGTGTGACCGGCCGCGCAGCAACCATTGGAGGTTATATGACTAACCAGATTTCTCAACCAGGCAAGGCTGCTGGCGCACCGTGCCCGCCGCTGGCGGTTGCCCTCAACTGGCATTTTGACGGCAGGACAGGCCAGTTGACCGGACCCTGGGCCCTGGACTGGGACCCTAGTGGGCTGGAGGCGGCTAGCCGGGTGCCAGTCCTCGCTACCAAGAATGCTTGAACCCAGCCGGATAGGGACAACGGTGGGGGCCCACGACGGACCAGGAGCAGTGGCGCTCACGTCGCAGCGTTACCCTATCCACATTGCGGCCGGGACAATTCTCGTAGGAGCGCCACATGGAGTATGACCTTAGCGGGCCAGCAGTGCCAGGGGCCGCCCCCGGCCCCCTGTATGACCCGTCCTTTGAACATGATGCCTGCGGCACCGGCTTCGTTGCGCAGCGCCACGGCGATCACAGCCATCGCATCCTGCAGCTGGCCCTGGAGGCCCTGTGCAACCATGCCCATCGCGGGGCGCTGGCGGCGGATGGCCGCTCGGGTGATGGTGCCGGGGTCCTGACCAGGCTTCCCTACGACCTCATGGTGCGGGAGCTGGCCAAGACCGGTTCGCGCGCGCCTGAGCGCGGGGACCTGGCCGTGGGCATGCTCTTCCTTCCCTTGCGTAACCTGGTGCACCGGGCGCGTTGTGTAGAGCTCTTCGAACAGGCCATAGCCGAGCTGGGCCTTGAGCTGCTGGGATGGCGCGAGGTTCCTATCGACCTGGACGCGCTGGGGGATTGGGCCATGAGCTTGCGTCCCTACATCGTGCAGGTCTTCGTGGGCCGGCCATCGGCCCTGGCCCCCGGCGATAGCTTCGAACGCGTGCTGTACATGTTGCGCAAGCGCGCCACCCAGCTGGCCTGGGCCGAGAGCATTACCAACTTCTACATCGCTTCCCTCTCCTCCCGTACTATTGTCTATAAGGGTCTCTTCATGGCCCCTCAGCTGAGCAAGTTCTATCCCGACCTGGTCGACCCGGAGTTCAAGACCGCTCTGGCGGTCTTTCACCAGCGCTACAGCACCAACACCTTTCCCACCTGGGAGCGCGCCCAGCCCTTCCGCATGTTGTGCCATAACGGGGAAATCAACACCCTGCGCGGCAATATCCACTGGATGCGCGCCCGGGAGGCTGACCTGGTGCGCGCCGCGCGCCCCCATTTCGGTGAGGCCGTGCAGTACCTTTCCCCAGTGATCAGCGAGCGCGGCAGCGACTCGGCCATGCTGGACAACGCCCTAGACCTCTTGGTGCAGGCCGGCCGCGATGTCCGCCACGCCCTGCTCATGCTGGTGCCGCGGGCCTGGGAGCACGACCCCGAGCTACCGCCGTCGCAGCGCGCCTTCTATCACTACCATGCCTGCCTGCAGGAGCCCTGGGATGGGCCAGCCGCCCTGGCCTTCACCGATGGGGTCATCGTGGGCAGCGCCCTGGATCGTAACGGCCTCCGGCCTGCCCGCTATGTCTTGCTGGATGACGGCACGGTTATCATGTCCTCTGAGGCCGGGTCGGTCCACATCGACGAGGCCAAGGTGCTGCGCAAGGGCCGGCTGGGCCCGGGTGAGATGCTGGCGGTGGATACCTCCACCGGCGATGTGCTGACCGCCAGCGACGTGGCCGAGCTCTTGGCTCAGCAGAAGCCTTACGCACGCTGGCTGGACGACAACCTGGTGCGCTTTGATGCCCTGATGGCCAGAAGCTCCTTGCTGAGCCTGCAGGCGGTGGAGCCACCGGCGCCGAAGGCTTCCCTTAACGGCACCGGCACCACGACCCGGCAGCTGGCCTTCGGCTATAACCGGGAGGAGTTGGTCGTGATCCTGCGTCCCATGTGGAAGGCTGGCAACGAAGCCGTGGGCTCCATGGGCGACGATACCCCGGTGGCCGCGCTCTCTCATCTGCCCCGCTCGCTGTTTCATTACTTCTACCAGCGTTTTGCCGAGGTGACCAACCCGCCCATGGATCCGCTGCGGGAGACCCAGGTCATGTCCCTGGCCCAACGGCTCGGGCGCCGGGCCAGCCTGTTGGCTCGAGGGCCTGAGGTGGCCCGCCTCCTGGAGCTGCCCGGCCCTGTGCTAACCAACGAGGCGATGGCGGTGGTACGCGACCTGGGGCGGTACCTGCCGACAGGCCGTGCCGAGGACTTTCGCTGTGTCACCCTCGATACTACCTGGCCGGCAGCAAGTGGGCCAGAGGCCCTGAAGGCTGACCTGGATAGAGTCACCGCCGAGGCTGTGGTCGCCGTGCAGCACGGGGCCAGCCTGGTGGTGCTCAGCGATCGCGCGGTTAGCCGAGAGCGGGCCGTCATCCCCTCGCTGCTCGCACTATCAGCCGTGCACCAGCGATTGATTGCTGCCGGGGTGCGCACCCACGCCAGCCTGATCGTCGAGACCGGGGAGGCGCGCGATGTCCACCACCTGGCCGCCCTGGTGGGCTACGGCGCCAGCGCCGTGAACCCCTGGCTGGCCCTCGAGACGGTGGCGGAAGAGGTGGCCACCGGCGGCCGCCATGCCGAGGGTGTAACACCCGAGCAGGCGGTCAAGAACTACTGCAGCGCCCTGGAAAAGGGTTTGCTCAAGATCATGTCCAAAATGGGCATCGCCATGGTCGACAGCTACTGTGGTGCCCAGATCTTTGAGGCCCTGGGCCTGAGCGACGAATTAGTGGAAGCCTATTTCCCTGGCACTCCCAATCGCCTGGGCGGAATCGGCCTGGCGGAGCTGGCCTGTGACGTCCTGGCCTGGCACCGCCTGGCCTTCCCGGTTGAGGGCTACGGCGCCGCATCTGCTGGCCGCTCGAATGGCATGGTCCAGGCAGGACTCGAGAGCTACGGCCTTTTCAAGGTCAGGCGCGGTGGCGAGTATCATACCTACAACCCGGACGTGGTGCGCGCGCTGCATGAGGTGGTCGGGCTAGGCCGTCGCAAGCCTGGGCAGTCTGTGCCGGATCAGGACCTGGGCCCCCAGGCCACCGGTGCGCCCGCAGCCTATGCCCGCTATGCCGAAATGGTGCAGCGGCGGCCCGCCGCCCAGCTGCACGACCTGCTTGACTTCGTGCCGCGGCGCGAGCCGGTCCCCCGGGAAGAAGTGGAGCCGGTGGAGGACATCCTCCGGCGCTTCTCCACCGCCGCCATGTCGCACGGCGCTCTGAGTGGCATAACCCACGAGACCCTGGCTATCGCCATGAACCGGCTGGGCGGAGCGTCCAATAGCGGCGAGGGCGGCGAAGGGGAGGAGCGGTACGGTACTGAGGCTAACAGTAAGATCAAGCAGGTAGCCTCAGGTCGTTTTGGCGTGACACCGGCCTACCTGATGTCGGCTGAGGAGTTGCAGATCAAGATGGCCCAAGGCTCCAAGCCAGGCGAGGGCGGGCAGCTGCCTGGCCACAAGGTCAGTGCCGAGATCGCCCGCATTCGCAATACTACACCCGGCGTGGCCCTGATCTCGCCACCACCTCACCATGACATCTACAGCATCGAGGACCTGGCCCAGCTGATCTTCGATCTCAAGCAGGTCAACCCCGAGGCCATCATCTCCGTCAAGCTGGTCGCCGAGGCCGGAGTCGGTACCGTGGCCGCGGGGGTGGCGAAGGGACATGCGGACCTGATCCACATCAGCGGCAACAACGGCGGCACCGGTGCCTCCCCACTAAGCTCTATCAAGCACGCCGGTGGCCCCTGGGAGCTCGGCCTGGCCGAGACCCAGCATACCCTGCTCACCAACGGCCTGCGCAGCCGGGTCCGGGTGCGCGTGGACGGTGGCTTCCAGAGCGGCCGCGATGTAGTGATGGCGGCCATGCTGGGCGCAGATGAGTTCTCCTTCGGTACCGCAGCCCTTATCGCCGTGGGCTGCAAGATGGCCCGCTCCTGCCACACCAACACCTGCCCGGTTGGCGTCGCTACCCAGCGCGTCGACCTGGTTGAGAAGTTCCCCGGCCAGCCCGAGCACTTGATGATCTTCATGGTCCAGGTGGCCGAGGAGGTGCGCCAGTGGCTGGCCCACCTGGGCTACCGGTCGCTTAACGAGGTCATCGGCCATACCGAGATGCTGCAGCAGGTGGTGCACGGCACCGAGGCCGGGCATATGGACCTGCTGCCTCTGCTCTGGGTGCCAGACACCGGCTATCCCCGGCGCAACGTGGAGCCCCGCAACCCTCTGCTGGTGGGGTCGGCCCTGGGAGACCAGTTGGCCGCGGATGTCCTGGAGGAGCTGGATCGCGAGGGCACGCCCGTGTTCCTGCGCTATGCCATCAACAACACCGACCGCACCGTAGGTGCCCGGCTGGCGGGCCAGCTGGCCCGGCGGCATGGCAATGCCGGGCTCCCCAACCGCAGTATCGTGATCGAGTTCGAGGGCACGGCGGGGCAGAGCTTCGGCGCCTTTGCCGTTCCCGGCATGCACCTGTGGCTCACCGGGCAGGCTAACGACTACGCAGGCAAGGGCCTTGGCGGTGGCGAGATCGTGCTGCGTCCCCAAATCGACGCCAGCTATGCCTGGCACGACAACGTGATCCTTGGCAACACTGCGCTGTATGGGGCCACGGGTGGTGTCCTGTTCGCTGCCGGCCGGGCCGGCGAGCGCTTTGCCGTGCGCAACAGTGGAGCGCGGGCTGTCGTGGAAGGGGTCGGCGATCATGGCTGCGAGTACATGACCGGTGGTGTCGTCGTCGTGCTGGGCAGCACCGGCCGCAATTTCGGCGCCGGCATGACCGGCGGTGTCGCATACGTCTACGATCCGGAGGAACTCCTGCCTGGCCGGGTCAATCCCCAGCTGGTAGTCCTGCAGCGCGTGGTGCGCGCTGAACACGAACAGGAACTACGCCAGCTGGTGCATCTGCACTTCCTGCTTACCGGTAGCCCACGCGGCCGCCAGGTACTGCGTGGCTGGGCGCAGGAGCTGCCCTACTTCTGGCGGGTAGCCCCCAAAGAGGCCGTTGCCGCCATCGAGGCCGCTAACGAGGGCGCCGGCAAGGATGAAGACGAGGAGCCCGCTGTCGCGGGCGTCAAGACAGTGGGACCGTAAGGTCACCAAGCATCTCAGCTAGAGACAAGGTAGGTTGCCGATGACCGAGAACAGCAGGGCCAGGACCCTGTTTGAGAAAGTGTGGGATGCCCATGTGGTGGCCCAAGACGCAGGCACCCCGGCAGTGCTCTATGTAGACGCCCATCTGGTCCACGAGGTCACCTCGCCCCAGGCTTTTGCTATGCTGCGCGAGCGGGGCCTCAGAGTGCGCCGGCCGGACCGAACGTTCGCCACCATGGACCACGCCATCCCCACGCGCCAAGTCGACATAACTATGTGGCCGAGCGCCGCGGCCACCCAGGTCCGCACCCTGCGGCAGAACTGCGAGGACTTTGGCGTCACGCTGTTCGACGTCGACGGCCCGGTGCAGGGTATCGTCCACGTCGTAGGGCCTGAGATGGGTATCACTCAGCCCGGCATGACCATTGTCTGCGGCGACAGCCATACCAGCACCCATGGCGCGTTCGGGGCATTGGCCTTCGGTATTGGTACCAGCGAGGTGGGGCACGTGCTGGCGACTCAGTGCCTGCTCCAGCATAAGCCCAAGACCTTTGCTATCGACGTCGAGGGTGAGTTGGGATTGGGTATCACGGCCAAGGATATCATCCTCGCCATCATCGCCGAGAACGGTGCAGACGGTGGCCGGGGCCATGTCTTCGAGTACCGCGGCTCCACGATCCGCGGGCTTAGCATGGCCAACCGCATGACCATCTGCAACATGAGCATCGAGGGTGGTGCCCGAGCGGGCATGATCGCCCCGGATGAGACCACCTTTGCTTATCTCAAGGGTCGCCCCTATGCGCCGGAGGGCGCCGCGTGGGATCGAGCCGTAGCCGCGTGGCGCACCTTGCGCTCCGACGAAGGTGCCGCCTTCGATCGCCAGATGGTGCTGGATGCCAGCCGGCTCGAGCCCATGGTCACCTACGGCACCAATCCCGGCCAGGGCGTATCCGTCACGGGCCGCATACCCAGCGTGGCCGAGCTGGAGGACCCTGCGGAGCGCCGCAGCCTGCTTAGCGCCCTGGAATACATGGGCCTGCGCCAGGGCCAGCCTATGGAGGGCCAGCCTGTGGACATCGTATTCATCGGCTCGTGCACGAACAGCCGCATCGAGGACTTGCGCCAGGCCGCCGGCATCGTGGCCGGCCGCAAGGTTGCCGATGAGGTGTGGGCCATCGTAGTGCCCGGCTCCAAGGCCGTCAAGGCCCAGGCCGAGGCGGAAGGCCTGGATCAGATCTTCCGCGCGGCCGGGTTTGAGTGGCGCGGTGCCGGGTGCAGTATGTGCCTGGCCATGAATGATGACAAGGCTGGCGCCGGGAAGTACGTCGCCAGTACCAGCAACCGCAACTTCCAGGGCCGGCAGGGGCCCGGCGCCCGCTCACTCCTGATGAGTCCCCTGATGGCTGCTGCCGCCGCCGTGCACGGGCGGGTGGTCGACGTGCGCGAGATGCTGTAGGATGGAACCACGATGAAGCCATTTACCGAACTAAAGTCGAAGGCGGCCCCCCTGCGCGCGGAGAACGTGGACACGGACCAGATCATCCCGGCCCGCTTCCTGACCGCGGTGACCAAGGCCGGGATGGGAGAGGGCCTGTTCGCCGCCTGGCGCTACCTGCCTGATGGGTCAGCGGATCCGGACTTTGTCCTCCACCGCTCTCAGCACGCGGGCGCCAAGATCCTGATCGCCGGCCAAAACTTTGGCTGCGGATCCAGCCGGGAACACGCCGTTTGGGCTCTCACCGACCATGGGTTCCGGGCGGTCATCAGCCCTGGCTTCGCCGACATCTTCTACAACAATGCCCTGAAGAACGGCCTGCTGCCCATTACCCTGACCGAGGACCAGGTCAACCTGCTCTGGCACCTGGTGGAAGAGCAGCCTGATACGACCATCCATGTCGACCTGGCCGCCCAGATGGTCACCTTGCCCGACGGGCAGCGGGTGTCGTTCGACATGGACCCCTATCGCAAGCTGTGTCTGCTGGAGGGACTGGATGACCTGGGCTACCTGTTGTCCAAGGAAGCCGACATTACCGCCTATGAGGCTGCCCGATGAGTGAAGCGTTCATCGCCATTCTCCCCGGCGACGGCATTGGCCCCGAGGTTGCCGCCGAGGCGCTCAAGGTATTGCTGGCTGTCGGCGGCCAGTTTCACCACACGTTTCACATCGGCGAGGGCCTGCTAGGTGGCTGTGCCATCGATGCTACCGGCCATGCGCTGCCTCAGGCCACCCTGGAACTGTGCCAGAAGGCCGACGCTGTGCTCTTGGGCGCAGTTGGTGGCCCGCGATGGGATGACCCAATGGCCAGAGTCCGTCCAGAACAGGGCCTGCTGGGCATTCGGAAGGCCCTGGGCCTCTTCGCCAACCTGCGGCCGGTCAAGCTTGTGCCCTCCCTGCTCCATGCGTCTACGATCAAGGCCGAGACACTGCGAGGTGTGGATCTCCTGGTGGTACGGGAGCTCACCGGGGGCATCTACTTCGGCCCTCGCCAGGAGGCTCACTTTGAGGTCGACGACACGGGCCGCGCGGTGGAACAGGCTTTTGACACCATGATCTACAGCCGGCCTGAGATCGAGCGGGTGGCGCGCGTGGCGGCCGAGGCCGCCCGCGTCCGTACTGGCCGGCTAGCCTCCGTCGATAAGGCCAATGTACTGGCCAGCTCCCGCCTGTGGCGCCGCGTCGTGACCGAGGTTGTGGCTACCGAGTTTCCTGACGTCACCCTGGAACATGTGCTGGTGGACGCCATGGCCATGCACCTGATTCGCCGGCCAGCCGCCTACGATGTCATCCTGGCTGAGAACCTCTTTGGGGATATCCTCACCGACGAGGCCAGCATGCTGGCTGGTAGCATGGGGTTATTGCCCAGCGCTAGCCTGGGCCAGGCCACCAACAGCCTGGGCCTGCCACGTGGCCTCTATGAGCCCATCCACGGCTCTGCGCCCGACATCGCTGGCAAGGGAGCTGCCAATCCCCTGGCCTTCATCCTCAGTGCGGCCATGATGCTGCGCCATTCCCTGAGCCTGGCCCGCGAGGCCCACGCGGTCGAGCAGGCCGTGGATGCCGTGCTGGAGGCGGGCCTGCGCACCGCGGACATCGCCGAGCCGGGCACCAAGGTGGTAGGCACGGCTGTCATGGGCGACATCGTCGTCCAATATCTACACGCTTTGGGTTAGCCGCAAATCATGATACCTTCCCTCCCTTTTGTCTCTACGAGGGCCCTAAGGGGCCGTGAGGTGAACACGGGCGCACGTTGGGTGCTTGTCTCGACCCACTGCGCCCGCTCCATCTGATGCGCCAACAATCCCCGCCGCGCTGGCGCGCGGCCAGATCTGCAGTGCGGCTGGCACACGCTGGCCGCGGCACTGAGGCACCTTCCTGGTGCACTCATGTGACTTTCGCCGCCTGGCATGCAAGATGGAGGATCCTCCCATGACAACCCAATCTCCCCCGGTATGGCTCTATGACACCACCCTGCGCGATGGCACCCAGGGTGAAGGCGTCAATCTCTCCTGCGAGGATAAGCTGCGCATCAGCCGCAAGCTCGACGAGCTTGGCATCCACTACATCGAGGGCGGATGGCCGGGCTCAAACCCCAAGGACATCGAATACTACCAGCGCGCCCGCCGCGAGCTGAGCCTTAACACGGCCCGGGTAGTAGCCTTTGGCAGCACCTGCAAGGCCGGCGTCGACCCTGCCGATGATCCGCAAATCCGGTTGCTGGTGGAAGCCGAGACCCCGGTGATCACGATCTTCGGCAAGACCTGGGACCTGCATGTGCACGAGGTCCTGCGCACCACCCTCGACGAGAACCTGCGTATGATCGGTGCCTCCAGCGCCTATCTCAAGGCCCACACGCAGGAGTTCATCTACGACGCCGAACATTTCTTCGACGGCTACAAGGCCAACCCAGACTATGCCCTGGCTACCCTCCAGGCCGCAGCCAGTAACGGTGCCGATGCCCTGGTCCTGTGCGACACTAACGGCGGCAGCCTCTACTGGGAGATTGGCGACATGGTGCGCACCGTGCGGCGCTTTCTGGGAGGCATAGGCTACCGGGGAATCCTGGGCGTCCACACCCACAACGACGGCGAGGTCGGCGTAGCCAATGCCCTGGAGGGCATTCGCGCCGGTGCCACCCACGTGCAGGGTACTATCAATGGCTATGGCGAGCGCTGCGGCAATAGCAACCTGGTTAGCATTATCGCCAATCTCAAGCTGAAGATGGGGATCGACTGCGTCGGCGATGACCAGCTCATGCGGCTCAGCGAGCTCTCCCACTTCGTGGCCGAGCTGGCCAACCTGCAGCTGCCCGCCCACTCTGCCTTTGTCGGCCGCTCAGCTTTTGCCCACAAGGGTGGCACCCATGTCAACGCCGTGGTCAAGGTAGAGCGCAGCTACCAGCATATCGATCCAACCCTGGTGGGCAACCAGAAACGTATCGTGGTCAGCGAGCTCAGTGGCAAGGATAATATCGCGGTCAAGCGCGAGGAGTTCGGCCTTGCCAACCTGAGCCGGGAGCAGGAGCGGCGGGTTCTGGAGCGCATCAAGGAGTTGGAGAACCAGGGCTTTGCCTTCGAGGGCGCCGAGGGCTCCGTGGCTCTGCTCCTGCGCCGGCTGCAGCCCGACTATCTGCCGCCTTTTGAGCTGCTGCGCTATAAGGTGGTCATCGAGCACCAGAACGGCCGGGCTCATAATGGCGCCTCCGGTGATGCCAGCCCGCTGCTCGATCTCGACCTGACGTCCAAGTTCTCCGAGGCCACGGTCAAGGTTCGCGTGGCCGGCCAGGTCTTTCATACTGCAGCGGAGGGCAACGGCCCGGTCAACGCCCTGGACATCGCCCTACGCAAGGCCCTGGTGCAGTTCTATCCGGACCTGGAGCACCTGTCCCTGATCGACTACAAGGTGCGCATCCTTGATAGCACTTCGGCCACCGGCGCCGTGGTGCGCGTGCTCATCGAGTCTGGTGATGGCCATACCACGTGGAGCACGGTAGGTGCCAGCACCAACATCATTGAGGCCAGCTGGCAGGCGTTAAACGACAGCTTCGAGTACGCCCTGCTGGGGCTCAACCGCGCACCAGCCGCATAATCTGATCCACGAGGATTTCTCATGGCCCAATCCACCAACGGCAAACAGCGTCCCATGCGTTCGGATATGATCAAGCGGGGCATCGACCGCTCGCCCCACCGCGCCTTGCTCAAGGCCACTGGCGTCACCGACGCCGATATGGACAAGCCCTTCATCGCTATCGCCAACTCGTATGTCGACATTGTGCCCGGACATGTGCACCTGCAGGCCTTCGGCGAGGTTGTGCGCGATGCCGTGCGCCAGGCCGGCGGTGTGCCCTTCATGTTCAACACCATCGGCGTCGACGATGGCATCGCCATGGGCCACTTCGGCATGAAATACAGCCTGCCGAGCCGGGAGATCATCGCCGATAGCGTGGAAACCATGGTCGCGGCCCACTGGTTCGATGGCCTGATCTGTATCCCCAACTGTGACAAGATCACCCCCGGCATGCTCATGGCCGCTATGCGCCTCGACGTGCCAGCGATCTTCGTCAGCGGCGGCCCGATGAAGGCTGGCGTGACTACGACGGGCAAGGTGGTCGACCTGATCTCGGTTTTCGAGGGCGTAGGTGCCTATCAAAGCGGCACCATGACCGCCGCGGAGCTTAAGGAGATCGAGGACGCCGCTTGTCCTACCTGCGGCTCCTGCTCCGGCATGTTCACCGCTAACTCTATGAACTGCCTCTGCGAAGCGCTGGGCATGGCCCTCCCGGGCAACGGTACTATCCTGGCCATCGATCCCCGCCGCGAGGAGCTGGCCCGCGCCGCCGCCCGCCAGCTGCTGAGGCTGGTGGAGCAGGGTTTGACCCCGCGCCGCATCGTCACCGCAGAGGCCATCGACAACGCCATGGCCCTGGACGTCGCCATGGGTGGCAGCACCAATACCGTGCTGCATATCCTGGCCATCGCCCGCGAGGCTGGCGTGGACTATCCCTTGAGTCGCATCAACGAAGTCAGTGCGCGCACACCCAACATCTGCCGGGTCAGCCCCTCGAGCCCCTATCACGTGGAAGACGTCGACCGCGCCGGCGGCGTCTCGGCCATCCTGGCCGAGCTGGCCCTCAAGCCCGGCACCTTGCACCTGGACGCCATCACTGTCACCGGCCAGACTCTGGGCGACAACATTGCCGGCGTGCGATCCTCGGACGTGGACTGCATTCGTTCCCTGGAGTCCCCCTATAGCTCTGAGGGTGGCCTGGCCATCCTCTTCGGCAACCTGGCGCCTGATGGCAGCGTCGTGAAGACCGCCGGTGTGCTGCCGCAGATGCTCACCCACACAGGCCCGGCCGTGATCTTCGACAGCCAGGAGGAGGCTGTCGCCGGCATCTCGGCCGGCCAGGTCATGCCGGGCGACGTGGTAGTCATCCGCTACGAGGGCCCCCGGGGTGGCCCGGGTATGCAAGAGATGCTCACCCCCACCAGCCTGATCATGGGCCGAGGCCTGGGCAACTCCGTGGCCCTCGTTACCGATGGCCGCTTCAGCGGCGGCACCCGCGGCGCCTGCGTGGGCCACGTTTCTCCGGAGGCCGCAGCCGGTGGTGCCATCGCCTTCATAGAGCCCGGCGACCTGATCACCGTCGATATCCGCGGCCGTCGCCTGGAGCTCCACGTTGACAGCGCCGAGTTGGCCCAGAGGCAGGCTTCCTGGCAGCCCGTGGTGCGCCAGAACCTGCCCAGCTACCTCCGCCGCTACGCCGCCATGGTCACCAGCGGCAGCCAGGGAGCCGTGCTGGAACTGATCTAGGAGTCCGGGCTTCAGCCGGGTCAGCGTATTCGGCGACGGAGTCGAGGCTTTGACCGGCCTTGGTGCGAATCCCGGCTGAAACCTCGACATCCGTCTGTGTCCCCGCCCACTCCCCCTCCCCCGCTCCACCGACTCGACAGTGGCCCCACCCTATGCTATCATGGTGGCGGCCAGCGTTGGCTGGCTCCCATGCCATGGTGTGAGTCAGGGCGACCGTCTCACGTCGCCTCTCACACCAGTCGCCACTCTGACACTGGCAGCCCTTGCCCCTAGGCCCTTGCGCCCGACGGGGTGACACGAAATGGAGGAGTGTTCATGACCACCGCCCCAAGTCTACGGCACCTTTACCTCAGCCTCGCCGTGCTCCTGCTGGTCGCCTTGGTCGCAGCCAGCTGCGTGCCCCCGGCCGCCCCCGTCAGCCCGGCCACCCAACCGGCCACCGAGGCTAGCTCCGGACCTGAGGGCACCCTGCGTGTTGCTCTCGACATTCCCGCGCAGCTCGATCCCGCTTTCGCCACCTCAGATGCCGAGATCGCTATCCTCAATGCCGTCTATGACTATCTGGTAGACGTGGACGCCCAAAACCGGCTCCAGCCCCGCCTGGCAACCTCGGCCAGGGTAGCGCCAGACGGCCTCAGTTATACCATTACCCTCGACCCTGATGCCACCTTCCATGACGGCTCTCCCGTCACTGCAGCCGACGTCATCTATACCTTTGACCGCCTGCGAGACCCGGCAGCCGGGCTACCCACGGCCGACCTCTATGGCAACATCGTCAACATCTTTGCCCTGCCCCAGGGCAGCGACCCGGCCAAGTCCAAAGAGGTGGTGTTTCAGCTCAAGCAGCCGGATCCGTTCTTCCAGTATAACCTGAGCGACAACCATGCCGTCGTCGTCAAGGCCGGCACGGAGAACTTCGCCACCAGCTTCAACGGTAGTGGCCCGTTCAAGGTCGCCAGCTACAGCCCGGAGGATCGTATGGATCTAGTCGCCAATGAAGACTATTTCATGGAGCGCAAGCCCGGGGTAGCCAACCTGGAGCTAGTCTTCTTCAGCGACCAGGCGGCCAGTGTCGACGCCCTCCGCAGCGGCCAGATTGACCTGGTCATGCGCATGCCAACCCCCCTCTTTCAAAGCCTGGAGGGCCAGCCTGGCATCCAGACCGTCTCTGTGGCCACCAACGGCTTCGACCTGGTACGCCTACGCTCCGACCGGGAGCCTGGCAGCAAGCCCCAGGTCATCCAGGCCATGAAGCTGGCCACCGATCGCCAGCCCATTTTCGATCAGATCAACCTCGGCCTTGGTGCTATTGGTCGTGACAGCCCCATAGGTCCTCTCTTTGCCAACTACTATTCCGAGGCAACCGAGCTGCCTGCTCGCGATGTGGCCACAGCCCGGGAGCTGCTGGCAGATGCTGGCTACGCAGATGGCCTGCAGATCGACATGCACGTGCCCGATTCCGGTGACCGGCCGGATCTGGCCGTGGTGCTGAAAGAGCAGTGGGCCGAAGCCGGTATCGACGTCAATGTGATCGTCGAGCCCGAGAGCGTGTATTACGGCGACAACGGATGGCTCGAGGCCGACCTGGGCATCACCGGCTGGGGCTCCCGGCCAATCCCCCAGTTCTACCTCGACGTCATGTTGCGCTGCGATGCCAAGTGGAACGAGTCCCATTGGTGCGACCCGGAGTTTGATCAGCTGGCCGCGCTGGCCGGTGCCACCCTGAACGAGGATGAGCGTATCCAGGCCTACGAGGATATCCAGCGTATCCTGATCGAGCGTGGGCCGGTGATCATTCCCTACTTCTTTGCCCAGCTGGCTGCCATCCGCGACGGCTTTGACGGTTTCCAGCTGAAGGCCTTTGCCGGCCGTACCGACCTGGCTACCATCAGAACTACCCAGTAGCCAGGATGGCTGTGCATCGTCGCAGAGCACAGAGAGCACAGGTTGGCTTCGGCGTGTCCCATCCCTTCGTGTCCTCGCGTGATGCGGCCGAAGGTCACCATCCACTAGCCATGAGTAAGCTATGGCACTAGGCGCGGGAGACCCCAGGGCTCTTACAGCCTCTGCACCCGCTCCTGTGGTCCGGGCCCGCCCATTGCAGGTGCTGGGTCAGCTCTACGCCCGCCCAGCATCTGCCGTGGGCACAACCATCGTGCTTATCTTCCTACTCATGGCTCTTCTCGGCCCGCTGATTGCGCCCTACAGCGCCACGGAACAAATCCCGTCCGAGGCTCGTCAGCCACCATCATTGCAGCATCCCTTTGGCACCGACCGCCTGGGCCGCGACGTCTTCAGCCGCGTGGTCCTCGGTGCCCGCGATATCCTGGCCCTGGCCGGCCTGGGCACCCTTCTCGCCGTGGTCGCCGGCACCGTGATCGGCCTCTTCGCCGCCTACCAGGGTGGTCTTCTCGAAGAGGCCGTTTTCCGCGGCTTTGATAGTTTGCTGGCTATCCCCGCCTTGCTCCTGGCCCTCTTGCTACTGGGCACCGTCGGCCCGTCCCGTAACAGCATTCTGATCGTCATCGTCATTGTCTACACCCCCATCGTTGCCCGTGTGGTGCGCAGCGTCGTGCTCTCCGTCAAGACCCGAGGTTTTGTGGAGGCAGCGCAGCTACAGGGAGAGGGTCGTTTCCACATGCTCTTCCGGGAGATCCTGCCCTCAGTGCTGCCCGCTTTGGCCGTCGAATCTGCCCTGCGCTTCTCTTATGCCATCTTCCTGGTGGCATCCCTGGGCTTCCTGGGTGTCGGCGTCCAGCCGCCTAATCCCGACTGGGGCTTGATGGTCTTTGAGGCCCGCAATTACGCCTCGCTCACCCCCTGGGCGCTCTTCTTCCCCGCCGCCGCCATTGCCCTGCTCGTGATCGGCGTGAACTTGATGTCGGATGGGCTGAAACGGGCCCTGCAGGCCGGTGATATCGAACGAGGAGCCAGGCCGTGAGCCAGGTTCCAGCCCTTAAGGTCGTCAACCTCACTGTGGCCTACCGCCGGGGTAACCAAGAGGTTGACGCCGTGCGTGATGTCAGCCTGCATATCGCCAGCGGCCAGACCTATGGCTTGGTAGGTGAGAGCGGCTCGGGTAAGTCGACTCTGGCCCTGGCCATCATGCGCTACTTGGCCGGCAACGGCCGCGTGCGCCAAGGCTCTGTCTTCCTCGCCGGCGAGGATCTCTATGCCCTGCCCCCGGAGGAGCTCCGGGGCGTTTGGCAAGACCGGCTCAAGCTGGTGCCGCAAAACCCTCTCTCCTCGCTCAATCCATCCCTGCGTGTCGGTGACCAATTGGTGGAGGCTATCCCCCCCACGCTTGTCCCTGCTACGGAGGCCCGGCAACGGGCCATGGACTTGCTGGCCACGGTGCGCCTGGCTGACCCGGAACGGATTGCCCGCAGCTATCCCCACCAGCTCAGCGGAGGCATGCAGCAACGGGTGATGATCGCCATGGCCCTGGCGGCTGAGCCGACGCTGATGGTGCTGGACGAGCCTACAACTAACCTAGATGTGACCACCGAGGCCGCCATGCTGGACCTGTTACGCGAGCTGATCCATCAGCGCCGCATGGCTGTGCTCTACGTTTCGCATAATCTGAGCGTCGTGGCAGGCATTTCCAATCGCGTGGCTGTGATGTATGCCGGCGAGGTCGTTGAGGATGCCGCGGTAGAGGATCTTTATGCCCGGCCCATCCATCCCTACACCTCTGGCCTGCTGGCCTGTATTCCGCGGATGGGCGATGACAAGTACCAGCTGATGCTACAGGCCATCCCCGGGGCCATCCCGCGGCCCGGCGCCTTGCCCGCTGGCTGCGTGTTTGCACCTCGCTGCCCCCTGGCCGTCGACACCTGCCTCCACGTGCGGCCTTCCCTTGAGCCAGCCGCGGATGGGCATGACGTGCGCTGCCATCGCTGGCCCGAGATCGTGTCGGGCCAGCTCGCCGCCTGGCCCGGCCAGGCCGGCAATGCCAGTACCCGACATGCCGTGCCCGATCGGCCCCAGCCCGTGCTGCAGGTCGACAACCTGTACAAGCGCTTTCCACTTGGGCGCTCCCTGAAGCAAATCCTGCGCCGCCAGCCAGTCCGGGCCGTTCGTGCTGTCGACGGCATTAGCCTTGACGTCCTTCAGGGCGTCACCTTGGGGTTGGTCGGGGAGAGCGGCAGCGGAAAGACTACGGTGGCACGCGCCATAGCGGGCCTGGTCGAGCCCGACGGTGGGGCGGTCTTGCTGGCCGGCGTTGAGCTGCCTTACCACCTCTCTCGTCGTGACGCCACTACCCTCCGCCGTATCCAGATGGTGTTCCAAAACCCGGAGGAGGCTCTCAATCCTTACCGCACCGTGGAGCAGGCCCTGGCCCGCCCGTTGATGCGCCTGGGCGGTCTGTCCGCAGCCGAGGCTCAAGCAGAAGTACCAGCCCTCCTCGAATCGGTGAAGCTAAGTCCCTCCTACGCCAATCGCCTGCCTGGCCAGCTCAGCGGCGGCGAGAAGCAGCGTGTGGCGATCGCACGAGCCTTCGCCTCCCAGCCCGACCTGCTGATCCTCGACGAGTCCGTGTCCGCCCTGGATGTTTCTATCCAGGCCACCATCCTGGACCTGCTCAACGAGCTCCAGCACCAACGGCAGACCGCCTACCTGTTTATCTCCCACGACCTGGCTGTCACCAGCTACTTGTCCAATGAGATCGCCGTGCTCTACCTCGGCCAGGTGATAGAGCGAGGTACCACGGCAGAGCTGCTGGAGCCCCCCTACCATCCCTACACCGAGGCCCTTCTGTCTGCCGTGCCTTTGCCGTACCCCAGCGCGGTCCAGGAGCCTGTGCGGCTGGCTGCCGACGTCCCCAGCCCTATTGACCTTCCCGGTGGTTGCCGCTTTCACACGCGGTGCCCTCGCTTCCTGGGTGACATCTGCACTACGGAGGAGCCACCATGGCAGGCTACAGACGGCGGCCATGGTATCAGATGCCACATCCCCCTAGCCGACCTAGCGCTGGCCCAAAGACCGCTATTTGCGGGGCGCTAGCCTGATGTCCCACTACATCCTGCGCCGCCTCGCCTTTCTCGTCCTGACCCTAATCCTGACCTCTATCATCGTCTTCGTGGTCACCCAGCTGCTGCCGGGCGACGTTGCCCGAATTATCCTCGGGCGAGAGGCTAGCGAGGCGGCCCTGGAACAGCTGCGCGCCGAGCTCGGGCTCAACCAGCCCCTGCCCATCCAATACCTGAGTTGGTTGGGTCGCTTCGTGGTCGGGGACTGGGGTGTTTCGTATAGCACAGGACTGCCGGTGCGCGTGTTGGTGTCGGAGCGTCTCGGCAACTCGCTGATGCTGGCTGCCGTCACCCTGGTCATCGCCGTGCCCCTTTCGATCGGTTTGGGGATCATCGCCAGCTTGCGCGAGGGCCGTTGGGCCGATAACGCTATTAGCGTGGGCTCGCTGTCCGTGGTGGGCCTTCCTGAATTCGTTACTGGGCTGGTCCTGATTCAGATCTTCGCCTTCCGGCTGCAGCTCTTGCCCGCCAACTCATCCATCAGGCCGGGCACTGACTTTGTCGAGGCCCTACCTATGCTGATCCTGCCGGCCCTGACTGCCACCCTGGTGCTTCTGGCTTATGTGACCCGTCTGACCCGTGCCGGCGTTATCGAGGAGCTCAAACAGGGCTACGTGCGTACGGCGGAGCTAAAAGGATTACCCCAGCGTACTGTGGTCAAAAAGCATGTGCTGCGTAACGCCCTGCTGCCGACCATCACTGTCGTGGCCATCAGCGTCGGCTGGTTGATCAGTGGACTGATTGTCGTGGAGAACGTCTTCAACTACCCTGGCCTGGGCCGGCTGCTAACCTTCGCCATTGACCGCCGTGACCTGCCCCTGTTGCAGGCGATTACCATGGTGACAGTGCTCATCTTCGTGCTGGCCAATCTGGCCGCCGACTTGCTGTACGCGTTTCTAAACCCGCGCATACGGCTGCAATGAGTCCTGCTAGGATGCCGGCCCTAACAAGACCTTGCCGCTATTACTGCGCTCCGCCATCCAGCCCTCGGCCGTCCCATAGCGCACCAGCCACCAGCGCAGGCCGTCCGCCTGCTCCGGTCCCGCTACCATCGTCGCCACATCTCCGGCCTCAAGGACCGCGATGACATCGTCCGCTGGCTTGTTGTGGAATCCGGGCGTCTGGCGCAGGTTCACGCGGCCCCCACTGACGTTCTGGATGGCATCGCCTGGCAGGAACGGCTGATCCTCAAGCCGCTCTATGCCTGAGGCCATACCCGCAGGAGCAATTGCTGCGGCCGGCGGCGGGGTCCAGGACGTTCCCTGGTCCAAGTCGGGCAGCTGCCCGCCAGTCGCTAGGACCACCAGGATCAGGATGCTGCATAGACTCAGGAGGGCAAAGGTGGCTATGGCCCACAGGACAGTGGTAGCGCGGCGGTGGTCGCCAGCCTGTTGCGGGGCTGGGGAAGCAGCAGGTGGAATCGTGTTCATGCAGAGATTATAAAGCAGGCATCAGGGCCGGCAAATCTCGCCAGGCCGGAGGCGTGGGCACGCCAGGTAGCCTGTCACTATTCGCTAGGTTTTCAAGCGCTGGCAAATGAAAGGATAACATGCCATGATCGTCGCTTTGCTGTCCGATATCCATGACAACATCTGGAACCTGGCTGTAGCCCTGGAACAGGTCCGGGCCGCCAGGGCCGAGGTGTTGCTCTTTTGCGGGGATTTTTGCGCTCCTTTTACCCTCACCCAGTTGGGTCAGGGGTTTGCCGGACCAGTCCATTGCGTGCTGGGCAACAACGACGGCGATCCCCGCCTGCTGCTCCAGAACGCCCAGGCCACCGGCAACGTGACCATACACGGCCAATTTGCTGATCTTTCCCTGGCCGGGCGGCGGATTGCCATCAACCACTATCCCGAGATCGCCGGTCCCCTGGCCGGGAGCGGCGAATTTGATCTGGTGTGCTATGGCCACAACCATATCGCTCGGGTCGAGACTGCTGGACCAAGAACAGTATTGGCTAACCCGGGTGAGGTCATGGGGCGGTTCGGGTCTCCCTCCTTTGGCCTGTACGACGCGGGCCGTGGCACCTTTGACCTGGTTGCCATCCCCCAGCACAAAGGAGGCCAGCTATGAAGATCGGGGCCATGACCAACCCTCAGCGCAACCTCTTGGATGAGATTGGCTTGATTGCGCAGGGTGGATTTGACTACGTCGACCTGGCAATCGAGGCGCCCAGGGCGGAGCCGCACCAGATTGACGCCAGGGCCGTGCGCCAGCTACTGGACGACCGGGGCCTGGGTGTGATCTGTCACGCCGCGCCCTACCTGCCCGTGCACAATCCTTCGGCACTGGTGCGCCGGGCGGCCCTAGACGAGCTGCTGCGCTACCTGGACCTGGCCGCGGAACTGGGTGCCCGTCTACTCACCACTCACTATATGTTCTTCCCCAGGTCCTGGCCTGAACACGATGGCTACGAGCTTTACGCCCAGCTCTATGCCCGGCTGTGCCAGGAGGGGCGGGCCCGCAATGTGTTTGTGGCTATGGAGAATCATACCGACAACGCGCACCAGCTCAAGCACTTCCGGGAGATCTTTGCCCGCAGCCCCAACCTCTACCTGCTCCTGGATGTCGGCCATGCTAACATCGATGTCCCCAAGAATCTAGCCCGCGAATACCTCTTTGCCCTGGCCGACCGGCTGGCCCACGTCCATGTGTCCGATAACGACGGCACCGCCGACCAGCACCTGCCCCTGGGAGCTCCCATGCGCGGTGGTGTCAGCTGGCATAAGGTCGTGGCCGACCTCAAATCCTTCCGCTATGACGGCACCGTCACCATCGAGGTCTTCGCCAACGACCGTCAATATCGCCAGGACAGCCGCCAGCGCTGGCTCGCCTGGTGGGATGCCACAAGACACGAGGATCCATCGACCCCCGCGCAGGGGCGGGGTCTCCCCAACCCCTCCATCTGATCTCGCGTCTGGCCTACCCTGTCGCCGGGTCGGCCCACCATCTATACCGGGTGGCTATCCCCTTCCTTTGCCCCATCTCATGGTAGGGGCGGGACGCCGTGCCTGCCCCGGGGTTGTCATCCCTCTAGTGCCGCCCTCGCCTCGCAGCCCGACACCTGCCTTGGCAAATTGATTGCGATCCGGTCCTGGCGGCTTCGCTCTGTGCATTGGCTCCACCGCTAATTGTTTTGCTTCCCTGGACTACTATCTGGTGCCACCGCCTGGCTCAGCGCCAGCACATACCCGGCACACAGAACCGCAAATCCCAGGGTCATCTCCACCGGCCCGCGTCCAACCTCGATCGGCCTTCCGTAAACGGCATCCAGGGGACCTCTGAGCCGCCAGAAGCTCGCCAGCATCGGCCCGGTTGCCAACAGGGCCAGCATCACCAGCATCCCCGCGACCAACGAGCCGGGCATCCTGCGCCACAACGGATAGGACAGGCCCGCAGCAGCCACACACAGCCCTATGGCAATGGTCTGCTTGACGAATTCCGGGCTCAACAACAGAGCCGGTGTCCACGCCGGGGGCAACATCGCCAGGGCCACCGGAATAGCCAGCAGGTTGAGCAGCCACCGTACGGCTCGCGGCAGTCGCAGCTCGCGGCGATGGGCCAGCAAGCTCAGGCTCAAGCTCAGGGCCACCAGGGGTAGGTAGAACACCTCGCGGAGCACGCTGACCTGTCCCGATCGCACCTCCGCCACGAACTTCACGTATTCGGCCAGGTCCAGGCCCAGGACGCGCAGTCCCGCTGGTTCCGCCCATACCCACGGCCCCCAGTAACCCGCCACCACCAGCACCAGTCCGGCCAATGTCAAGCCCGTGGCGATCAACGAATTCCTCAATAGGCTGGCGAGCGAGCTCATGGTGGGTCTCCCGGGCTCAGGCGCTCAGCGCCCGCGCGACGGCGCAGTTTCGAGGACAGCGAGCTCATAGGCCGCCAGTTGACTTGCTGCCGCCGCCTCCCATGTGAAACGCCTGGCGTGGGCCAGGCCCCGTGCGCGTAGGTCGTCGCGCATCGACTCGTCCTCGATCACCTGGTGCAGCGCATCGGCCAGGCCGGCTTCATCCCTGGCATCGACCAGGAGAGCGCCATCTCCGGCCGCCTCCGGTAGGGCTGAGTTGTTGCTACATACCACCGGCGTGCCACAGGCCATGGCCTCGACTACGGGGATGCCAAAACCTTCGTATAATGATGGAAACCCCAACACATCAGCAGAACCATAAAGAGCAGGCAGAAAGGAATCCTCCACAAAACCGGTGAAGACGATGTCGTCGCTGAACTTACTGGCCGCCGCAGCCGCAAAGATGTCCCTGTACAGCCAGCCCTTGCCGCCAGCAAGGACCAGGCGGTGGGGTAGGGCGGTCCGGTTCCTGAGCAAGGTCCAGGCCCGGATCAGGGCAGGCCAGTTCTTGCGAGGTTCCAGCGTTCCCACGCCCAGGATGAAGGGCTGCTCACCAATGCCATAGCGCGTCCGTACCGCCGCGCCGCTTGCCGCGTCCGTTGGCGGGCGAAAGCGCGCCTCTACGCCTGGATACACCACGGTGACCTTGTCGGGCGGCACGCCCATGTGGTTGGCCAGGTCCCGCTTGGTGCTCTCGCTGTCTGCCAGCACATGATCGGCGCGCGCCACGGAGCGCGGCACCACGTGGCTGAGGTACGATTGTAGACCCTCGTCCGCGCAGCCCGGCACGGTGAGAAAGCTCAGATCATGTACGGTCAGCAGGGTTCTTCCTGTGCTAACCGGCGGTAGCACGAAGTCTGATGCGTGGTACAGGTCCACACTCCCGCTCAGCCAGTCCACCGGCAACGGCAGCCGCGCCCGATACCAGGCCACAGAGAGCCATCGGTTTGCGAGGGGGATGACGCGCACCTGGCATGATGCCGGCGCCGCAACATCGCCGTGGGTCGGGCGCCCGAAGATCACCAAAACGATCTTGTGACGATCCTGTACCAGGGGCGCCAGCGCAGCCACCAACTGCCGCGTGTGGCGGCCAATGCCAGCCCTCTGATGCACGGCCGGCGTGTAGTCGATGGCGATGCGCACGTTCGTCCCTACTTGATCCCCCGGTAGGTCCACAGGCGATTGGCCCCGTAGTTCCAGAAGAGGACCACACCAATTGCCAGAATCTTGGCTACGTTATAGTTGAATGGATCGGGCAGGATCTGCTGAGTGACCTGGAACACCAGCCACAGCACCAGGTTGTTGATGGCCAGGCCGATCACGTTGACGATGGCGAACTGGACCAGCTGTGCCCCCAGGGGACGTTGGCGGCTTTCTGGGAAGGTCCACAACCGATTCCAGGTGAAGTTGCTCAATACAGCCACCGTGAATGAGATGCTGTTGGCGACAATTAGCCGCACCCCATCCGATAGCCCGGGCACCAGCGCCGGCAGCACCAGCCGGTACAAGACGTTGAGCACGGTGAGATCTACCACCATGCCGATGGCACCGACTGTCGCAAACTTAAGGAAGCGGGTCAGCTCCGCCGTGCTGAGGCCGGTAACCGCCGACAACCATGCGATTACCTGCCTCGCCAGCGTCCGAAACGCGCCCTCTCCGGCTGGCTCCAGCTCTACCGAGCTCGCAGGCTCCGCGGCTACCAGGACCGTAACACCTGGCTCGTTTAAGATCTGTGAGTGGGGTGATTTTGACATAACCAAATATGTTTCTTGATCAGTTTTGCTCGCTTGCCGGCGCAGCTCTCTCGTCACGGGCTGGCCTCTTGGCTACCTGCCCTCTGGTGAGAGGTCGTCAGTACAGCCAAAGATCCTACCAGCAGGCTCAGCGTGAGGTAGATATGCTGTACCCACAGATTGTCGAAGACGTTGTGCACCGAGGCATGGACTAGGGCGCCCAGCACCCCGGCACCCAGCGCCACGGTAAACAGGCTGCGGCTGCCGAGCGAATGCACCGCCTGCGCCACCAGCGCCAGCCACAGTGCTGCAAAGGCCATTAAGCCCACCAGGCCGGTTTCAGCACCGAAATTGAGATAGACGTTGTGCGCATGGCCCAGTGGATCCTGCCACCGCGGTAGGGCGTAGCCCGGGTAAGCGGTGGCATAATTGCCAATGCCCACCCCAAGCCACGGATGGTCAGCCCACATCCTGGCCGCGGCTAACCAATGCGCAACCCTCTCGACGACCGAGAAGTTGGCGTCCGTTACCTCGACGCGCGTGACGTCGATGAAGCCCAGGTAGTCGCTTACCTCGCTTATCCGGCCAACCACCGAGGCCGGCAGCAGGTCTGCCAGCCCAAATACCAGGCCAATGGCCACCGCCAACCCAGCGCCGACGAATACTGCCGGTGCCGCCCGCCTGCTGAAGCCTGCCACCGCTGCCAGGAGCGCCACTGCCAGCGCTAGCCATGCCCCGCGGCTCCAGCTGGCCAGCACACCTGCCAAAATCACTGCGGCCACCAGTGGCAACACGACGCGGGGAAGCCAGGCCCATCGCGACCGGGTCTGTGGCCTCGCCCAGGCCCACACCGCCAGCACCACCGCCAACGGCGCGACCAGGCCTAGGAAGCCGGCATAGGGATTAGGTTGGCGGAAGGTGCCAGCAGCACGCGTGAACCGGCCCAACACCGCAAAGGCTTCCGGGCCACTCCCGGTCAGGTATTGGTAAATGCCCAGGCTGCTCTGCGCAACCGCGGCCAGCAACACGCCGGCGATGAGCCATCCAACCCGCCTGGCCGGCAACACCGCCACGACGCACAGGTACAACACCGTTACCTGGATCCACTTCAGCAGTTCCGGCATTGCCTCACGCCACGAGCTGGCGCCTGGCACCGACAGCGCAATGGCCAGCACGAACAGCACCAGGAACGCCGTCGACGGAGCCCGCGGCACATGGAGGTGCCGGCGGGCTACGCCCTGGGCCAGCCATGCCGCCACGATCCAGCCCAACAGCAGGTCAGCAGCGTCCAGGCTCATGCCCGCCAGGAACGCCGGTCGCACCGCCGCAAAGGGTACTGCGATTGCCAGCAGCGGCAGCCCAACCCAGGGCCTGATCAGGATGGCCAGCGCTACTGCCGCAGCCAAGGGCAGCACTACCGCCAGAGGCAGCGGCAGTAGCGCCAAGCCGGGCGCAGCCGCTATGACGGCCGCTGGCAGCGCTGCCCAGCGCCAGAGCTGGTCGACTGCAAATCCCGGCCGGTCGAAACGCTGGGGATCTTGATGCTGAACGATCATCACTAACCCGTCGTTGTGTACATGACCCATGCAGGGCCAGTCAACTATCTTACGGCCTTTGCGCCCCTTTGTCAAAACCATCCTTCGTGTCCCTCGTGCTCCGCGCCTTCGTGGCCCTTCGTGCAATCGTCTTCCAAACCATCCCCGCTACCGCCTTCAAATCCTGACCAAAGATTTAGCCATCCGTGCCACTTGTGGTATACTCACCCTTTGTAAGACTGAGCAGACCGGCCAGCACCCCTATGTGTTCAGGGGATGCCAGGGGCGGAAAACCCCTGCTCATCCAAGAGGAGTGTATGTCGCAGAAGAAGAAACGGGATCGAGTCCCAAACGTACCTAAGGATACCGGCCCCCAGTCCTCGACCACTGCTACCAACGGTGGATCCACATCCCAAAAGAGCAGTACCGCCGCCAAATCTACAGAGGCCAGGCGGACGTCGCAGCGGGAACGCAAGCGGCAACAACAGCGCATGTGGATGATTATCGCTGCTTTGGGCGCCATAGCCGTCGTAGGAGCCCTCATTTTTGCCAATTCCCAGAGCCAGGCGGCCGGCACACCCCCGCCTGCAACCACTCTGGCCCCGGAACTGATCAGCGGCTCCACCAAAGGCGCAGCTGATGCCCCGGTAAATGTCACGGTATATTCTGACTTCGAGTGCCCGGCCTGTAAGGCCTTTGCCGAAAGCGCCGGGAGACAGCTGGACGAGGAATACGTGGCTACCGGTAAGGTGCTGTTCGACTACAATCACTACCCCCTGCCGCAATACGAGCCTGGCGCCACTTGGGCCGCCAATGCTGCCGAGTGTGCCGCCGTACAGGGGAAGTTCTGGGAGATGCACGATTTCCTGTTCCAGGAGCAGGGTAAACAGGGCACCAATACCTTCACCCAGGGCCGACTGCGCAGCATGGGTGAAGCGCTGGGACTCGACGCGGGCGAGTTTAGCGACTGCCTGAGCCGTGAGGAGTTCCGGCAGACTATCCGTGACGATGTCAACCAGGCGCGCCAGCTGGGCGTCAACGCCACGCCTACCATCTACGTGAATGGCCAGCAGGTCCTGTTCTCCTATCCGGAGATCAAGGCCGCCATCGACGCCGCCTTGGCCCAGGCTGGACAGGGTTAGCGAGGCCCATGATGAGCCTTCAGACACGCAAGGCGCTGGACTGGGCCCAGCTCGCCCTCATCCTCGCCGGCATAGGTATCTCGGCTTATCTCAGCTACGTCAAGCTGTTCGGGCTGGAGCCCTACTGTGCTGGCGCGGGTGACTGCGAAGCGGTTCAGACCAGCCCCTACGCCCAACTGTTTGGTATCCCGGTGGCCGTGCTGGGCCTTGGCTCATATCTGGCCCTACTGGCCCTGTGGTGGGTGAAGCGGTCTGACTGGAAGGACCTGGGCTATATGGCGCGTATGGCCTTCTTCTTTGTTTCCCTGGTCGGCGTGCTCTTCTCAACTTACCTGACCTACCTGGAGGTCTTTGTCATTGCGGCCATCTGTCCGTGGTGTGTCGCCTCGGCAGTGGTGATGGCAATCCTCTTCCTCCTTTCCCTGGCGGAGCTCCTGCTGGGCGAGCCGGAGGTCGCGCAACAGCCCGTAGCGAGCAAAGCACCAGCTCGAACCAATAAGGCACCAGCCCGACGACGAAAATAGGCTACCGCAAGGTTGCCGCCTCGCCCGGATCGGCAAGCTAGTTGGAACGGCGCACTGCGCATCTTGTGGCGGTGCGCCGTTTTGCAGCATCAATTTGGAGGCCAATCATGCAGGCTGACGTCATTCTGCACGGTGGCACGGTCGTCACCATGAACACGCAACGCGAGGTGTTGAAGGCGGGCGCGGTTGCCGTGGCCGGCAACCGTATTGTTGGTGTCGGTCCGCAGGACAACCTGCTCTCCCGTTTTCCCGAAGCCACCAGGATCGACTGCCATGGGCAATTTGTCATCCCCGGGTTGATTAACGCCCACACCCACGCGGCTATGACCCTTCTGCGCGGTCTGGTGGATGACCTGCGGCTGGACGTGTGGCTAAACGGGTACATGATGCCGGTTGAGCGGGAGTTCGTGGACCCGGCCTTCGTCCGCTGGGGCACCCTGCTCGGCTGCGCCGAGATGATCCTCTCCGGTGTGACCACCTTTGCAGACATGTACTATTTTGAGGATGATGTGGCTGAGGCCACGGTCGCAGCCGGCCTACGTGCGGTATTGGGCCAGTCCCTCCTTAAGTTTCCCACCCCGGACGCCGCCAGCTACGATGAGGGGATAAGCTACTGCCGGCGGTTCATCGAGCGCTGGCGCGGGCATGATCTCATCGTGCCCGCCGTCGCGCCCCACGCTGCCTATACCAGCACACCGGAGCTTCTCACCCAGGCGGTAGCGCTGGCGGAGGAAATGGGCGTGCCGCTGCACATCCATCTGTCCGAGACCGCCCTGGAAGTCTTGGAGAGCCGGCAGCAACACGGCGTGCCGCCCATCGCCTATGTCCATGGCCTGGGGCTGCTTCGGGTACCCGTCATTGCCGCCCATTGCGTGCATATCCAGCCATCCGAGATGCGCCTGTTGGCCCAGTCCCACGCTGGCGTGGCCCACTGCCCCACCAGCAATCTCAAGCTGGCCAGCGGCATCGCCCCCGTCCTGGATATTCGCCGAGAAGGAGTTCCCGTCGGTATCGGCACCGACGGCCCAGCCAGCAACAACGACCTGGACATGTTCGAAGAGATGCGGCTGGCAGCCTTGCTGCCCAAGGGCATCTCCGGCGATCCCACGGCCCTGCCAGCTGCCGACGCCTTCGCCATGGCTACCATAGAAGGGGCACGGGCAGTGCATCTGAGCCACCTTATTGGTTCCCTCGAGGAGGGAAAACGGGCTGATATCGTTACCGTGGACATCGACCAGCCCCACGCAACTCCCCAATACCACTTCACCCGCCAAAACGTGTACTCCCACCTGGTCTATGCCGCCAAGAGCACCGACGTGCGTGATGTCATGGTGGAAGGTCGCTGGCTCCTGCGTCAGCGCGAGCTGCAGACCATCGACCTCGCCCAGGTGCGCGCTGAGGTGGCGACGCTGGCCCTGGCTACCGGTGCATTTCTGCAGGAGCGGGAAGGTAGCCTGCTCAACAAGCTGCTGGCCCTCGGCGGTATGGAGCGCGCCGAGACCTTCGAGATCCAGCTCAAGGCCCGTATCCCCGATATCAAACAGGCCGAGGAACGCCTCGGCCATGCCGACATCGCCGTACAGAAGCGCTCAGTCCGCCAGCAGTTCGACACCTATCTCATGTTTGATGACCCGTCCCAGGGGGTGCTGCGCTATCGCGAGGACAATGAGCTGATAGCTCCGGACGAGACCCGTGGCCCCGCGGCTGGTCTGGACATCCAACCCCACTATTCGCTGACCTTGATCGGTCCCACGGCGGAACGGGAGTATGCCGACTCGGTGATTCTGAACCGCTCCCGATTCACGGCCAGGGCCATCCACTCGTTGCGCTTCTACCGGGAATACTTCCAGCCTGATCGGGAGGTAGAGATCGTGAAGTGGCGGACACGCTACCGCGTCCTCTTCCACAACGAGGAGTTTGCCATTAATATCGACCGCCTTACCAAGCCCGATGACGCCGGCCTCTTCATGGAGATCAAGAGCCGCACCTGGTCCGCTACTGACGCCATGCACAAGGCTGACCTGGCCAGCCGGCTTCTGCGCCTTCTGGCGGCCGGCCCCCAGGATGCCGTGCGCGGCGAATATGTCAGGCTTGTCCGATAGCCGCAGCAGTTCGTACTCCTACGCGTATTTGCTGACTAGCAGAGCCAGTGTGGCGCGCGCCTGATCCGGCCACAGGTCCTTGCGCGTAATGATGGCGTCCTGGAGCGCGTGCTGGTAAGGGCTGGGCCCAGCGTTGGCCAGCATGCGTACGGCGTTGCGCAGAGAGTCCTTGGCCACCTGGGCATTCTGAATCAGTACCCTGATCACGGCTTCCACGGTCACCGGCTCCTCGCTCTCATGCCACACATCATAGTCGGTGATATGCGCCATTACCGCGAAGCTCATTTCGGCTTCCCGGGCCAGGAACGCTTCGGGCACACAGGTCATGCCGACAATAGCAAAACCGAGCTGCCGGAAGGCCTGGCTCTCCGCTTTGGTGCTGAAACGAGGACCCTCGATCACTACAAACGTCCCCCCTCGATAGACCCTGGCCCTAGTAGCCTGTACCGACCGGTAACACACCTCCGACAGAAACTCACAGAACGGGTTAGCTACGGACACGTGGGCGACCAGGCCCTCTGTGCCAGCCTGCGGATCGTCGAAAAAGGACGACCTGCGCAGCCGCGTGCGGTCGAAGATCTGATCGGGCACGACGATCTCGCCAGGGTGGAGTCGCTCCTCTAGACTCCCGCAGGCACTCAATCCGATCAGGTACTCAACCCCCAGCGACTTGAAGCCCCATATGTTGGCACGATAGTTGAGTTGCGTGGGACTGATACGATGCCCGCGGCTGTGCCGGCTCAGGAACGCCACCCGCTGGCCCTCCAGGGTGCCAACGAAGTAGGCATCGGACGGGGCGCCAAAAGGCGTGTCTAGCCATACTTCCTGCACATCCTCTATGCCCTCCATCTCATAGACACCACTGCCACCGATGATGCCAATACGCACAGATTCCATCGGGTTGCCGATCCTTTCTATGCCTGAGGTTATTACCAACGCAGGTACCGCTATTCCAGTTCATGCTCCGCCGAGCGTCAAAAGGTTAGCCTCACCAGAAGCCTGTCTCTACTGTGTAGCCAGCCGCCTGCGCCGCCTCCACGGTCGCCGCCACAATCAGGTCGTGGTCTCGTCCATTGCTACTCACCAGGCCATGGCGCTGGCGCACGTCAGCTTTGTTGTATTGCAGGGCTCGTCCCCACCCGTCGGTGATCGTGCCGCCTGCGGCCCGCAGGACCGCCTCCGGGGCACAGGTGTCCCACTCTTTCAGTCCCGGGGATGGATGCAGATACAGGTCACATGCGCCCGTTGCCAATAGGCCGATCTTCAATCCCACACTGCCGCTAGGTTGTTCCTGAACTACACCCAGTCGCTGGCATATCGCGCCTACCAGCGGGTTGCGGTGAGATCGGCTCGCCACCAGTCGCATCATACTGGGCGCGGCCTCGCGAGAGACGGCCAGCGTGCGGACCGTGCCCCCAACCTCGATCTCCGCCACCTGTCCAGGGATGCCTCGATAGAGGACCCCGGTCGTGGGCTGGTAGACCACGCCCAGTTCTGCCACGCCATCAACGGCCAGCCCCACCATCACCGAGAACTCGCCAATGCGGTCGATGAACTCGCGAGTCCCGTCTAGAGGATCCACAATCCAGACCCGGCGCTTGGTCAGCCGTTCCGGGCTGTCCGCCAACTCCTCCGAAAGCACGCCGTCGGCAGGAAACATGCGGCTCAGCGCTGCTACGAGATGGTCGTTGGCTCTTTGATCGGCCTCGGTCACCGGGTCATTCGTACCCTTGAACGATACCGTTGTGCCGCCGTCGGCGTAGTACTGTAGCGCTAGTTCGCCAGCCTCGCGTACCACTCGCTCCACCAGTCGTAGCTCCGCGCTCAAATCTTCCATGCTGTAGTGCTCAACTGCAAACAGGGCCCTGGCTCAGCGTTTCTTTGCTGCGCGCTCGGGCTACAAATAAACGGGACTGGCCGTCTGGCCAGCCCCTTAAACAAAAGGTGGAGATGGCGGGAATCGAACCCGCGTCCGAGACACTCGAGCGAAGATATACTACAGGCTTAGTCGCTGCTTTGTGCTTCGCCGTCCCGTCGACCAGCGACGGCCTACTTTCGAACAGCTATCCGATTGGTCTTTAGCCAGGCTCATCGGCGTCAGCCTGACTGCATCTCGAGCAGTTTATGACGGCTGGCCTCACAGCCTGTGAGAATCACCGTGAGGGCCGCCTTGGTCGATCAGGACCAAGGAGTGGCTCTACTTCGCTTAAGCAGCGAGGGCCATGGAGGCCGCAGTGCTGCGGGGTGCGAAGGTGAAAGCCTTGCCAGTGTTGGCACTTGTGGTTTTTGCGCCTGCTTTACGAGGGTGACGCACCTCGACCTGCAATCCTCGGTCAGCCTGCCCCGTCGAAACCTGTCATCCCCTTCATGTTTCCATTATATCACACCTGCCCAGGCCGTCAAAGTCTCCTCCGCTGGGTCCAGGGCTTCTGCAAAGTCCCCCAGCTCACTTCCACTGTCCGTGTTCCACTCTGCTCTGGCTCCTCCGATCCTGTTTCTCCTCTGCCTTCTCCACGGTGTATTCTCTGGCGTCCGTGTTCGTCCGTGGCTCAATTGAACACGTCCTTGACCGCCCGCCGCATCTCGCGGTCAGAATCGCGCTTGGCAATGCTGTCGCGCTTGTCGTACAGCTTCTTACCCCGCGCTAGGCCCAACTCCACCTTGGCCCGTCCGTCACGCAGATACACCCGCAGCGGCACCAGTGTGTAGCCTCGCTCCTGCACCTTTCCTGTCAGCCGGTTGATCTCCCGGCGATGTAGCAAGAGCTTCCGCTCCCGCGTGGGATCGTGGTTTTCGCGATTCCCGTGAGAGTATGGCGAGATATGGGCACCTACCAGCCACACCTCACCTCCCCGGACGATGGCGAAGCTGTCCTGGAGGTTCATGCGACCAGCCCTGATCGATTTGATCTCCGTGCCGGTCAGCACGATCCCAGCCTCCACGGTGTCCTCGATGAAGTAGTCGTGGCGTGCCTTGCGGTTGTTCGTGACAACCTTGATGCCCTCTGCAGGGACTGCCATGTAGCCAGTCCTCTCAGTTTCCGTTCAGCAGATACTCGATCGCCCGGTCCAGTTGGGGATCGCGATCGGCTTCCTCATCCTCGATACTGCGCTCCACCACGATGTCTGGCTCAAGCCCCTCGCCATTGATCTGTCGATCATTGGGCGTAAACCAGCGCGCAGTGGTAATGCGCAGCACCGACTCGTCGCTCAGCTCTCGCGGAATCTGCACCGAACCCTTGCCAAACGTCGTGGTGCCGATCAGTACCCCGCGGTCTCGATCTTGGATCGCCCCCGCCAGGATCTCTGACGCGCTGGCACTACCCTCGTTCACCAGTACCACCATAGGGATTTCCAGCGCTCGCCCTGTGGACTCAGCCTCGAAGACCTCTTCGGAGCCGTCCCTAAACCGCTCGATCACCACCGGGCCCTCGGGCAAGAACTCATTGGCGATGTCCACCGAGGTCCTCAGCAAGCCACCTCCGTTCCCCCTTAGATCCAGGATCAAACCTTTCGGGTCCTGCGCCAGGAGCTCGTCCAGGGCATCCTGAATCTGCTCGGTGGCTGGGCCGCTAAATTCCCGCAGCTGCAGGTAGGCAATACCATTGTCCAATAGCTCGTGCTCTACTGCCGGGTTCACAATCCGGTCGCGCACGATCTCCACGTCCCGCGGCTCCTGCTCTGGTGACTTGATCGTCAACAACACCTTGGTGCCCTTCGGCCCGCGGATCATGCTAATGGCCTCGCTTAGGCTCATCTTGGTCACATCCCGGCCGTCCACAGCTATGATCACGTCGTTGCGGCGCAATCCGGCATCCCAGGCCGGCTGGTCCTGGAATGGCTCCACGATGCGCACTCCTCCGTTTTCCGCCTGGTCAACCCGGGCCCCTATGCCCTCGAAACTACCCTGCAGGCTCTCGTTGAAGAAGTTGGCCATGTCCGGATCCATCAACGTCGTGTAGTCGTCATCCAGGATGAACGTCACACCGTTGATAGCCCCGTATACAAGTCGTTGGGTATCTGGCAGTTCGCCATAGCGATCCGCCAGCACCTGGGTTACCGCCTTCATGACTGCCTCGCCGGTCTCCTCGCGCTCCAGCGGATCCTCAGTCTCCTGCTCTGCAGCCCGCAGCATTCCTGCCACCAGCCCACCTACCATGTTGGGCGTGTCCGGCAGGTCGCCGTAGAAGTCCTCTTCCAAGGCCTCCCACGCCTCCCACACCAGGTCGAACTCCTCCGGCAGCTCACCATGGGCCACCGGAGTGGGCCGGCTGGCCGTCACCCCACCTGCCTGCACGGAACTGCCATTCGCGACCGCAGCTGCCGCCAGCTCGGATGCACCTGGCCGGGGTGCCGTGACCCGTCCGGTGCCGAAGCCGGTACCGAAGCCGGCTACAAATGTCATCCCACCCAGCACCAGGAGCGCCAATGCCAATACCAACCATTTCATACTCAAGCCGCTTGATTTCATCGTCTTCTTAATGATTCCTTGCTGCCATCAGTACCGATTTGGGAATGGCCAACAGCCGTTGCCTGTTGACCATTAACAGAACCCTACTGCGACGCCTGCTTGCCCATGGTCTGGCTGCTAAACAGACGCACCGCCTCCTCCAGCGGCGCATCGCGATTATCCTCGTGGGCTACCTCCAGATCAGGCATCAACCCCACGCCATTGATTTCGTGTCCGTTGGGCGTTAGCCAGTGCGCGACCGTAACATGGATCGAAGACCCGTCGCTTAGGTCGTGGACTAGCTGCACCGAACCCTTGCCAAACGTCTTCTCGCCTACCAGGCTTGCCCGGGAGCGATCCTGCAGGGCTCCGGCCACAATCTCCGCCGCGCTGGCTGTGGCCCCATCCACCAGTACCATCATTGGCCAATCTGCCACCCGCTGCGCATTGTTAACCCGATAGGTTTCCTCACTCCCATCGCTCTTGCGCTCGAACAGCACAACGCCGTCGCTCAGGAATCTGCTGGCCACCGCCACCGCGCCGTCCAACAGGCCGCCCGGGTTGTGTCGCAAGTCCAGCACCAGTTGCCGCGCGCCCTGTTCCCGCAACTCCTCCAGCGCCCTGTCTAGCTCCTTCGCTGTCCGCTCTCCAAAGAGATGGATCGTCACATATCCCGTCTCCGGGGCTTCCTCCAGCATGCGCCATTCCACCGTCGGCGTCTCGATCCGCTCACGAACCACCTCGAACTCCAGGGTTTCGCCGCTCTCCTCCCGCAGGATAGTCAGGCGTACCGCTTCACCTACCGGGCCGCGAATCAATGTGACGGCGTCGTCCGTCGTCATCTGCGGCGTGATCGGCGTGCCGTTGACCGCCTGCAGGATATCTCCCTCACGAATGCCCGCGCGGTCAGCCGCCCGGTCCGCCATCGGTTGCAGGCGAATGGTCCCGTCCTGATCCTGGCTCACCCAGGCTCCGATGCCGCCGAATTCACCGCTCAGGTCTTCCTTTTCGCGCTGGCGAGGCTCCGGCTCCACGAAGTAAGTGAAGGGGTCACCGTACGACTCCACCAGGCCATTGATCGCGCCATAGGTGCGTACTCCCGGCGTAGGTTCCTCACCGTAGAAGTCCCGCTGCAATATGTCCCAGGCCTCCCAGAACACGCCGAACTGAGCTTCCTGGCTGGAATCCCCGCCCTCCTCCTGGCTCGAAAGGGCCGTCGCCGGTAGTCGCCCATCTCCATGAGAGAGGATCCAGTGCGTGCCGAAACCAGCCACAAAGACTCCCGCTAGGGTGATTAAGATCAATGCCGCGTAACCGATCGATCGAACCGTGCTCATGCCTCAACAGGAACCTGTTCATGGCCTTTCACAAAATAGAGATGCACGGCGGCATCTCGTTTCCAGGTCTCTGACGCAATTTCTATGTAGCATTGTATCACATAGAGGGCGTGCGACAAAACGTGTCTCCAAGTATAGCGTCAAGTGCCACTTGGTGCCGTGGTCCCGCTTCCGTTCAAGGCTGAAGCCACCGTCTTCTGCTCCCTCAGGGTATAGTTGACTTGAGATCTTGGTACCTACAGCGAAGTCATGCCAAGACATCTCTACTGGTAATTCCACCGCGGGTTCAAGACTTCGTCAAGACCTTGCGCAACCACCACAGCACCTGAGGGCAAGCGTTGTGGCCAGAGCCCTTACCAAATCGCAGGGATCAACCCGGGATCCGACGACTGGTTCGAACGCCTGGGCTTTCCTGCCATCTAGCCAGCCACCAAGCTAGCTCACCATGGCCCAGCCAAACGTAGCTAGACTGCCTGCCCTTGTCTGCTGACAGGACCAGCGCTCATCCAATTGTAAAGGTGTTTCCTGCCGATTCGCATGGCTTCTGAACCATGCCGAATATCCGATTGCTCCCAGGCCTGATCGCTGGCGTAATCATGGTCATCGCCGGCTTGATCGAGATAGTTAACATAACACTTCGATCGGGACTACCTGGCGAGCCTCACGCTCAAGGGCTATCGAATCCACAGGCAACCCACCTTGACGGCACAACGGTCTGGCTCCCCGGCCTTCGCGGCAAGCCCATTGCTCGTCAATATCTGGGCCATAGGTGCCCACCATAACAGGGAGGGAGTTATAGAGCGGGGCAGAAGCGCTCTATAGGTGGCAGTGGCTTCCCTGAGGCGCCAAAAACGCCACCACCGATGCCATGCCGCTCGACAAGACTAGCCTCTGCAAACCACAATTCCTGCAAACACGCAACCGGGTTATAATTTCGCATAGCAATTGCATACAGCCTGTTCGATCCTTCCTTCTTTGACCGCTGCCGCAGGCTATGCGAAAAACCAAATCTGCGCCGTTGTTCGGGGCCTCGTTGCTGTGCGGTAGCGCGGGCAGGCCACGAGCCGTCGGTTGAGTTCCTGCCGGGCGTCTCAGGTCCACAGGGCGTGCATCCCGGAATTGCGGTTTCCGCCGCGCCACCTGCACGACACTCGTGCTGCAAATCCTAGGGGCTGACGGATCAGGCCCGGCTCGAGTCGTGACAAGTACATAACATTTATAGTGTGTATATAGGCATCACAGCCCATCTAGCGCTCAGACTCCTCGCCTGAGCTCCTGAGCCCTGCTGCCACCTCTGCCGCCGCCTGGCCTGTGCTGTGGCTCGTGATCCTGGTTCTTGCATGCCTGCAATTCCTCAGCATCACTACACCTGCTATAGATTTTTGGCAACCTTCAGCCAGGCCTTGGTCACCGCAACCGCCCGTGGTCTACCGCTCCTCGCCCCGAGCTAAACTCCGTCTAGATCCGAAATCTCTTCCTCTTCCCCTATCCCACTCACGAGACCCCAGAGTTGCATTATGTCAATAGTATGCACGGCCGCCTCTCCACACTCCCCCATTCCTTATCCATCCGGAGACTTCCCATTATGCTTGTGCGAGATAACGCTAACGCTCTTCAAGTAACGCACAAGCCTTCCGCCACGCCCTTCCCCATTTGCCGGGATGGTTCCTATGGAAAACATTCCATATCCCGCGCTCGCGTGTGGCACGCACTGGCGACTTGCGACATCTGTGCAGCCGGGATACAATGACCACCATGGTGCGGCATTCTTCTGTCGAAGCGCCACTCCCCCACCGTACCTTCACGAGGAGTTTCTTGATGCTTTACGGCCACACAGCGTCCACAAAGCGTATCTTGTGCATCGTGCTACTGGCGGCTGGCCTGCTCTCCGGCGCCTGCCAGGTCCCAGCTGCACCCGCCGAGGATCCTCAAGCCAGCACCGAGAACGTGGAAAACGCGCCTACCGCGAGCCCGGCCGGCGCCGGAGAGTCTTCCCCGCAAGGGACGCCCCCATCCACCAGCTTCCATCCCGGCGCTGCCGGTTTAGGCGACTCCATCTTCCCCGAGGAAGGAAACGGTGGCATCGATGTCCAACACTATGATCTTGACATCACATGGGATCCCCAAGCTGGTACCATCGAAGCCAAGGCCACACTGGAGATCCAAGCTACTGAGAATCTGAGTACCTTCAATCTAGACTTCCTCGGCATGGACGTGACCGACGTTACGGTTGATGGTGAAACAGCATACAGCTCTCTTGATGGATCAGAGCTGAGCATCTCACCTGACACAGGGATCACGGCCGGACAGGCGTTCACGGTGGCAGTCTCGTATGCGGGGAAACCAACGCGGGTCGAGGGCGTCGCCGGCGGCTGGACCCCTTACGACGGAGGCGTCTTCGTCATGGGAGAACCCATTGCGGCTAAGGGCTGGTTCCCAAACAATAATCATCCCAGCGATAAGGCCAGTTACACGTTTCGCATCACGGTGCCCGAGCCCTACAACGTAGCAGCAAATGGGGTACCACAGGAGCCCAGCAACGCTGATGATGGCGGCAGGCGCACTTTCGAATTTGTCGCCACCGAGCCCATGGCAAGCTACCTGGCCAGTGTCAACATTGATCAGTTCACCACTGAGGAACAGAAAGGGCCCAGTGGCCTGGATATCGTCAATTATCTTGCAGAGGGGAGTTCTGAGGAGCAGCAGGCTCCGTTCAAACGCTTTGGAGAGATGATCGAAGTTCTCAGCGAGAAATTTGGGCCCTATCCCTTTGAGGCGGCCGGCAACATTATGGTGGGCGTCCCCGTAGGCCTAACTCAGGAGGCCCAAACGCGAGCGGTGTTTGGGCTTGGCACCTCCGAGCAACTGGTAGTTCGCGAGCTTACCAATCAGTGGTTTGGAAACCATGTCAGCATAGCCGATTGGCGAGACATCTGGCTCAAAGAAAGCTTCGCCAGGTATGGCGAGGCGCTGTGGACAGAGCACGCCGGTGGACGAAATGCCCTCGATCAATGGGTGAAGGTAACGTTTGAGGGACTTATGGGCATCCAACGCATACCTAAGATGGCACTGCCCAATTTCCTGGACCTCACCCAGACGGCTGAAGCCACCCTTAGCCGCGACCAGGTGCAGGCTTTGATCGAGCTGGGAGCCACAGAACCGGTCGAGGAGGCTATCATGGCGGAAGCCCTGGCCCTAGTGCCCGAGGAGGGCATGTCCAACCGCCAATTGCAGCCTGTACTGGAAGAAATCCCTTTTGAAGTTTTCGTCCTTGACACGCCTGACTACGCGCGCTTCAACGCCCTGCTTGCAGGCCAGGACGAGCCAGAGAGCCTCCCCGACACCTCTGGCCTGATTGAGAAGCTGGCACCACCACCGGCCGGCGTGCAAGACGCCGGAAGTCTTTACACACCGGGCGCTTACGACCGTGGTGCTCTAGCTCTTCATGCTCTACGACTGAAAGTCGGTGACGGAGTATTCTTCAAAATCCTACGTACTTACGTGGATCGCTTCGGCGGTGGCACAGCTTCTACTGCGGAATTTCTCGATGTGGCAACGGAGATCAGTGGACAGGATCTAGACGCGTTCTTTGGGTCATGGTTGGTAGAGCCGGTGATTCCTGATATCCCCGAACTGGAGCTGGTCAAGGCCAACTATATCCAGCAGTAACGTTATGGCTCCTGCGGCAGAGGCGTGGCACCAGCCGATGGCCGACGCCTTGTCACATCATAAGGCTGCATACGTCCCCACAGTTGCGCAGGCAGCATGCCCCTCAGTCGCACGCCATCGGCAGTGTGTTCCTCGAACTCGATCACCCCATGTATGTGCCAGAGATTGACAAACTCGCCGGCACTATAGGGAATCAACACCTCCGCTGGCACCATCGACCGGTTGAGAACGGTCTCGAGGCGCCCTAGCAGCGCCTCGAGACCCCAACCTGTGGCGGCAGAGATTGGCACAGCGTTGGGAAACTCCTCTCCAAAAGACTTCCCCAAACCCTCCAGACTGGGCAGCAGGTCAACCTTGTTGAGCGCGATCACCAGGGGCTTCTCTGTGATGCCCAACTCCCGCAACACTTGGCCCACGGTGTCCGCCTGCTGCATAGCATTACGATGTGTAATGTCAACCACGTGCACCAAGAGGTCCGACTCCGAGATCTCCTCCAGCGTGGCCCGGAACGCCGCCACCAGCGCCGTCGGTAGCTTCTGAATGAATCCCACGGTGTCGGTGACCAACGCCTCCCTTCCACCGGGCAACCGAACACGTCGCGTCGTGGGGTCCAGGGTTGCGAAAAGCATATCGGCCTCTAGCACCGCCCCGCGCGTGCCTTCCGGGCCGGCGAGGTTGGTCAGGGCGTTAAGCAAGGTACTCTTGCCAGCGTTGGTATAGCCTACCAGGGAGATAGTGCTGAGGGCGGCCTGGCGGCGCTTCTGGCGATAGCGCTGGCGGTGCGCTCGCACCTCTTCCAGCTCATGCCGCAGGTGCGCGATACGCCGGCCGATCTCACGGCGATCCACCTCCAGCTGGGTCTCTCCTGGGCCTCGCAAGCCCACACCCCCAGCTCCCCCGCGCGCCGCCCCACCGCCGGCCTGCCGGGCCAAGTGAGTCCACGCGCGGGTTAGCCGCGGCAGGCGGTACTCGTACTGAGCTAACTCGACCTGCAACGCGCCCTCTTTGGTGTGGGCATGCTTGGCGAAGATGTCGAGGATCAGGGCCGTGCGATCCAAGACTTTGATATTATCGTCCTTGATCGCCTTCTCTATCTCGCGCTGCTGGCGCGGGCTAAGCTCCTCATCGAACAGCACCACGGAAGCGTCCAGTTCCGCGCGCATCTCGATGATTTCCTCCAGCTTGCCGGAACCGATCAGGGTGGCCGGGTTGGGGTCTGCGATCCGCTGGTAGGCCTCCCCCACCGTTACCAAGCCAGCCGTATCGGCCAGCTGCGCCAGTTCAGCGAGCGAGTCCTCGACGCTGAACTCTCCTGGATGCGCCTTGAATTCGACGCCCACCAGGAGTGCAGTCTCCTTTGGTTGGTCAGGATAGAAGTAGCGATCAGTAGTCAGATCTGCCTCCTCAAGAATGCCGTAGCGGCATGCCTATAGCTCCACAGTTCGCATGCGCTGCAGCGCCTCATCTAGCAGCCGGTCTTCCTGGCCGATGCTGATGCGCACATAGCCGGCGCCACTGGGGCCATAAGCATCTCCCGGGGTGATACTCACCCCTGTGGCCAGCAGGATTTTGTCAGCCAAGCCCATGGAGGTGTACCCTTCCGGCACCTTGGCCCATACATACAGACTGGCCTTTGGTGTGTCAGCCTCCATCCCCATGGCCCGAACAGTCTCGAGAACCCGGTCACGACGCCGCTGGTACTGGGCGTTGCGCTCCGCCATCCAGGTGTCGTCAGCATTCAGGGCGGTGGTGGCAGCATCTTGAACCGGTCGGAAAATACCACTGTCCACGTTGCTCTTGATCTGCAACAAGGCTTTTACTGCCACAGCATTGCCTACAGCCATGCCAACACGCCAGCCAGCCATATGATGGCTCTTGCTAAGCGAGTTGAACTCCAAGACCACGTCCTTGGCGCCGGGCACCTCCAACACGCTGGGCGCCCGATAGCCCTCAAAGCAGACGTCGGCATAGGGCAGGTCCGAGCAGAGCAAAATATCGTGCTCCCTGCAGAAAGCCACAGCCTCTGCATAGAAACTCATTGGCGCAACGGAGCCAATCGGGTTGTTCGGGAAGCATATCCACATCAGCCGGGCCCGACGAGCTGCATCCGCAGGTATGGCCTGCAGGTCAGGCAGCCAGCCCAGCCGTTGCTCCAGCGGAGTGAAGTGTACGAAAGCTCCTGCCATCTTCGCGCCCATCTGATAGGTAGGATAGCCAGGATCCGGCACGATGGCCAAATCACCGGGATCCAGCCAGGCCAGGGCAATGTTGGCCAGACCTTCCTTGGACCCGAGCAGCGGTAGAACCTCTGGACCCGGATCAAGCTCGACCCCGAAGCGCCGGCGATAATAGTCTGCTATGGCTTTTTTCAGTTCGGGTGTCCCTCCGTACCCGGCATAGCCATGATGTTTAGGGTTATGCGCCGACGCTGCAAGCTCCTCAATGATGAATGCCGGTGGGGGAGCGTCTGGCTCTCCGATGTCAAGCCTGATAATGTCGAGCCCCTCGGCTTGGAGCTTCTTCAGCCGCGCGCCATGAGCGGCAAAGACATACATCGGAACGTTCTCAAGTCTACTGGCGGGTTTCATGACAACACCTCGTTCAGTGAAAGAATAGCGAGAGATAGAAACGCCCAGGGCCTTCGATGCATCATTGGGGTAGGGTACGACTCTTGAGATAGGCTTCCAGCACGCGCCCCACGCGCTCCAGGCCAGCGATGTCCACCTGATCTACAGTATCAGAGGTCGTATGCCGCCCAGCATAATCGGCGCCAGCAATCGCCGCTACCGGAACCCCCTGGTCTCGAAAGGCCAGGTGATCACCCACCACTGGCGGCCCCGCCTGGGAAATGAACCACTGGTCATAGCCCAGTTGGCTAGCCAACGCCCACAGTTGACCGCTGAGTTGAGGATCCGAATTCGGGTCAAGCAAAAAGCGCTGACCTTCAGCGCCGACGGCGTCAAGCAGGATCATTGCACCTGGCCGTAGGGTCTCGGCGGCCTCATTAGCGCCCACTCCAGGTGTCCACCCATTCAGACCGGCCTGGTCACCGCCATCAAAGAAGGCCAGCACGACCGGCCGTGCGAGGAGGCCCAGGTCCAGGATGCTTGCCAATTCCAGCAGCACGGCCGTCCCACTAGCGCTCCCGTTGGCGCCCGCTACCGGCTCGCCACGGCGGTCTGAGTCAGGGTCCTGGTCCGCTAGCGCCCGCGTGTCGTAGTGCGCACCAACCAGCAAGGTCGTGCCATCTGGGCCAGCTCGAGCGATGACATTACGTAGCGTAATGCCATCACGCTCGAAAGCCTGTACTGTCACATCCCAGCCCTGCCGCCGCAGCTCTTGCTCGATCAGTGTAGCCGTGTCCAAGGCGGCGGGAGAACCTGGCGGCCGAGGTCCCAGTGCCTGGAGCTCGGCAACAAATTGCATAGCCCGCTGGCTGTTGAACGAAAGGGCGCCGACATCAGCCGCCAGAGTCGGGACAACCGCCGGCACCACGGTAGGTGGAGGATTTGCCACTAACAGTGCGCGGCCGATGCGAAAAGACCATAGCAGAGCAGCAGCCAGAATAGCCAGCAATACAAGCTCAATCCAGTTATCCCGCAGCCACTGGCCCGGACTGCGCTGCGCGCGAGTAATCCGAGTCACAACTTGCTTACCCTACAGCTACGTGCCTGGCACCAGTTCATGCTTACCGCGACTCCCTTACCCGGCTCTTGAACACCAACTTAAGCGGCGTGCCCTCAAAAGGGAACCTTTCTCGAATCCGGTTCTGGAGATATCGTTGGTATGTGAAATGCACCAGTTCCTTATCATTCACAAACACCACGAATGTAGGTGGCGACACCTCAGGTTGGGTGGCATAGAAGAACTTAAGACGCTTGCCTGTCTTGGTCGGCGGCGGGTGCTGGACGACTGCGTCCTGCAACAGCCGGTTAAGCTCGGCTGTTGGGATGTGCTGCTGGCGCTCCTGAAAGATCTTGTGCGCCAAAGGTAGTACCTTGTTGATGCGCTGGTGAGTCTTGGCCGAGATGAACAGGAGTGGTGCATAATCGACGAACTTGAGCTCGCTACGTACTCGCTGGGTGAATTCGGCCGTGGTGTAAGAGTCTTTCTCAACGAGATCCCACTTATTCACCAAGATCATGATGCTCTTCCACTCTTCAAGCACATAGCCTGCAATGTGGGTGTCTTGGGCTGTCACGCCTTGGGTTGCGTCGATAAGCAGAGCTACCACGTCTGCTCGCTGAACCGCGCGCAGCGTACGCATGACACTGTACTTCTCGATACCGGGCTCGATGTGCCCCCGCCGCCGAATGCCGGCCGTATCGATCAGCACCACCGCTTCATCGTCCCAGACGAGCCGAGTATCGATAGCATCGCGCGTTGTGCCGGGAATGTCGCTGACAATGGCACGCTCCTGGCCCAGCAAGGCGTTGAGCAGTGAAGACTTGCCCACATTTGGCTTGCCAACAATGGCGACCTTAAGGATATCCTCATCGTCTTCAGCCTCCTCGACCACAGGCAGATGGGCCACGATCACATCTAGCAGATCGCCCACCCCGGTGCCGTGCAAGGCGGAGACAACATGGGGCTCGCCTAACCCCAGCTCGTAGAATTCCACAGCAGCTTGGTCGCGCTCCGGGTTATCGGCCTTGTTGGCTGCCAGGAGCACCGGCTTAGTTGACCGGCGCAAGACATCGGCCACCTCCAGGTCCCCGGCAGTGACTCCCTCCTTGGCATCCACCAGCAGGACGACGATGTCAGCCTCATCGATGGCGATCTCAGCCTGGCTGCGAATCTCGCGGCGGTAGCCTGCTGAGCCAGTGCTGAGAGGTGCGGTACCACGCCGCGCTTCCCGGTCCACCCCCTCAAGCAGCTCGATACCGCCGGTATCCACCAGAGTGAATGCCGAGCCAGTCCACTCGGCGTCAGCGTATAGCCGGTCACGAGTTGTTCCCGGAACATTCTCGACAATAGCCAACCGCTCGCCAGCGATGCGATTAAAGAGTGTTGATTTGCCCACATTGGGCCGCCCGACCAGGGCAACAATTGGTGTTCTCAAGGTTCTTCCATTTGCAGTTTCAAGGTCCCTCTGAAGACCCTTCCGATCCCGGGGGGATTGTGCCCGTGACCGGCGCTGTAGCTGTCGGAGTAGGCCGTGGGGACAGGGTGATTTCCACAGCCGCTGGCAGCAGGCTTACAACTGTCACCCCATCTGGAACGACAGCCTGTAGCGGCACGGAATGCACCCCTGACGCCAGGCCACTGAGGTCAAGGATTACTTGGGTCGAGCCTCCATCGAGAGTGTCCAACACCGGTAGCGGACCGCTGACTACCAGGTCAACGGTGTCAATGGGCACCGTGCGCGTCAAGCCAAGATCAAGCCCGCGGATTACCGGTTCGAGCCGCAGATCCCGGCTACCCATTATGGGACTGATCTCGATCTGCACGGCGATGTTTTGCAGACCAATCACCGACAGCGGTTCTGGCAGGTTCAAGGCAAGCCGCGCCCTGATATCCTCGGTGGCGCCCTCCAGCTCGATAGGCAAGGTTTCAACATACCCAGGCAAGCGATCGAAGGCCTCAGGGCTCCCGCGCAAGGTGACCAGGCTGGGATCCACGGCGATACTGGAAATTTGGTACCCCCGTGCTGGCGCCCCGGTATAGGGAACCCGCACACTGAAATCGCGGTAGCCGGGCCGTCTGGCGATCTCAACCGCCACCTCGACAGTTCGCGGCGAGACTTCCTGGATCCCAGTCAGCGCTTCGCCATCAGAATTCCGCAAGGAGACGGGCTGTTGCCGTTCCACAGTGCCACGCACCCCTGGCAACGCGACCTCGACCACTGCAGCATCGACCTCGTCCACCAGGCTGGCCGGGCCTGTGGCCGTCACCTGGGTAGGGGTGACCACCGTACCACGCCATTCGTAGCCGAAGGCCGGCTCCCCGATCACCTGAGCCTCCACTGGAATCTGGCGCGTGATGATCGGTTCGAGAGTGATCACTAGGCTACCGGGTTTGATATCGACGATTTGAACCTCGTCGCGCGGATAGTCGGCGGTCAAGGGCACACTATGCCGGCCGGCGCCCAGCCCCGCCAGATCTGCCCGCACCTGAAAGTCCTCGGGGCGGAGGTTCTCGCTCCAGGTCCGTTGGGGCGCGCGCAGCCGCAGCGTAACTTGCTCGAGAGGCTGTCCGACTATGGACAAATTCTGGTCAAGACCGGTTAGGTCCACTGCTATTGGTGCAGCCAGATCATCGGCAATTATGGGATTCTCCTCGCGCACGGCCACGACCCAAACCACCATAGCCAGAAACAGTGATAACAAAAGGGAACCTAAATTGGCAAGAATCCGGTTCACGGACCAGCGCCTCGCATATTCACTGTTATCCCTGGTTGAATGCCCTTAGAATCTTGCGCAGCTGGGTTTCGTCCAACTTGCGCACCATGCGCCCACTGCGGGCCACCGAAATCGTACCGGTCTCCTCGGACACGACCAGAGCCAGGGCATCGCTCTCCTCGGTTATGCCAATCGCTGCCCGATGTCTGGTGCCCAGAGTCGTGTCGAGCAATTGGCGGTTGGTTAGGGGCAATACTACCGCAGCAGTAAGCAAGGTCGAACCGCGCACAAATACAGCTCCGTCGTGTAATGCGGTGCCCGGGTGAAAGATGGTGAGCAGAAGCTGTGAGGAGACCAGTCCATCGATGGGTACACCGTTTTCCCGGTACTCCTGCAAACCGGTCTCGCCCTCTAGCACAATCAAGGCACCATGCTTCCGGTCGCTCAACACGCGCACTGCCTGCACAATCTCGTCGATCACCCGGGCATTCTGGGGTGTCGGGGTACTCCGTCCCAGCCATGGTGTCGAACGGCCCAGACGATCCAGTGCCCGGCGCAGCTCGGGCTGGAAGATCACCGGAATCGCGATGAGGAGGGCAGGCGTAGCGATTCGTAGCAACCAGTTGAAGGCCGTGAGATTCAGTACGGTGGTAACCAGAGCAATAGACAGAGCCAAGACCAGCATGCCCCGCAACACCTGTACGGCGCCGGTGCCTCGCACCAGGCGCAGGAGGCCATAAAACAGCAGGGTTACCAGCAATATGTCAACGATCGTCTGCCAATCGCGCAGTCGACTGGTCAGGAGCCAAATCTCGTCCACACCACTCCTGCATTTCTGCGCCGTCTCAAACTCATGGCCCGCCTTACTCTGAGACGCTACTGACCAGAGGGCCGATCAAAAGGTCGTCATGTGCCGGGGCAGAGACTACCACTTCGACCAGGTCTCCGGCTTGCAGTCGCCCCACCCCCGACGGCGTGCCGGTCATGATGAGGTCGCCCGGCTCAAGAGTCATGATGGCCGTAATGTAGTGAAGCAAGGTGGCCACGTCGAACACCATGTCGGCTGTGGACTGCCGCTGGCGCACCACTCCATTCACCGCGCAAGACACCACGCAATCATTCGGATCCAGGTCAGTCTCAATCCACGGGCCCAGGGGGCAGAATGTGTCGAAACCCTTGGCGCGACTCCACTGACCATCGCGCCGCTGCAAATCGCGAGCCGTCACATCGTTGCCACAGGTATAGCCTAGCACATAGGCAAGTGCGTCTTCCCGACGCAAGTGGCGAGCGCGCTGGCCAATTACCACTACGAGCTCGCCCTCGTGCTCCACGTGAGACGATAGGGCCGGCAATCGCACTGTATCCCCTGGCCCGATCACGGCACTGGGCGGCTTGAGGAAGACCAGTGGCTCCTGTGGTACATCCGCACCGTGCTCGGCAGCATGGGCGGCGTAGTTGCGGCCAATGGCGACGATCTTGGTGGGTTCGGACGGTGCGAGCAAGCGAACCTCTGCCAGAGGAATCGATTCAGCACCAGCCGGTGACGGGAGGGAAATCGCCTCAAATGGTGATCCTGTCAACGGCAAGAATCCGCCACCCTGAACCAAACCATATCGAATACTACCCGGTGCGACCTCCGCACGCGCGATACGCATCAGGATAACCTCACGTCGTTGATGATGAGCTGATAGTCACAGCCTAGAGCCCTGGCGGCTTTTCGCATCATGACCATGCGGCTCAAGAAGATCTCAAAGTAGTCCATGACCTGTGCTACTCCAGTGTCGATCGTAATGACCAAGGCTATGACCCTGTCCTGCGGCCTGACCATCACTGCTGAGGAGGTGGCGGCGTAGTTCACTCGATCGTGGATGTCAAAGCTGTCGGGATCGAGATTCTGGACCCGACTGCGGTGTACGTCAGCCTTGTCAGCCAGAATGACCGCTGCCGCCACCGGCGATACAGGAACGCCGTGCTCCTCTTCGTGGTTGCCGATGGCGCCCATGATTACCGCAACCTCTCCAGTTGACAGGCCAAGCCGGGTCAGCGCCTGGTAGGCCAGCATGGCGCCAGAGAGAGCATGGGCACCCCGATGGATCAGGTTGCCAACATCGTGAAGATAACCAGCTATGTGTGCTAACTCGGCCTCACGAGCCGGCAATCCCAGCTGGCGAAGGACATCTGCCGCGACCTGACCAACCAGAGCGGCATGCCGATGACCATGCTCGGTGTATCCCAAGGCGCGGAGCTGGGCATTGGCCGCTGCCAGGAAGGTCGTGATTTCGGCGTCCTCACGCACCTGGTCGATGGTGATCAGGTGTAGGCTATGATCCATGTCAATCTCGATTGCCAACCAGTCCGTCGTTCAAGCGTCTTGCCAGATTCCGTCGACCTGTTCCAACTTCCAGCCACACTCGGGGCAGATCAACGCCAATCCTTCCTGCTCGTGCAACGGCCATGTGCTACAGCGGATGCAAGCAGTTAGGTTCGGCCAGGAATACGATTCGCTAGAGCATGCACCCGGCTTGTAAGCAGTGATCAGATCGTAGTCAATCTGCCATGGCCGATAATCCACGCCAGCAGCGCCCAAGGACTCAATCAGTGCCACCATCGCCTGAGGCTGCAGGGATTTTCCCGGCATAAGGTATGACTGCCAGCCGGCACGATTGGTCGTCATTAGGATGCCACCGGGTCGCAGCACTCGCCACATCTCGGCCAGCACAGCGGCCGAGTCAGGCATAAACTCAAGTGCCTCGAGGCAGGTTACCGCATCAAACTGGTTAGCCGAGAAAGGCAGCACCTCAGCCAGGCCGTGCACCAGGATAACGTCGGACCAGGCCCTAAGATTGTGCTTGGCTTGGCGCAACATGCCTAACGACCCATCTAGGGCGACTATCTCGACTTGGTGCTGGCTGCTCTGCAGCACAGCCAGCGGCAGTCGTGCGGTCCCAGTGGCAACATCCAGCAGGACGGGACTATGATCCGCGGGAGCGGTGGCAGCCAGCACCCTGGCGAGGGGCCTCCCAAGAAACAAAGCCTCAGTGTCAAGGTCAAAGCCCTTGGTCCGATCGTAGCGGGGAGCGTACCGGTCATAGAGCGCTAGAACGGCCTTTGGGCCCAGATAGGCGCCCTCGGTAAGCACCAGGAGCCAGTAGATCCCGACAGCCGCAGCTGCGCCCACCACGATCCAAGCCCACCACGGCATCAGCCAAATCCTATACCCAAGGCTACTGCACCCGTCATGGCCAGGACCCACCACCATATCTGTATAGCGCTACGGCGAGCCGCCAGTGGCCGGGCGAGTAAGAACAGGGGACCGGCAGCCAGTAGCGCGAGTAGTCCGGCCGCTATCGGTTGGCCAGCGATTACGGATGAGCCCACGACCAGGATCGAGCCCACAATGGCAAGCAACAGGGGAAACATGTCCTGAGCCGCTGCTGCCAGGTCAGCTCGGGCCAGGAGGGTCAAACCGCCGGCGAAAGAAATCAGCGAAGCGGACACCGGCCAGGCTGGAATGGTCTGCGCGAAGGCTACGCCGAGCGCGAACGGCGCAATTACCTGCACCATCACCTGCAACCAGGGTACGACTGTGGTTAAGCCCGATCGCCGCGCCAGCCAACCCAGAGCACAAAGGAAAGCCACGATTAGGGTAAGACCCACAGCAATGGGACTAACCAGCAGCGCTACCAGAAGCGCCACCAGGAGCAAGGGAAGGACTTCAGAGAGCAGAGCCCCAGGCAAGCCACTGCGTCCCGCGGGGCCCGATTGGTTAGCATAGGGTAACCACCCCCGCTGCCGCTGAACCAGGCGACCGGGCCACACAGAGCGACAAGCCACCTGAGCCCACATGCCGCCCCAGATTGGGTCAGCCAACAATAGCGCCATGACGACTGCCAGCAATGACTCGGTAGAAACAGCAAGGCCCGTTGCAGCCACAAGCCCTGCCAGCATGGTCCAGGCACCTGCCACGCGTAACGGGCTGCCATCCAACCATAGACGCATACCCACCAGTGAAGCGTGGGCAGACCCTTCTAGAGGTTCAAGGTGATCCGTGGTTGCATCTTGGGTCATTGCCATATCATGCGTCATTCAACGATTCAGCGGAATCTACGCTCTGCGAGAAAAGGAGCCGACCAAGTCCAGGTGCATGTCGGCTCCGAAGAGAGAGTATAGCGCATTTTATGCTCCATGTCCAATGCCCACCGATTGAACCGGCGAAAGCCATGAGCTGGTACCACCATGCTTGGCGCCAACATAAAGGCCCCCTGTAAGGGGGGCCTCATGACTCGGTATTTGAGGCAGCACATATTGAGAAGGCTGACTTACCCGTTGAACTAGCGTGTGGGGCTGGCCATCCCAGAGGTGAGGAGATCAGCTCTCCTCCTTCCGCTCTTTCTTGGCCTGCTCAATGATCTCCTGCGCCACGTGTTCGGGCACTCTCTCATACTTCAAGAGCTCGGCGGTATAGATACCGCGGCCCTGGGTCATCGAACGCAGATCAGCGGCATAGGTCTGCATCTCAGCCAACGGGACATAAGCCTCTACCACCTGTTTGTTGCGCTCCTGGCTCATGCCCTGGACCTGGCCACGGCGGGTGTTCAGATCACCCATTATGTCGCCGACGTATTCCTCGGGGACCATGACTTTGACGGAGAGGATTGGTTCCAACAGGACTGGCTTGGCCTGTTCGAAGGCTTTCTTGAAGACCTCGCGGCCGGCGATTTGGAAGGCGATGTCCTTGGAGTCCACGGGGTGCATCTTGCCGTCGAAGACCTCACAGCGCACATTCACCACCGGGTAACCGGCAATCACACCATGCTCCAGCACAGACCGGATGCCTTTCTCGATGGATGGAAAGAACGAGCCGGAGATGGAGCCGCCAAAGACGCGGCTGGTATCGTATTCGAAGCCGCCTTCGACGGCGGGCTTAACCTCCATGTGTACCTCGGCAAACTGGCCGGCACCACCGGTCTGCTTCTTGTGGCGGTACTGGTCGGCAGCAGAGGCCGTCACAGTCTCCCGGTATGGCACCTTGGGCACACTGGTTTCGACGCCCACTCCAAACTTGCTGTCGAGGTTGCGCACGGCCACGTCGATGTGGGAGTCCCCCATGCCGGCCAGGATGGTCTGATGAGTGCCGGGCTCGAAGCGCCACTGCAGGGTGGGGTCCTGTTCGCACAGCCGCGTCATTGCCGGGCCCATTTTGGCCGAGTCCTGCTGGGTCTTGGGGGCCACGGCCACCTCGTACAAAGGACTGGGGTAGGGAGGTTTAACCACGATGAGGTGTAGGTCCCGCGGGGCCAGGGTGTCGGCAGTGATAGTATCGCCCAGCTTGGCAACCGCACCGAGATCACCAACCGCCAACTGATCGACAGTGATCTGCTCCTTGCCACGCATGGCGTAGACCTGGGCAATGCGCTCTTCCGCCCCTGACCTGGGGTTGTGGAGCCGTGTATCACCCTTCAGGGTCCCTGACACGACGCGAAAATAGGTGAGCTTGCCGACATAGGGATCGGCTATGGTTTTGAAGGCCGAAAGCACGACCGGTCCATCCGGTTTGGGAGGCAGCGGATTTTGGGAGCCGTCCTTCTGTTCTGCCAGCACACCTTCAGACTTGACGAAGGATGGCACCAAGGTAGTGAAGGCATGCAGCAAGGCTTGAACACCCAGGTTGTGTGAGCCCGAGCCGAAGGTTACGGGGACGATCTCACCCTTGCGCACCCCTGACTGCAGGCCAAGCACGATCTCCTCCGAGGTAAGGGTTTCGCCCTCCAAGTACTTCATGATCAGGTCGTCATCCCCCTCAGCCGCCGCCTCCATCAGGGCCAGGATGGCCTCCTCAACCTGATCAGCCATATCGGCGGGGATCGCGCCTTTTTCCCCTTTGGGCCCAACGTAAGCTTGCTTAGTGATCAGATCGACCACGCCTGAGAAGTGCGCTTCGGTCCCAATGGGAAGCTGGACAGGGATCACCTTGGCACGGAAGATGTGGCGCAGATCCGCCAAGACAGTCTCGTGGTTGGCGTTCTCGCGGTCCATCTTGGTGACGAACACCATGCGGGGTAAGCCAGACTCCTCGGCCACCTGCCAGGCGAGCTCGGTCCCAACCTCGACGCTGCTGACTGCGTCGACGACTAGTACGGCCATGTCGGTGGCAGCGGCAGCGCTATACACCTCGCCGATGAAGTCGATATAGCCAGGCACATCGACGACGGTGATCTTGTACCCCTCCCACTCCAGAGCGGCAAGCGCAAGACTGATCGAGATTCCACGCCGGCGCTCTTCATTGTCGAAGTCCGTCACCGTGTTGCCGTCTTCGACGCGGCCCATGCGGGTCACGGCGCCGGTATCAAACAGCATGGCCTCAGCCAAGGACGTCTTGCCGGAGCCGCTATGACCGACGAGGGCGACAGCGCGCACGCGATCCGCTGCGTAGTTTTTCATCAAAGGGGTTTCCTCCTGAATTCCTGTCTGCGGGCTCAGCGTCGAGCCCTGGCTTTCACATACTGCGCCGCCAGCGTCACCCCAATGGCGACAAGCCGGCGGCACGGACTGTATTGTAATCGGTTTAATGGCTCCTGTCAAAGACGGATGGACGCACGCGCACTCAACTATGTGTGCGGTAGAAACAATTGATTGCACCTTTCCCGCGAGTTTTGCAGAGCTCCCAGATACCGATTATTCCCGGAGAAACGGTATGTGGTACCTGGGGAGAGCATGTGTGAGGCAAGCTAAGCGGAATAGGTCCGGACCATGGAGAGGTCCTGTCCTACCAGGGCCAGAGCGCGGCGCTCGGCTTCCCAGAGGATACGCTCCTGGTCGAGGGTGACCAGTTGGCGGTCTTTCAGGACCCAGCGTCCGGCCACCATGACATGGTCGACGTCGGCGGCCTGGGCGGAGTGTAACAGGTTGGCCACCAGGTCATGGCGAGGACGCCAGTGGGGTTGGTCGCAATCCAGGAGAATGAGATCGGCCAGGTTGCCTGGGACGATAGCGCCGGCGTCAGGCCAGCCCATGGCGCGGGCGCCGTTCTGCGTGGCCAGGCGCAGGGACAGGTCGCCAGGCATGATCTCGGGATCGGCGTGGTGCAGCTTCTGAATCAGGGCGGCCAGGCGCGCCTCCTTGAGCATGTTCAAGTCGTTACTGCTGGCCGTGCCGTCGGTGCCCAGGGCCACGTTGATACCCCGGCGAAGCATGTCGGGAACGGGTGTAACCCCCATGCCCAGCTTCATATGGCAGTTGGGGCACTGCACCACGGACACCCCATACTCGGCCAGGATGGCCTGATCGACGTCGCTGACGTAGATGCAATGGGCGGCGATGGTGGGCACGTCGAAAATGCCGTTGGTCTGTAGCAACTCGACTGGCGAGAGGTCGTGCTTGGCCAGGGAGTTGGCCACCTGTTCTGCAGATTCGGCCAGGTGCAGGTGGATGCCAACGCCCAGGCGAGCGGCGACGGCGGCGGTGCGGGCGAGGAAATAGGGCTCGACCATATAGGGGGAGTGGGGGCCGAGCACGGTACGGATGCGACCGCTGGCGGCGCCCATCCAGTGCTGCACGAAATCAACGGTGCCCTGCAGGTCAGTGCCGATATTGTGTTCCTCGCCGAAGACGCACCAGGCCAGCAGGGCCCGCAGGCCGGACTGCTCGGCGACCTCGGCAACCTGGTCCATGAAGAAATAGTGGTCGGCGAAGCCCACGGTGCCACTGCGAATCATCTCGGCGGCGGCCAGCATGGCTCCCCAGTACACATCGTCGCTATTCAGTTGGGACTCTACGACCCACACGCGCTCGTTGAACCAGCGATCCAGGGGCAGGTCCTCGGCCCAGCCGCGCTCAAAGGTCATGGGGGCATG
>JAULUH010000033.1:0-18944 GCA_032111745.1 Anaerolineae bacterium | reverse complement strand
GGAAGGGCTTGATGCTGCCGGTATAGTGGCAGGCCAGGCACTGGTCCTCCTGGCCCGCGATGGAGTGAGGGATCACGGCCGGGCCGGACGATTCAGCCGATTCCGTGGCCTCAGGCGTGGCGTCCTCAGCCGGCGTGCCAGTGGGACTTGCCGCAGGAGCCGAAGTCGCAGCAGAAGTGGCTGTGGCTGCCGGCACTGAGGAGGCGGTGGGAGCCTTGGTAGCGGTAGCTGCCGGGACTGGAGTAGCCGGAGGAGCCGTGGTAGCTGTGGCTGCCGGCACCGAGGTGGCCTCGGGTGCCTGGCTGGCACCGGTCTGGTGACAGTTGACGCAGCTGGTCACCGGGCGGCCGGCGTGGTCAGCCGGGTAGGGCTTGACGTCAGCCTCGCCATGGCACATCAGGCAGTTCTCGCGTCCCTGTAGGGGATGCGGAACTGCCGGCGGTCCACCGATCGTGGCGGGCTTGGTGGCCTCTGTCTCAGGCGTGGGAGCCTCTGCAGTCGCCGCGGGTGCCGCCGGGGCAGCCTGTTGGCCGGTCACGTGGCACTGGGTACACATGGTCCGGTCGAAGGAGGCGTGGCTCTCGGGATAGGGGTGGACTCCCTCAGGCCCATGGCAGATGGTGCAATCGCTGTCTGCCGTGACCGGATGGGGCACAGGCTTCGCCTCACCCGAACTGGGAGTGCGCGGCGGCGCCACCATCTCGCTGATTGCCGGTGCATCCAGCCCGGCATAGACCCACGTGATGCCATGGCAAGCGGCGTTGGAGCAGAAGCTGGTATTACTGGTACCGCCCGGATCGCTGACGGTGTGGCACGCCTCGCACGTGTCATCGAAGACGTAACGGTGCATGGCCAGCCAGTTGGAGTCCTGGTGCGACTCGGGCTGGTCGCCCCGCTCGAGGGTGACCACCGGTGCCTCCTGGCCGGGCTCGACGATCTCGGGGATGGAGTGACAGATGTTGCACTCCAGGCGGATGGTTTCGTTCTCCTGGGATACGTGCTTGCCATCATGGCAACGGAAGCAGCCGGGAAACTCCTTGTGGCCGACGTTGTTGGGATGAGTCTGCCAGCCGATCTCCATGTTGGGAAACACCGTGACGTCGAAGATGGTCTTCATGGCCACAATGGCCTCGTCGATGGCTGCGGCGTTGTCGGCGTAGTAATCGGGATAGTTCTCGGCATACCAGCTGTCCAGGCTTTCGATCTCCTGGTAGGCGGCCTCGGCGCTTACGTACTCCTGGCTGAGGATCTCGACGCCCTTTTCCTTGATGTAGGGTATGGTCTTGTCGATCTGGCCCAGGTTCAGAGCCACATCCATGGCATCGTCAGGGGAGCGGAACTCGTGGGAGATGCGGTTGTGGCAGTCTATGCAGTCCATGCGCCGCAGTTCGGCGGATACGGTCTCGCCGAAGTCTGGCGGCAGCCCTGCCTCTACGTCAAAGTACTCGACGACTGTGCCATCCAGCCCGATCTCTTTGATGTAGGGAATACTCTGCTTCAGCGGGTCATCCGCGTAGTACCAGACCTCGTTCTCCACGTGCCAGTGGATGCCACGGCCCAGACCCTGCTCCTGAGTGCCACCACCGGTCTTGAAGGTCATATAGTAACGGGACTCGGAGTTCTCCTCGTCGGTCGCAAACCGGCTGAACTTCTCGAAGGTGTCGAAGGAGAACTTGTCCGGGTTGTGGCACTGCTCGCAGGTCTCGCGCGCCGGCCGCAGGGTCTTAATGTAGATAGGCGGCTCGTAAGTGTTGAACAGCGCGTTGGTCACATGGGTGATCTCCCGCGCTTTCGCTGGCACCGCCTCGCGGAAGCTCTTCTGACCCAGATGGCAGTCCACACAAGCCACCCGCGCATGGGGTGAAACCTGGTAGGCGGTGTATTCCGGCGGCATCGTGTGGCAGGTCTCGCCGCAAAACTCAGGGCTATTGGTGTATTCCCACGCTGTGGCGCTGGTGACTACCGCAAAAGCCATGAGGAAGAGCGTGCCGCCGATGGCTATGATCCAGGCAACAGGCCGGGGCAGCTCACTAAACCATTTGCGAATACCCTTCATGGGTAAATTCTCCTAAAACTTCCGTGAACTTTAGTGCAATCGACTAGCGCAACTATAACACGCTTGAGACTACGCGTCAAATCACCGGGCTGCGCCAGCCCCAGCTGGCGAGCCCAGTTAAACAGGAAACTGAACGAAGGCTGGACGGCTAGAGGCCAGAGACCTATGTGGCCTGCCCACCAGCTCTACCCACCGGCATCCGGGGCCAGGTACGTGCCGATGTGGTGCTTCACGGCATAGGTCGCCAGCTCAATGCGGTTGCCAAGCGCCAGCTTGTTCAGGAGGCCGCTCACGTGGTTTCCCACCGTCCTTTCGCTGATCGAAAGCTCGTCGGCGATCTCTCGATTGCTCTTCCCCTCCGACACCAGTAGCAGTACCTCCATCTCCCGCGGCGACAGATGGCGAAAGGCACTTGCCTGGACGTGCCGATCTGTTTGCCGCACGTGCTGCAGCACTCGCCGGGTGATCTGCGGATCAAGCAGCGCTTCGCCCCGTCCTACTGCCTCGATAGCCCGTACCAGCTCCTGGCTGCCAACCTGTTTGAGCACGTATCCTGATGCACCGGCCAGGATCGCCTCCGTAATCAGGCGATCGTCGGCATAGGAAGTCAGGATGATCACGCTGGTGTCGGGGCAGAGCTCGGTCATCTGGCGGCACACCTCCACGCCGCTCTGATCCGGCAGACGAATGTCCAGCAACACCAGGTCTGGACTGAGCAGTTGGCACAGCTGCAGCGCCTCTCGGGCCACGCCCGCCTCCCCGACTACCTCCACATCTGGCAAGTCGTCCAGCAATGTAGCCAGTCCCAACCTGACCACTTCGTGATCGTCGACTAGCAGAATCCGCAGTCTCTTCATGCCGCGTCCTCCCAGGGAACCTTCACGACGACGACGGTACCTCGAGGAGCTCTGGGCTCGATGGACAGCGAGCCACCCAGCAGGCGGGCCCGATCCCGCATGTTGCGCAATCCGAATCCGGTCGCATGCGTACCCAGTGCGAACCCGATGCCGTCGTCAGCCACGGTCACCATCAAGTGACCGTCCTCTCGATCGGCAACTATCCACGTGTGGTGGGCCTGAGCATGGCGGGCCACGTTACTCAGGGCTTCGTTGACAATAGCCAGCACGTGAGCAGCCCTGGCCGCAGAGAAGGACTCAGCTTCCTTGCAGTGCAGGGCCATACTTACGTCGGTCAGCGATTGCAGATAAGGGTCGGCAGCCACCTGGCGCAGGCCATCTATGAGATCCATGCCCTGGCTCTGCGGCTCCAACTGGGCGATGAATTGGCGCAGATCCCTCACCGCATGCTGCAAGGCTGCGATGACGCGATCCATGCGCCCAACCAGTGGGTCGTCAGCCGGCATCCGCTTCCGAATGGATTCGGCCAGCAGTCCCGCAGTGTACACCGTTTGAATGGCACCATCGTGCAGCTCACGGCTGATCCGTTCCCTTTCGGCCGTCAGTCTCTGGGCTCGCTCCATCTCCTCAAGTCGTCGATCTGTCTCGGCCTCAAAAATCTCGAGCCCGCGGACCATAGAGATGACCAGGGCCAGGCCTACGAGCGAGCGCAGGAGCTCCACCGGCATGCCGAGGAAATCGAATACCATCGCGCTGTTGAGCGTATTGGCGGGGAAGAAGGGCGCCCAGGGTCCCAGGATGCCGGCCAGAAAGGCGTAGACGACCAACGCCAGGCTGGCGACCCCGAAACTGCGCGTAATGCGGCGATAGCCCGGCACCTGGATCCTTTGGCGAGTCTGATGCCAGAGCGCGACCGCAGCCAACAGGGCGCCCGGCAAACCCAGCAGGTAGCGCGCCCAGACGTTGGCATCAACCACCAGGCGCTCGGGCGTCCACCGAGGCACCTGACTGGCCCAGAGAAACGCCCCCATCCAGGCGATCAGCAATCCCCAGGGCACCGCTTGCAGCCAACGCCGGCGAGAGTCGAAAGAGCTCAGCATGGACGCGCCGAACTGAAACAGGCAGACAAAGGAAAACGCCAGCAAGATCACCTGAGTCATCACCAACAAATCGATCCAGGACTGGCTGAGGTAGGCAGCCTGGATCGGAATGAAGATATCACCCCACTCATGCAGGCCGTGGGCCAATCCAAATGCCCCCAGCCATCCCAGGCTACGCGCCAGGTCCAACCGGCTACGTTTCCTTGACTGCCAGACGATAGCCAGTCCCAGCACAAAGAATACCTGGCCGTAGACGAACAGGACAATCGTTTGGTTGAGGTTGAAAAACGCAGGCAGTGGACGCATGGGTGGTATGGCCCTTGACCAGATTATACGGTCATCCGAGCGAAGTGCCAAGCTGGCGGCAATCTGCCTGGTTTACCTACCGAGAATGGTGCAGATGTCGCTTGTCGAAACCTGCCATTTGTGCCATACTTGCTGTAGCCGTCGTGCAGGCTGTGTCGATTGCACCTGCCCCTAGAGGGTCAGAACACCCCGGCCCGTGCCAGCGAGGAACCGTGATGGATGAGAACTACCCTAGAGATGAAGCGTCCAGCAGCCAGGGGCCAGACGCTGGCAGACGCCAGTTCATCGGCTATCTGCTCGGATTTTCGGTTGTGGCCACCATGGTCGGCGTCTTCATACCCATCGTCGGCTACCTGTGGCCGCCCAAACGCACAGCAACCGGCGGCGCCGGCCGGGTGGAGGTGGGCACGGTCGACGATTTCCCAGTAGGGCAGGGACAGGTTGTCGCTGTCGAGGACAAGCCCGTCATCGTGGTGAACACGGCCCAGGGTGGTCTCAAGGCGTTCTCGGCCATCTGCACACACCTGGGATGCATCTCGGAGTGGGATCAACAGCGCCAGTTCATTCTGTGCCCCTGTCACGACGGACGCTTCAACCCGGTCAACGGTGCCGTCATCTCCGGCCCACCGCCAGCCCCCTTGCCTGAGGTTCAGGTGGTCGTGGAAGATGAGGTTGTCTACGTAAGCACTGCGCAGGTCTAGCCGCCTGCAGTCACCAGCCATCGGAGAGATGCACCTATGCAATCAAGACGCCCCATCACTTGGCGGGTATGGGAGTGGTTCGACATCCGGTATGACCTGAGTACTCTTTCGGCCGCCTTGCTGCACGTTGAGATCCCGCGGACAGCCCGCACCTACTATTTTGGCGGCATCACCCTGTTCTTCTTTATTGTGCAGGTTATCACCGGGGCACTCTTGATAGTCTACTATCAGCCAACACCCGAGGCCGCCTACGCCAGCATCCTGCTCATCATGAACGATGCCAACTTTGGCTGGCTCATCCGCAGCATTCATGCGTGGAGTGCCAACCTGATGATCCTGTTCTGCGTGCTGCACCTGCTACGGGTGTTTTTCCAGGGAGCATACAAACGTCCACGCGAGGTAACGTGGGGCGTTGGCTTCGTGCTGTTGCTGCTGACCCTGGCTTTCGGCTTCACCGGCTACCTCCTGCCATGGGACCAACGTGCCTTCTGGGCCACGACCGTGGGAACCGAAATCGCCGCCGCGCTGCCGGTGATCGGCGAGCCACTGAGTCTCTTCTTGCTAGGCGGCACCGAGATCACTGCACGCACCTTGAGCCGCTTTTTCGGCGTGCACGTCTTGTTTCTCCCACTTTCGGTGATTCTTCTGATCGTCGCTCACATCACCATGGTCCATCAGCAGGGACTGGCTGACCCGACCCGCGAGCGCATCGAGCCTGAAGGTGACTGGCCCGGCAGCAGCCCGTCGCCCTCTGAAGCGGAGGAGAAGTCGAGACTGTTGCCCTTCTTTCCAAACTACGTGCTGGATGAGATCATCGCTTGGTACGTCATGCTGGCCGCCATCATAGTGCTGGCATCGCTGTTCCCGGCCGGGCTGGAAGAGCCCGCCGATCCACTGCGCACCCCCCCGCACACCAAGCCGGAGTGGTATTTCCTGTTCCTCTATCAGGGGCTCAAGGTTGTACCACGCATCGTCGGCGTGACCCTGCCGCTGGTAGCCGGCGCCATAGTCTTCTTGTTGCCTTTCCTGGACCGGAACCCCTACATCGCCGCGCGGCGGCGGCCGATTGTCATTACGGCCGGCCTGATCAGTGTGGCCGGTATCATCATCTTTACAGTGTGGGGTTGGCTTAGCTGACGCGGTGAAAAGAGGTCCTGAGGGATGAACCAACAGCCGACGATTCGCCGAATTGCCCCCCTCTTGCTGATCCTGGCCCTGGCGCTGCTCATGCCGGTCGCCGCTGCGGCGCAGGCACAACCCCCGTCCATTCCGCACCCGGTCGAAGGACGCGAGGCATGCCTGTTGTGTCATGAACAAGGAGTGGCTGGAGCCCCGCAGATCCCGGAGGACCACGGTGGCCGCCCCAACGAGATCTGCCAGGCATGCCACCAGCTGGCCCCGTCGTCAACCGAGGAAGCGACAGCCACCACCACCTCAACCACGGTGCCTACCGCCACGGCGACGCTCCGAGCCCGGGAGACGGCGACCCTCGAGCCCTCGGCAACAGCGACCAGAGCGCCCACCACGGCCGCGACCCAGAGTCCGACCAGCGCTGCGACCGCACCACCAACCGCCACCGCCACCACGACGCCGGCGGCAACGCCCACCTGGACACCGGCTGCCACGGCGACCCCAGAGCCCACCGCAGCTCCTGTCGAGGCTGGCCCAGCACCTGTGCCGCATAGCTTGGAAGGACGCGAGGACTGCCTGGCCTGCCACATCTCAACCGAGGCCGGAACCACGGCTGCGGGTGGACCACCCCCTATCCCCCACCCCCTGGTAGGCCGGGACAATTGCCTGGCTTGCCACCAGGAAGGCATCGGCGGCGCCACCAAGGTGCCAGCAGATCACGCCGGACGCACCAACGATACCTGTCAGGGCTGTCATCAGGCCAGCCAGGAGACTGCTGCGCCCACGGAGACACCACCCACGGAGCCGATTCCCACACCGCTGGTCTACCCCAAGGCGGCGGGTGTCAACACGTGTGTCGACTGCCACCTCACACTGCCTGGCAAGCACGTCGACATCACGACGCAATGGCAGCGCAGCATCCACGCCGAGCGTGACATCTCCTGTGCCGATTGCCACGGGGGGGACCCCTCGGCGACCACCGTGGACGAGTCCATGTCCCCTGACGCCGGCTACATCGGCGCGCCGGCCAAGGCAGACATCCCGGCCCTCTGTGCCAGCTGCCATGCCGACGTGAGCGTGATGCGCCAGTACGATCTGCCTACGGACCAATATGCCAAGTACAAGGAAAGCATCCACGGTACCCGGCTGGCTGAGGGCGACGAAAATGTGGCCACCTGCTACGAATGCCACGGCGGCCATCAGGTCCTGAAGGCCAATGACCCGGCCTCGAGCGTATACCCGGTCAATGTGCCCGCCATGTGCGCCAGTTGCCATGCCGACGAGGCCTTGATGGCACCCTACGATATCCCGACGAACCAGTACGACCTCTATCGCCAGAGCGTGCACGGCCATGCTCTGCTGGACAACCAGGATTTTCGCGCGCCTGAGTGCGCTACCTGTCACGGCACCCATGGGGCTGCCCCTCCGGGTTTTGAGGAGGTCGCCAACGTCTGCGGCAGCTGCCACACGGCAACGCAGGACTACTACTTGACTAGCCCCCATGCCCGTGGAGAGGACGAGGACGCCCCAGATTGCGTCGCGTGCCACGGCCGCTACGACGTTAGCAAGCCGAGCGAGGCCATGTATCTGGGAGCGGAACCCCGTCACTGCGGGTCGTGCCATGCGCCCGACACCGAGGGCGGCGAGATGGCACAGACGATGTACGATGCCATCGACGGTGCGGCACAAGCTTATGCGGAGGCCGAAGAGGCCGTTCATGCTGCCCAGGATGTCGGCATGCTGGTAGCGGCCCAGGAAAGCCAGTTGCAGCAGGCCAACACCGGCCTGGTGACTGCCCGTGCCGCCCAGCACACGCTGGACGAGGCCCAGGTCGTCAAGTTGACCGGCGATGCCCGCGATGCCGCCGACCAAGCCAAGGCTGGCGCCGAGGCAGCGGTTGAGGAAACCGTGGTCCGGCGGCGAGCCATGGTGGTGGCCGTGGCAGCTATCGCCCTGACCATTGCAGCCCTCTATCTCCTCAAGCGCGAGCTGGACAGGCGGCTGGAGTCCCAGTCCTGATGGTTGGTCATTACGCAGAGGACACTGAAGAGTATCACTACGCATAGGCTCAACCACGCCCAGCCGATTTGGATCACGCCTGAATCAAAACGGGCCGGACGGTCGTCCGGCCCGTTTTGATTGGTGTAGGGCAGAAACTGCCTGTCAGACCTTACGGTCTCACCATGCCCGTCTGGTCCACGGCGACCTGGGTGCCCAGGCTGGCCAGGGAGTCATACAGGAACTGGATGACATACTTGGCGTTGTGGGCAAAGGCACCGGGATCCTTCTGGACGTACTGGTAGTTGTAGGCAGCCTTCAGCAGGGTTGGCGTCCACTGGCTGTACGCTTCCTCGTCCGCATCAGCCTCGCCGTTGGCGTTGGCGTCGGTGAAGAAGTAGGGATAGCTCAGGGCATTGTACACGATTGGCGTGCCCACTACGTTGGCTGCATAGTCCTGGATGGCCGCATACAGCTTCTCGGCGTAGGTCGCGATCTCGCCGGCAATGCCCTCAGTGGTGTCGCCGTCACCATCGTAGTCGGCGGTCGACGTAGGTCCACGGATGTCCTGAGGCGTCGCCGCGCCGGCATGGCAGGTAGCGCACTGATCGGTCTTCACCTCCAGCTCATGGGTGCCGTGGCACTCGGTGCAGTTCTGGAAGCCTGGAACGTGCTGGAACTTGCCCAGGTAGGTCAGGTCGGGGTACTGGTAGGCGCCCTTGACCTCATCGCCAAAGAGGGTAGCACCGGCGGCGAAGTAGTGGATGTTGGAGAAGCGCAGCGCGGTCTCGGGCACGGCATCCGGAGCCAGGCCCTCGACGGCGCGATCCACGGTGCCAGCCCAGGCCCGGCCCTGGTGGCAGCTGATGCACAGGTTGCTGTCCAGATCCTCCATGGATACCGTGGCACCACTGGGGAAGTCCACCTCGGCGATCTCGTAGCGGGCGTAGTCCTCGAAGTTGGTGTGGCACGTCGTGCACTTGAAGCCGTTGGCTACCGGCTGCGACGTGTTCGTGCCCTCAGCCACGAACTGCGGTAGCCCGTCAGCCGAATGGCACTTGGCACAGTTGGCCGGGACTGCCACCGGATCGTCCTCGTCCCAGTGGCGGAAGGCCTCCTCGCTGCCCGCAAAGTGGCCCGGATCAATCCGGTGCATGGCGGCCATGTCCACCGGCTCGGCGATGGCCTGGTTGATGTCCTCGATGGAGTCGTAGAGGAGCTGGATGATGTACTTGCCATTGTGGGCGAACTCACCCGGGTCCTTGTTGGACACCTGGTAGTTGTAGCCCGCCTTTAAGAGGCGCGGCGTCCACGTGGCGTACCGCTCCTCGCCCTCGTTGACCTGGCCGTCCCCATTGGCGTCGGCGAAGAAGTAGGGGTAGGCACCCGGATCGTAGGCGATCGCCACCCCGGCCACCTCAGTTGCATACGCCTGCATGGCCGGAAGCAATGCCTCCTGCAGGCCGCCGATCTCAGCCATGATGCCTTCCGCAACGTCGCCGTCGCCGTCGTAGTCGGCCTCAGAGCCGGCCATGCGGATGTTGACGAAGTCCTCAGGGCTGGCCACGTCGGCATGGCAAGACTGGCACTCCTCGATCCTGATCTCCAGGGTGTGCTGATCGTGGCAGGTATAGCAGGTATTGTAGCCCTCGACATGGAAGAACTTGATGTCGTAGGGCTTCCCGTCATACTCATAGCCACCCTTGACCTCGGTGCCATATTGGGTAGCCGCTGCTGCGAAGTAGTGGATGTTCCGGAAGCCAAGGTCTGCACTCACCTCGTCAGGGCTTTCCACCAGGCCCGCATCGGCAATGGACTGGTCCACGCTGACCTTGGACTCGCGGCCCTGGTGGCACTCCATGCAGCGAGACTCGTCTCCCAGGTTGGTGAGCTCGATGCCCGAGGGGAAGACCACACTGGTCTTGTGAATGGTCACCTCGTTGTGGCAGGCCTGACATTCAACAGTGGTGCCGATTGGCGCAGGCGCATTGACCACGCCAGCCTCTGAGCCATCAGCGCCCAGGAAGTCGAGATAGCCGGGCGTGCTGTGGCACTTGGCACAGCTCTCGGGGACCTGCGCCGGATCGTCCTCGTTCCAGTGCACAAACGACTCGGACTCGGCGTCGTCGTGCGGGGAGTTAGCCCACTGCTCCTCAAAGGGCACCACTGCCACGACCGGCTCCGGGCAGGGTTCCGCCTCAGGGCAGGCTGGACACGCCTGAGCCTCCGGACAGGCCGGACACTCAGGGCACTCCACCGGGGTGGTAGCTGGTTCCGGTGCCGGTGGAGCAGGCTGCTGCGCGCAGGCCGCGAGCAACGCCACCACCAGCAGCAGCACCGCAAGTAGCAGGTATTTCTTCATACGAGTCTCCTTCTCCGCTTGCGGGGATCACCTTCATTAGGTGGTCCCGAAAAAAAGGCCATAGCGGTCCAACCCGCCAGCAGCCGGCACTACTAGGGGCTGTACCCAACAAGATAGGGAAGTGAGGGGTGGATCATTGGTGCCATCTCGACGTCGAGAACAGCTGGGACCGATGGGACGGGGCGGCGGATTCTCGCCATAGGCACACGACGCAACCCACGCAAGATGGCCGCAAAGATATTTAACCACATATGACGCATTCCACCCATGATCTAGATCATATTTTGCTATGAATTTTGTGAGTTTTGTGGGGAAATCACCCCAGATAGTCGCCCAACACAACCCCACGGACGCCGTGGCGCCAGCCTCGCAAAGATGGGGACATCCCCCGATTGAACTGGCGGCGCCGTGATGATACACTAGTACTAGAAGGAACAAATACCACTGACCGCATCCCCCGATGCGGATTGCATCGTGTTCGAGAATTAGGAGGCTACCATGTTGCCCATTGAGACCCCTGCACTGTTGAGCTTCATCGGCCTGACAATCCTGCGCTTTGGCGTCCCTGTCCTGGTGATGTTCGCCTTGGGATCGCTGGCCAACCGCGTGCAGACCGCGCAACTGTAGGGATTAGTTTTGTAGCATGGCAATCCCGTATCATAGGAGTGATTCTATGCCATCCCATGCCAAACCGCGCCTGCGCCGTGCTGCCCGGATCAGCGCGGGGATCGCGTGCCTGGCCCTGTTGCTGATCGGGTTGCAGCCAGCATCCGTGTCTGCCAGCGCGCCAAACCCGCTGGATGCCGATCCCGGGCAGTGCGTTCTCTGCCATCAGGCTGAGGTGCAGGACTGGAGCCATTCGCCCCATGCCCAGGCCATGACCCCATTGGACCACGGCGACATCTCGGCCTGCCAGGAGGCGACGGGGACGGACTGCACATGCCTGAGCTGCCATAGCACCAATTTCGATCCCAGTGACCAGGCCTACCTCCAGGAGGGCGTAACCTGCGAGGCTTGCCACGGCCCCTACGTCGAAGGCCACCCGGAGAATGGGCAGATGCAGCTGGGTGTGGACTCCTCGGTCTGCAGCAGCTGCCACGTGGAAACCCATCAGGAGTGGCAGGGTACGGCCCATGGCGAGGCCGGCATACAGTGCATCGGCTGCCATCGCTCGCACACGCAGAACCTGCGACTGGACGATCAAGTCCTCTGCAAATCGTGCCATCGGGAGAACCTGGATGATGCGGGCCATGCCAGCCACACCCGGGTCGGGCTGGCCTGCCTGGACTGCCACACCGATCCTGCCAGCAGCGTATCAGGCGAGGCCATGGGAGTAAGCCATAACTTCTCCGTTGACACCACGGTGTGCGCTGACTGCCACGGCACTGCCTTCCATGACGAGGGGCTGCCGGTTGGCAACGACGAGCCGGCCCAGCAGGTCGCACCTGTGACCAGTCGCGCTAGCGCTGAAGAGGAAGCCGCTACGCTGCTGGTCGACGAGCAGACCATGCGTCGCAAGTTACAGAGCGCCACAGCCCTCAGTTTCGGCACAGGCCTGGGCTTCGGCGGCATGCTGGGTATCGTCTTCGTTCTCGTCGTCGGCTTCCTCGTACAGCGACCTTGGAGGGCTAAACCATGAGCGCATCATGCCCAAGCGTGCTTTCTCGCCGGGACTTCCTGAAAAAGGCAGGGGTGGGAGCAGCCACCCTGACCGCTGCCACAGTGCTCGGGCCACAGCTGGAGCCAGCGTTGGCCAGCGGGCCAGTCTCGGACCAGGCCTGGGGAGTCTTGATCGATCTCACCCGCTGCAACGGCTGCAACTCCTGCGCCCTGGCCTGCAAGGAAGCCAACGACCGGCCGGACCCGGCGCTTGAGCCCACCCAGCTGGACAGCAACGCCTACAGCTTCGTCGACGTGCGCGACCAGGCGTCCGGCGATCCAGCCTTCGTCAAGCGCCAGTGCATGCATTGCCTGCAGCCGGCCTGCGTCTCTGCCTGCACCGTCGGCGCCATGCGCAAGACCGCCGAAGGCCCCGTGGTCTACGACAGCCACAAGTGCATCGGCTGCCGCTACTGCCAGTATGCCTGTCCCTTTGGCGTGCCCACCTTCGACTGGGACAATCCCCTGGGCCTGATCCACAAGTGCCAGATGTGCGTATCCAGGCTCGAGGAGGGCGCACTGCCGGCCTGCGTAGATGGTTGTCCGGCCGGGGCACTGCGCTTTGGTCGCCGCCAGGACCTGCTGGCCCAGGCCCATGCCCAGATCAATACCAACCCGGGCCGCTACATGGATCACGTCTACGGCGAACACGAGGCTGGCGGTACATCCGTGCTCTACATGGCTGGCATCCCGTTTGCTGACCTTGGCTTGCCGGTCCTGGGTCCTGAGCCAATTGCCCGCTATGCCGAGCCGGTCATGAAGGCCACGCCAGCGGTGGCCGTTACCGTGGCATCCCTGGCCACCGGCCTTTACTGGCTGATGAAACGGCGGACAGCTCACCCCACCGAGGTGCTGGTTGAGGTGAAGGATGAAGGAGGCAAGCGATGACGGCCAACATCAATAGTTCAGATCGCCAGAACGCACCCGCCATCCCCATCCTGGACCACAAGATGGCCCTGGTGCTCCTCGGCATCGTGGTCCTGGCTGGCGTTGCCGCCGGCCTGATCCGGCTGTTTCTCGGGCTGGGAGCCACCACCAGCCTCAGCGACCCTTACACCTGGGGCATCTGGATCGGCTTCGACTTCACCCTGATCGCCTTCGCCGGTGCCGGCTTCACCATGGCTGCGGTGGTGCACATCCTGCACCAGCACAAATACGAGGAAGCGGTCAGGCCCGCTATCCTGGCTGGCCTGATGGGCTATGTCGCCGTGCTCCTGCTGCTGGTGCTGGACCTGGGCCGTCCTGACCGCTTTTACAACTTCCTGCTGTTCTGGAATCCCCACTCCCCGCTGTTCGAAGTGAGCTGGTGCATCCTGCTGTATACCACGGTATTAGTGGTGGAGACCAGCCCGTTTCTGCTGGAGCGCCTGCGCTGGAAACGCCTGCTGCGATTGGTTGCCCTGATCATGGTGCCGGTGACCATCCTGGGAGTCACCCTATCGTCGCTGCACCAGTCGACCCTGGGCACCCTTTACCTGAACATGCCGCACCGGCTGCATGCGCTCTGGTTCACGCCCATCCTTTCCTTGCTCTTCTTCGTGTCGTCGGTCATGGCCGGGTTGAGCATGGCCATTCTGGCCTACATGGCGGCCGCCCGCATCGCCAGGCGACCAATACAGCCAGAGATAGTCACCGGGCTGGGCAGGTTTGTCGGGTGGGTGGCGATATTCTACGCAGTGCTGAAGCTGGGCGAGCTGCTGGTCGCCGGCGAATTTGGGCTGCTGTTCCAGGCCAACATGATGAGCCTGCTGATGTGGGTCGAGATTGGGATAGGCGCCATAGTGCCAGCGGTACTGCTCCTGCTGCCGCGCACCCGCAACCAGCGCTGGGCCCAGATCGCGGCCCCCCTGATGGTCCTGTTCGGCGTGCTTATGAACCGCTTCAACGCCACCATGTTCGCCCAACTGCTGCCCGAGGGCACCACCTACGTACCCCACGTGCTGGAATGGATCTCCACCATCGGCATCCTGGCTGCGGCAGCCATCGCCTGGTACCTGGGCATCCGCTTTTTGGCCATCTTCGATGACCGGGTAAAAGCCGGCAAGCACTAGACACCATCGGACCCGGTGCAACATGGCACCCCCTCCAAGAGAAGACCTCCTGTAGTGCGCTCACTGCAGGAGGTCGCTCTTTGTCCGAAGGGTGCGTGTGAACGTCGTAAGGGCATGAATGGCTGGGGTGGGGCTGTGCGGGGCGGCGGCAGCCCCGCTCAGCCCCACCCCAGCCATTCATGCCCTACTCGTCGAGGAGCTGGGTCCATTCACCGTTGAGGTCGGCCCAGCGGGCGCCGTAGTAGATATGATCCACACCGTCGGGATCACGATAGACCAGGTCCACGGTGGTGTAGGAACGGCGCAGCGAGCCTACGTTGCCTACCCAACTGACTGCGGCATCGTCCAGGGGGCGATCCTCGTCGATATGCATGCGCAGGGCGTAGTGGCGCAGACTGCCCTCTTTCAGCATATCGGCCGACCACAGCCTGCTCTCGACATGCTGGTTGCCTAGGTTATGGAACTTGTAAAGGGGATCGGCGCCGTTCTCCCGCACCTCCACCACCTCCAGCCCTGACCGCGGTAACTCCACCGTGACCAACTCGGCCCACTCCCCCTGCAGGCCAGCACATGGCACCTGGCGGTAATACAGGTCCTTGCCGTAGCGATTGCGGAATACAAGATCGCACAGCAGGCCCTGGGGCGAAGGATAAACCGCCTCCACGCCCATGTTGCCGCGCCAGCGTACCCGCCGGGTCGAGGGCAGGGCATCGACCGTGGCATTGGATGGGGAGCTGCTTTCGAACAATGGATCCCAGGCCGAGCTCACCCAGCTCACGGCCACGGCAAAGAAGATATGGGCGATACGGCCAGACTCGTCGCGAAACAACAGGTCACACTTCACCCGCCCACGCTGGTCGTAGACCTCGTTGTCCCGGTAGACGCGCCACAGGCCCATCTGGCCATGCCAGCGCGCCTGCTGGACCAAATCGTCCATGCGGTTGCGCATCTGCTGATAGCTCTTGATAGCATAGAGCCACACCGAGGTAGCCGTGTGCTCTGAGGCCTGGCTCTCCCGATTTGTGCGCAGATCGACGACGCGGAAGTATTCTGCATCCCCACGCAGGGCCTGGCCTGCGATCTCCACCCCGGACTTGGGCTGCTCGATGCCGGGTGCCAGCAGCCGCACCTGGCTGGTGCCCAAAGCAGGCCGGCTCAGCTCATCTTCATCCGCATGCAACAGGTCGATGATATCGGCGTGCGAGGCCAGCACGGTCTCTCCATCGCGGCGCACGTAGATGGACCTGGTATCCCCTTCCACTACAAAGCAGGGCTTGCGCGGGGCGTCCTGGACCTCGATCTGCACCACGTCTTTGCCCTCGTAGTGCAGGATGTCGACGGACCACTCCGGCTGCGGAAAGACGTTCTCCGTGATCGCGCTCTGGAACGCCCGGGTATCGGCAGCCGCGTCGGCTACGCCCTCGACAGGTGCCTCAGGGTCAGGATCGAGGCCGAGGTAGATGATGCCACCGCCAGCGTTGGCCAGGGCTACCACATGACGGCAGGTCTCCTCCAGGTTGTCCACGCAGCCCGGGCACAGCACATGGTGATCGGAGGGGCCAGCGGTGCGGGCATCGGTGATGCGGTTATACTGGCTGACGTCTGACACATACGGCACGCGTACGCGGTAGAATTCAGTGCTTTGGAACAGCTCCAGCAGGGCCTCAAAGGTTGGCGCCTCCAGGGATAGTTCTGTGGGGCGATCGCCAATGCCCCAACGGCGCATCTGGGAGTTGGGATCCTGCACCAGGCGGTGGGCATCGGAGCTCTGGATGCAGTGCATGCGGCGCTCATAGCCCAGGTTGCTGCCGTCATACCAGCGGGGGCTGGCGAAACCCTGGAGGTGAGTGCCATGGAAGCCGGCGAACTCGAGCGCGTGCAAATAGGGGCTCTGGGTGGCCCCTACGCGCGCCGCGCCCGTCGGCATGTTGTTGGCAAAGGCCAAGACGCCGGTGGGCGTGTTGATATGGGCGGCAATGGCGATGCCACCAGCCTCATGGATGATCTTGTATGCTTCGAGGTGCGCACTGGTGCCGGGCACGGAGGTCGTGCCCAGCTGCATCTTGTCGTAGGACACCCCCAGCTCGTTGAGAATGGCCTTGATGCGCGAGATGCAGTCCGGCATGTCCGGCGAGAACAGCCCCAAGACATGGGAGCCGTAGCTCGTCGTCAGCTCAAAACCCGGCAAAAGGGTGATTTTGGAAAGAAGTCTTCTGTACTCGTTAAGCTCTGCCTGTTCTTGCTCGTTCAGCCGCCCGCGGGCTTCCAGTCGTTCCAGAAACTCGATCTCATCAAATACCGTCTCGTAGCCAGCGATGGTGTTGTGGTCGGTGAAGCCGATGATGTCCAGGCCACGACGCTCTGCCTCGCGCAGGATATCCAGGTAGGTAACATCTTTGTCTGCATAGTCCTCTGAGGCCGGCGTGTGGATGTGCAGATCGACCCGAAACCACCGCAGGGCTTTCTGGTCAGTCTCGCTCTCCAACATTAACAGGTCTCCTGGTTGTTTTTGTCCTTATTCAATTATACACTGCAAGGTTTGGGCGATAAGTAACCTACCTTCTGTATGGCATGCTGCCGGCACATTGCCGCGCCTGCGGTGGATATCCAGGCGACGGGTGATCTAGGCGTGCTGTGCAGACAGCACCACCAACGCTGCACGCAACCGGGCATAGGTCTGGTCGAGGGTCTCCGGGATGGTGCGGGTCTCGGCCACCGTGGTCATGAAGTTCGCATCCCCACTCCAGCGGGGCACGATGTGAATGTGCACATGCGCCGTGATGCCAGCTCCGGCCGGCCGGCCCAGGTTCGCGCCAAGGTTGAAGCCATGGGGGTCCATGGCCTGGCGCAGGGCCGCCAGCCCGGTGTTTACCAACAGCATCATCTCCAGCAGGGCCTCCGGAGACAGGTCCTCCAGGCTGGGCACATGGGCATAGGGCACGACTAGCAGGTGGCCATTGTTATAGGGATAGCGATTGAGGGCCAGGTAGACCGTCTGGCCGCGCACCAGAACATGCTCTACCTCGTCGTGGCCGATCGAGACCTTGTCACAGAAGACGCAACCATCCTCTTTGGAAGCCAAGATATACTCCAGCCGCCAAGGCGTCCACAGGCGTTCCAAGGTCGCCACTCCTGTCCACCGTCTGCTGGGGCGCCACGCAAGGATTCAGCACAGCCGCTCGTGATGCGCTAGTGTACCAGAAAGCACCAGGCGCGTCAAATAGACCCTGGTTGCCTGGCTGCCAGGTTGCGACCCAGCTGCCACCGTGCCTACCGAGCACAGCGAAAGCCCACCCGCGGGTTGGGGCGGGCCGAGTGGGACGAATCGCGAAAAAAGGTCTGGGCCTGCACGGCCGGCGCCGCCCACGAGCCACCGCGCAGGACGTGGTCCATGACCCGGTTGGGGCCGGGCGGATTGTGGTCGGGCGCGCGGCTGTAGTAGTCGAATTCAAAGGTGTCGGCCACCCACTCGGCTGCGTTGCCCGCCATGTCCAGGGCGCCGTAGGGGCTGGCACCAGCCGGCAGGCTGCCCACGGGCCGCGGCCCGCCATGGCCCGCTTCCGCGGTGTTGGCGCGGGCGGGGTCCCAGGCCTTGCCCCAGGGATAGATCCGGCCATCGGTGCCCCGGGCAGCTTTCTCCCACTCGGCCTCGGTAGGGAGGCGCTGGCCCGCCCAGCGGCAGTAGGCATCGGCGTCGCGCCAGAGCACGGCCACCACGGGCAGGTCGCCTTGCGTGGCCACCACCGTGTCGTCCCAACCCTCGGGCCGCTGGCCGGTCTCCCGAACGTAGGCGGCGAAGGCGGCGTTGGTCACCTCCGTGCGGTCGATGGCGTAGGCGTCGAGGTAAACCAGACGCTGGGGGCGGTTGGACCGGGGCCCATCGTCCTGGCCCATGAGGAACCAGCCGGCCGGCACGTCGACCATGGGGGCTGGGGGTGATGGGGTAGCCGTGACCAGGAGCGGGGTGCAGGACGCCAGGAGGGCGAGGACCATGAGTAGCAACACCCCTTGCAGATGCAGGGCCTCGCAAATACGGGGCTGTGCGTGAGATTGCTTCGTCCCTTCGGGATGGTGCGCGATCGGCGGTGTTGTGTGCATGAGGTGTCCACGAGTTTGTGCGCCATGGCATATCGCGACCATGAGCAATCGCGCGTCATGAACGACCAGGGCATGAATGGGGCGGTGGCGGCCGGGGGGCGCGGGCCCCTGCTGCTGCCCGTGGACCTGCCGGACGGGTCGCAGGGCCGGGTGCTGTCGCTGGTGGTGAGCATCCAATCGGAGACAGTGACGTCGAAGTCAGTACGGTCGACGTCATCGAATCGGTGTTCTCTAAGGTCGAGATCGAGCAAGAGCTGGCCGACCTTCCCAACACCCAAGCCCACGTCGAAGCCATCATCGAAGCCCAGCAAAAGACGGGCGAGCCTTTGAACAGCAAGTCGCTTGACCGCGCATTGGCTCTGGCCAACGATTTGCCCGGTATGAGCGCCCAAGGCAGCTTGCGCCAAGGCCGAGAAGCTGGGGAGACTGAATTACTCCTAAAGTTATATCAAGGTCGCACCCGCCAAGCCGAGCTGACGTTTGACAACGCGGGCTCACGCTCGACCGGCTTCATGCGAACCCTCATCGCCCTCAACTGGTTCAACCCCAACGACTTGGGCGACCTGCTCAATGTCGTCGCCGTTCACACCCGTGGCAGCGACTATGCCCGTTTGGCCTACAGCGT
>JAULUH010000032.1:0-7698 GCA_032111745.1 Anaerolineae bacterium | reverse complement strand
TGCAGCCGGCCTGCTGGTCGCGCTGGTGGTGGATGGCCAGGCCCTGCTGGTGACCACGGAGGCCTGGCACGTGCGCCGTGATCTGTCCTTCGCCGCGCTGGTGCCACGGGTGTCGATCTACGGCAGCGGCGTTGAGGAGCGGGACCTTGCCCGGGTCGAGGACTGGACATCGCCGGACTATGACGACTCGGCCTGGAGCGCCGCGCGCGTCGTCGCCGCGGTGGGTGGCCCGCCGTGGACCGCGCTGGCGCCGCGCGCGGTGCCGCTGTTACGGGAGCGGCCGGCGGCTATGGTTCTGCTGGAGGCACGGCTGGGACCTTATGTGCAGGTGGCGGGAGACGACGCGCACCTGGCGCTGCGGGCCAGTTGGCAGGCCGCGATGCCCGCGGCTGCCGCAGCCAGCGAGGATGGCTGGTATACGGCGGCACTGAAGGAAGGCGAGGCGACGTATTGGCTCTTCGACCTGGGCCAGGACTACGCCTGCCAGGGCTGGGCCGAGGTGCGCCAGGCTGCCGGCACGGAGCGGCTGTCGATCAGCTATGCGGAAAAGATCCGCGACAACGAATTGGTGATCTCGGATCCCGAGACCTACTGCCGGGTGCGCATGACCGATCGCTTCCGATTGCGCCCGGGCGTGCAGACGGCCGAGCCCTTTGCCGTGCGTGGGGGGCGCTATCTGCTGTTCATGGTCGAGGGGCCGACGGGCGCAGGCTTTGCCCTGCGGCCGCGGGTCACGGTGTCGGAGTATCCCCTGGAGATCACCCGGCCGCTAGAGCTGGCCGACTCTGAGCTGGCGGCCATCGTCACCCTGTGCGAGACGACGTTTCGGGCCTGCCTGCAGGATGGCTTTGTGGACAGCACGTGGCGGGAGAGCTCGCAGTGGGTGGGCGATGCCCTGCCGCAGGCCCTGATCATGGCTGCCATGAGCGACGACGTGCGGCCGCTGCGGCAGGTGATCGAGATGGCTGCCGTAGGGGCCTATGCTGATGGCGTGCTGCCCAGCGTGTTGCCCGGCGAGGTACACGCCTACACCATCGTCGACTACAATTTCATGTGGGTGGAGCTGCTGGCGCTCTACCAGAGGCTCACCGGGGATCACAGCGTGCTGGACGCGCTGTGGCCTGCGCTGGCCGCCATGCTGGCGCGTTTTCACGAGGACGTCAACGAGGATGGCCTGATCATGAGTCAGGCGGGCCGGCGGCTGTTCCTGGATTGGGCACCGGTCTCGCGACGGGAACCCAACGCCATCTACAACTTGCATTACCTGCTGGCCCTGCAAGAGGCGGCCTGGCTGGGCCGGCAGCGGGGGGACGATCGCAAGGGGGCCGGGCTGGCCACGGACGAGGTGGTAGCGCTGCATGACCAGATCGCCCAGTGGCAGGAGCGCGCGGAGGCGCTGCAGGCGGCGATCCGGAGGTCGTTCTGGCAGGAGGGCCGCTGGGTGGACGACGGCGAGGGCACCACGTTCTCGCAGCTGGCGGCGGCCCTGGCCCTGCTCACCGGCACGGTCCGGGCTGAGGAGGCTGATCCGTTGCTGGACGCGATCGTGGCCCGGTCACTCGATCCCGACGACGAGCCTGCTCGAGGCCGCATGGTGCTGGCCAGCCCGTTCATGCATCACTACCTGTTCGAGGCGTTGCGCCGGCATGGCCGGAATGGGGAGGTGGTCGAGATCGTGCGCCGGAGGTGGGGCCGCTGGACCAGGGCTGGCTATCCGACGGCGTGGGAGAACTGGAGCGTGGATTTCCCGGACGGGTCGCAGTGCCATGCCTTTGCCGCGCATCCGCGGTATCACCTGGCGGAGATTGCGCGGCAGGAGGGGTGGCCCGGAGCGGCTGAAGCCGCCACTACGAACCCCGGGGCGGCTGAAGCCTCGACCCCGAATCCTGTATCAAAGGTAATAGGATCATGAACTCGAGAGAACGCATATGGGCTGCAATCAGGCACGAAGAGGCGGATAGGGTGCCGATCGACGTCGGCGGTACCGGGGTGACGGGCATCAACCTGATCGCCTATGGCAATCTGAAGCGGTACCTGGGCCTAACCGAGGGCAGGGCCAGGCTGTTCCACACCTGGATCCAGGTCCCTGAGATCGAGCCGGCTGTGGCCGAGCGGCTGCATTCGGACACGGTGACCCTGCCCCGCTATCGGATGTGCCTGGGCATCCCCAACGTGGAGTTCAAGCCCTGGTCCTTCGTAGACGGCAGCGAGTTCCTGGTGCCGGTAGACTTCAACCCGCAGCGCAACCAGTTCGGCGACTTCGAGTGGTACGAGCACGGCGTGAAGCTGGCCGAGGCTCCCGGCGAGGGCACCCACGGCTTCTCGCTGCGTTACCATCCGCTGCGGGAGGCGACGACCGAGGCGGAGATCGACCACTGGTTCGACACCTACGATGGCAACTTCCTGGCCCGGGTGCGAGTGACGGACGAGGAGCTGGTCTGGGCGCGGGCCTTCGCGCAGCACCTGCGGGAGACCACGGACAAGGCCATCGTGGCCGATTATTTCGGCACGGTGCTGGAGAACGCGCAGGGCATGGTAGGCTGGGACACGATCTACATGCACATGATCAAGCGGCAGGACCTGGCCCGCCATTTTTACGCGCGCCTGGTGGACGAGCTAGTGCGGGGGATCAAGAAGTACCTCAGCGCAGTGGGCGAGTATGTCGACGTGTTCATGTTTGCCGACGACATTGGCCACCAGCGCGGCCCGATGATGAAGCTGGACATCTACCGCCAGTTCGTCCTGCCCGGCCACAAGGCGGCTTTCCAGGCGGTGAAGGAAAACAGCAAGGCCGCGGTGTTCTACCACACCGACGGCAGCGTGATGACCCTGCTACCGGACCTGATCGACGCTGGCATGGACTGCTTCAACACGGTGCAGACCGATAGCGCCAACATGGACGGCGGGGAGCTGAAGCGGCGCTTCGGCAAGAACCTGACCTTCTGGGGCGGCGGTGTGGACACCCACGGCATCCTGCCCTTCGGCACGCCCGAGCAGGTGCGGGAGGACGTGCGGCGGCGGATGAAGATCTTCGGACCGGGAGGCGGCTACGTGTTTGCCTCCATCCACAACATGCTGGGCGATGTGCCGCCTCAGAACATCATAGCCGCCTGCGATGCAGCTTATGAGTACGGCAGGTACCCCATCGGCGCCGGCTCTGAGGACCCGGAGGAGCTGGCGGCCCGCCTGGCCGCGGCCAACTACTGGGTCAAGCCGCTGCAGGCCCTGGAGCGCGGCGAGTAAGCCCGACATCCAAGGAGGATTTCCATGAAACGCGTGGCTTTTCTGCTGAAGGTCAAGGAAGACAAGATCCCAGAGTACATCAAGCACCACGAGGCCGTGTGGCCGGAGATGCTGGATGCCCTGCGCCGCACCGGCTGGCACAACTACTCCCTGTTCATGCGGGATGACGGGCTGCTGTTTGGCTACTTCGAGACGCCGGACAGCTTTCAGGCCGCGCTGGCGGGCATGTCGGCGGAGGAGATCAACCAACGCTGGCAGGAGTTCATGGCCCCCTATTTCGAGGGCCTGGGCGGCGCGCACGCGGACGAGAGTATGATGGAGCTGAAGGAAGTATTCCATCTCGACTAAACGGGAAGGTTACGGCCAAGAGGAGAGCGAAGACCATGAATTCCAGGCAACGCGTGATGGCGGCCCTCAAGCGCAGCGGCGTCCCCGACCGGGTACCGCTGCAGTTTGACCTGTGCCGCCAGCTGACCGACGCTTTTGGCGCCAAGTATGGCATCCCCGTGCATTACACCACCTCGTATTTCGAGGATGTGACCTATCGCATCTCGGCCAACGAGCTGCGCACCGCCATGGGCAGCGACTGCGTGGTGGTCGGCGCCAGCCTGCCGCGCGGCTATAGTCACCCCACAACCGACGATGGCTGCATCATCAACGAGTTCGGCATGAAGATGCGCCAGGGGCCGCTGTACATGGAGGTGGTGGACTCGCCGCTGCGCAACGCGACGACGGTAGCCGAGGTGGCAGCCCACACCTTCCCCGATCCCGTGGCAGCCGGCCGCTTCGACGACGCGGAGAAGGCCATCCAGAAGTACCGGGATGAGACTTTCATCATCGGCGACCTGGAGCTGACCATGTTCGAGATGTCGTGGCACATGGTCGGGTTGGAGAAGTTCCTGATGGACATGGCCCTGGGTGAGGAGTACGTGGAGGCCCTCATCGACCGGGTCAAGGAGTTCTCTATCGGCGTGGGCAAGCGGCTGGTGGAGCTGGGGGTCGACGCCATCTGGTTTGGCGACGACTTTGGGGCCCAGAACGGCATGTTGATCTCGCCTGGCATGTGGCGCAACATCTTCAAGCCGCGCTATGCCGAGCTATTCCAGGAGTTCAAGGGGGTCAATCCCGACCTGGTGCTATGCTATCACACCGACGGCGCGGTGGCACCCATCCTGGGTGACCTGGCGGACATCGGCCTGGAGGTGTTCAACCCGGTGCAGCCCAACGTGCCCGGCCACGACCCCGAGGAGCTCAAGCGCAAGTTCGGCGACCGGCTGGCGTTCTGGGGCGCGATCGACCAGCAGCATTTGTTGCCTAACGGCACGCCGGAGGAGATCGAGGCCGACGTGGCGGAGAAGATTCGCGTGCTGGGTGCGGGTGGTGGCTATATGGCGGCACCGGCGCATATCATCCAGTCCGACGTGTCCATGGAGAACGTGGAGGCGTTCATTGCCGCGGTGAAGAAGCACGGCGCGTATAGGTAGGTGGCGGAGGTGACCGGAATTGCCCAAGTGGATAGGAAATCACCGCAGAGGACGCCAGGGACAGAGAGAATAGGAATGGAGGTCGAGCCGGCCGGAGAGATCCTTCGCTGGCGACTCGGTGAAATGCATATTGGCTGCCAGACCCGCTCAGGATGACAGGGTCGATTGCGGTGTTCCTGCATCCGCTTTGTGGTGGATGGCGCAGACTGATCCAGTCTCCGCAGACTGGACCAGTCCCCGAAGACCGGTCCAGCCTCCGAAGACACGTCCAGGCTCCGAAGACAGGTCCAGGCTTGAGACGTTCAAGAATACCAGAATCCTTATCAGAGAGTTGATGGCATGCCCCAGTATCAGATCTTGTATTGGCACGACATTCCGACCCAGGTACGGGTACGGGAGGGGCGGGAGCGGGTGAGCAGGCCGCTCTCGCCGCGGTTCATGGAGGCGGTGGACCGGGCCGCGATGCGCGCGCGGCTGACCAACCACGACGATTACCCAGCCGGCTTCAAGTGGAGCGAGTCCATCCAGCGGGAGGGCACCCTGGAGCAGGTGGCGGACGCGGTGGTGGCCGAGATCGAGGCCCAATATCCCACCATCGCCTGGCGGGAGATGGCCGACCGGCTGCGGGCCGAGCGCCAGGTGGCGGAAGAGGATTGAGCATGGACAAGCACGCTACGCACGAGGGCGGGCATCCCTTGGTGATTTTCATGCCTTCCGGCCGCCGCGCCCGCGTGGAACCCGGCACCACCCTGCTGGACGCCGCCCGCGGCATGGGCGTCGGCATCGAGAGCATCTGCGGCGGCCGCCTTACCTGCGGCAAGTGCAAGGTGCGGGTCGAGGAAGGGGTCTTCCAGAAGCACGGCATCGAGTCCAGCGCCACCCACCTGTCCGCACCCGGCGCCGACGAGGTGACCCTGATGGAGGAGGCCGGGGACGACGACTGCCGGATGTCCTGCTCCGCGCATGTCTACGGCGACGTCCTGGTCTTCGTGCCCGAGGAGAGCCGGGCCCAGAAGCAGGTGGTGCGCAAGGCCGCCACGGAGCGAGTGATCGAGGTCCTGCCCGCGGTGCGCGAGGTATACGTCGAAGTGGACGAGGCCAGGCTGGGCGAGCACCGGGGCGATTGGGGCCGGCTGCAGGATGCCCTGGCCGGGCAGTGGGACCTGCATGACCTGCGGATTGACCTCTACGCGCTACAGAAGCTGCAGCCGACCCTGCGCAAGGGCGGCTGGAAGGTGACAGCCACCCTGTGGAACGACCAGGAGGTCCTGGACGTGCACCCGGGCTATCACGACGGCGTCTATGGCCTGGCCGTCGACATCGGCAGCACCACGGTGGCCGCGTACCTGTGCAATCTGCGCACGGGCGAGCTGATCGCCACCGAGTCGGCCATGAACCCCCAGGTGGTGTACGGCGAAGACCTGATGAGCCGCATCTCCTACGCCATGGCCAACGACGACGGCCTGGAGAAGATGCACACGGCGATCATCGACACCCTCAACCGGCTGGCGTCGCGAGCCGCCAGGGTCGCGGGCATCCGGCCGCGGGATATCCACGAGGCGGTCTTCGTCGGCAACACCACCATGGTGGCCATCCTGCTGGGCATCAACCCGGTGGAGCTGGGCGGCGCTCCCTTTGCCCTGGCCAACCGGGATAGTATGGACCTCAAGGCGCGGGACATGGACCTGCGCCTGCACCCGGCGGCCAACGTGCACATCATGCCGGCCGAGGCCGGCCACGTGGGCGCGGACAACGTGGGGGTGCTAATCGCCGAGCCACCCTACCTGCAGGACGAGGTGGTGCTGACGGTGGATGTGGGCACCAACGCCGAGATCGTGCTGGGCAATCGCCAGTGGATGTACAGTGCGTCCAGTCCGACCGGGCCGGCCTTCGAGGGCGCGCAGATCACCTACGGCATGCGGGCGGCCCCGGGGGCCATCGAGCGGGTGCGCATCGATCCGGTGACCAAGGCGGCCCGTTTCAAGGTCATCGGCGAGGACAGCTGGTCGGACCAGTGGCGGCTGGGGCCCGGCGTGTCCGCCGAAGAGCAGCCCAAGCTGCTGGCCACCGGCATCTGTGGCTCGGGCATCATCGAGGTTATCGCCGAGATGCTGTTGCAGGGGGTGATCCTGCCTGATGGTCGCTTCAACCCGGAGGTGCAGAGCGACCGGCTGCGCCGGATGAACGGAGGCGACCCTGATCGCGCGGGTGGTGGCAAGATCGCCTATGTGCTGGCTACGGGCGAGCAAACGGGCACCGGCGAGCCAATCCTGGTGACCCTGGAGGACATCCGCAACATCCAGCTGGCCAAGGCTGCACTTTATGCCGGTGCCAAACTGCTGATGATGCGAGCTGGCGTCGAGCGGGTAGATCGGGTGGTGCTGGCCGGGGCATTCGGCAGCTACATCGATCCCACCTACGCCATGGTGCTGGGCCTGATCCCTGACTGCGAGCTGTCCAAGGTGGCCGCGGTGGGCAATGCGGCGGGCGACGGCGCCCGCATCGCCCTGCTCAACCGCACCAAACGGGCCGAGGCCCAGGACATCGCGCACCAGGTGCGCTACGTGGAGACTGCGGTCGACCCGGACTTCCAGGCGGAGTACGTGGCTGCGATTCACATCCCCCACGCCAGCGACGCCTTCCCGCACCTGGACGGCTTGCTGCCTGACCGCACTGTGGCGGCACCGGCTCCCAGGCCCCAGATTCGCAGCCGGCCGCGGCGGACGGAAGCATGACGGAGCAGAATACGGACACGGACCCCGGAGGCGAACCGCAAAGGCGCGGAGAGCGCAGAGAGGATCCAGGACCGGAGGAGCCGGAGCGGAATACGGACCACGGAGCAGAACACGGACCCCGGAGGCGAACCGCAAAGGCGCGGAGAGCGCAGAGAGGATCCAGGACCGGAGGAGCCGGAGCGGAATACGGACCACGGAGCAGAACACGGACCCCGGAGGCGAACCGCAAAGGCGCG
>JAULUH010000031.1:0-2037 GCA_032111745.1 Anaerolineae bacterium | reverse complement strand
GCGGCGGCACAGAAAGCCCGCAGCCTATCTTCCGCTCCCGCCGCCGCGCCTTCGGGCTCTCCGGCCACCAGCCACTCGACCTCCGGCCACCGGCGCCACGGTTCCAATGCCAGCACCAGCGGCTCGGCGTTGGCAGCCACGCGACGCGCTCCCAACGCCGTAAACAGCTCGCCCAGCCGTCCCGCCGCCTCGGCCAGGTCCGTCACCCGTGCCACCTCGCCGCCCCCGGCCGTCAACGCCTCGGCGAAGCGCTCGGCCAGGTCGTCAAACCGCCGCCGCGAGCGCCACGCCGGCCCATGGCTCACCCGCCGCTCCTGCTCCCGCAGCCGTCCCAAAATCTCCTCGCGATCGCTCATGTCGCCAGCATATCCCGCAATCTCCGCCCTGTCAAGCCCACCTGGCCATTGTAGCCCTCAGCTATGCCCCCAGCCTCACCCTCCCCCGGTTCCTCACCGGACTCCTCCGGCCCCCATCCCCTCGGCGCCCTCTGCGGTGCCCCCTCCGGCGTCCGTGTTCGTCTGCGCTCGTCCGTGTTCCGGTCCCCCCTCCGTAGTCCCTCCCACTAGCCATTCCCGCCCATCGGTGGTAAACTATCCCAATCTCATCACAAACACCACACGCGAGCCAGCACCATGCCTACCCTGCCCAGTGACCAGGCCCTCCAGATCCAGGAAATCGTCCGCAATGCCCTGGCCGAGGACATCGGCGACGGCGACGTCACCTCCCTGAACACCATCCCCGAGGATGCCCAGGTCGAGGGCCAGTTCCTCGCCAAGGAGCCCGGCGTGATCGCCGGCCTGGCCGTGGTTCACGAGGTCTTCCGCCAGCTCGATCCTAGGGTCGAGATCACCGACCTCGTTGCCGATGCCGACACCGTGGGCCCGCGCCAGGTCATCGCCACCATCCGCGGTCCCGGCCGTGCCGTCCTCATGGGCGAGCGCGTCGCCCTTAACTTCCTCCAGCGCATGTCCGGCATCGCCACCATGACCCGCCACTTCGTCGACGCCGTCGAGGGCACCTATGCCACCATGCTCGACACTCGTAAAACTGCACCCGGCCTGCGCGTGCTCGACAAATGGGCCGTGCGCCTGGGCGGCGGGCAGAACCACCGCTTCGGCCTCTACGACATGGCCATGATCAAGGACAACCACATCGCCGCCGTCGGCGGCCTGGCCGAAGCCGTGGCCCGGGTGCGGGCCGGCGACCCGCGCCACCGCCCCATCGAGGTCGAGGTCACTACCCTGGACCAGTTGCAGGAGGCCCTGGCGCTGCCCGTCGACCGCATCCTGCTGGACAATATGAGCCTCGACCAGATGCGCCAGGCCGTGGAGATGGCCGCCGGCCGCATCCCCCTGGAGGCCTCCGGCAACGTCACTCTCTACACCGTGGACGCCATCGCCGCCACCGGCGTGGACTACATCTCCTCCGGCGCCCTCACCCATTCCGTGGAAGCGCTCGACATCAGCCTGGATCTAACCTGATCCATCGCGACTGGCCGGGGTCTCCCCGCCCTCCGGACTCTGAACCCGCTACCCCATGCGGCATGGAGACGACCCACCAATGACCACCCTTCAAAGCGTTGACCGCACAGACATGACCGTCGACGAGATCTACGCAGAGCTTGACGCCAAGATCGGCGAATACACCCCGGAATTCGAGCTGCGCCTCCAGGCCGGGCTGGCCTACGAGATCAACCAGCTCAAACGCGAGCGCAACGCCGTCATCCTGGGCCACAACTACATGGAGCCGGCCCTCTTCCACTCCGTGCCCGACTTCGTGGGCGACTCCCTCGACCTCTCCCGCAAGGCCGCCAAGACCGACAAGGACGTCATCGTCTTCTGCGGCGTCAAGTTCATGGCTGAGACCGCCAAGATCCTCAATCCCACCCGCACGGTGTTATTGCCCTCCCTCAAGGCCGGCTGCTCCCTGGCCGCCAGCATCACCGCCGCCGACGTGCGCGCGCTCAAGGCCCGCTTCCCTGGCGTGCCCGTGGTCACCTACGTCAACACCTACGCCGACGTCAAGGCCGAAAGCGAC
>JAULUH010000030.1:0-40077 GCA_032111745.1 Anaerolineae bacterium | reverse complement strand
TTCTACAACGGCACCGCGGACGCCCACCCGATGCACATCCACGAGGTCCTCTTCCAGGTTGTGGACCGTCAGGCGATCTTCGTGGACGAAGCCAATGGGACCTTCCAAGTGGTTCCCGGGTCGCTGCCGACACCGGCTGAACCTTGGGAGAACGGCTTCAAGGATACGGTGATCGCCTATCCGGGCCAGGTGACCCGCGTGCGCGCCCAGTTCCTCACACCGGGCCAGTTCGTGTGGCACTGCCACATCGTGGAGCACGAGGACAACGAGATGATGCGGCCGTATCGCATCGGACCGGTGCAGCCGGGCCAGCCGGGCGCGTCGATGCCGTGAAACACAGAGCCGCGTAGGCGATCCTAGCGCCTGCAGCTCGCCGCGGGATACACAACGGCCCGGGTCAACGGCCCGGGCCGTTGACGTGGGATGGTGCCTGCCATCCTGGGCACACGCAGCTGGCTAGAAAAGCGGTTCGCCATGGGGGATCCCCGTCCGTACGGGGTCTGCGATGATGAACGTAGGGGCATGAACGGCGTGCCGGGCCAGGGCGTGGCTGCGGCAGCCACGCCCTGGCCCGGCACGCCGTTCATGCCCCTACGCCAACACACCCACTGCCGAAGTGGACGCCGCGATACATACGGGGACGGGCATGGTGGCTATGATTAGCGTGAACACAGGTGCGGGGCACCTTCGGAAGTGCCCTGCACCTCGCAGAGCACACACCCTAGAAAAAAGGAGAACCCTATTCATGAGCGAGACGACTCTTAAGGCCGGCGACGTGGCCCCGGATTTTGCGCTGTTGAGCGACACGGGCGACACGGTGAGGCTATCGGACTTCCGGGGACAGAAGGTCATCCTGTACTTCTATCCCAAGGACGACACCAGCGGCTGCACCACCCAGGCCTGCGGCTTCCGCGACGCGTATCCGCAGATCGAGGAGAAGAACGCGGTGGTCCTTGGCATTAGCCCGGACGGCGTGGCATCGCACCAGAAGTTCAAGACCAAGCACAACCTGCCCTTCACGTTGTTGGTGGACGAGGATCATTCTGTGGCCGAGGCCTACGGCGTTTGGGGCGAGAAGTCCATGTATGGCAAGACATACATGGGCATCATCCGTAGTCATTTCATAATCGACGAGAACGGCAAGATCGCCGATGCCCAGGTCAAGGTCAGCCCCACGGACAGCGTCGAATGGGCGGTTGCCAGCCTGTAGTCCAGGTGAAGAGGGCAAACGACAAGACAGGCAGGCCTCCTGGTAGAGGAGGCCCGCCTGTCTTGTCGCGTTATTGGGAGGGGTCAGCTGGTTTCTGAGCAGACCAGCATGTAGCCGACCCCCGGTGAGGTCACGATGATCACCGGATTAGCAGGGTCGGGCTCGAGCTTGCGGCGCAGATAGCGAATATACGCGCGCAGGTAGTCCAATTCGTCACGGTATTCCGGTCCCCAGACTTCAGTGAGCAGCATTTCATGGGGCAGGACACAGTTGGGATTGAGAGCCAGGTGGCGCAGCAGCTCGAACTCGGTGCGGGTCAAGTTGACGGCTCGACCGCCGACGCTGGCGCTGCGCCGCGCCAGGTCGATCACCAGGTCGCCGCACGACACTAGACTGGCCGTGGCATGGTCGAGGCGGTTTGTGCGGCGCAGCACGGCCTTGACCCTGGCGACCAATTCCTTGGCGTTGAACGGCTTGGTCAGGTAATCGTCGGCGCCCAGGTCGAACCCGCGCAGGATGTCACCCTGGCGCGCCTTGGCCGTGAGCATGATGATGGGCACGTCGGAGAATTCTCGCAGGCGGCTGCAAACCTCAAAGCCATCCATGCCCGATGGCAGCAGAACGTCCAGCAGCACCAGGTCGGGCTGCTCGAGCACGACCTGTTCAATGGCGGTCTTCCCAGACGCTGCGGCCATCACTCGATAGCCCACCGCGGTCAGCACCTCAGTGACCAGGCGCGACACGCGAGGCTCGTCGTCGACGATCAGGATCTTCTCACTCATGTTCCAGGTCAGTCCGGCCATCGCCAGGCTCGACGAGGGGCAGCGAGAAGTAAAAGGTCGTGCCCTCCCCCAACCTGCTCTCGGCCCAGATTCGGCCCTTGTGGCTTTCGACAATTGTGTGGGAAATCGGTAAGCCCAGCCCGGAACCCACCACGTGGCGCACCAGGCCGGACTTGATGCGGAAATACTTCTCGAAGAGCCTGTTGAGATGTTCGGGCGCGATGCCGACGCCCTGGTCGGCCACGCTGACTACCACCTCGGCGGCGCGGACTTCGCCGCGGACCACGATTAGCCCTCCTCCGGGCGAGTACTTGATAGCATTATCGATCAAGTTGCGCAGCACCTGGCCAATGCGCTGAGGGTCGGCATCGATGACAGGAAAGCCGTCCGGAAAATCGACGACGAACTGGTGTTTCTTGGTCTGATGTGACAACTCCTCGATGGTGCTATGGGCCAGCCTCGGGAGTAGGACAGGCTGGAGCTCTATCCGGAGCAATCCGGCGTCGATGATGGACGACTCCAGCAGGTCGTGGATCAGGTTCTGCAGCACATCGCACTCTTCGTCGATAACCTGCAGGAACTGGCGCTGGATGTCCGGCGAGAATGACACTTCCTCCATCAGCAATGCCGTAGCGTAACCCTTGATCGAGGTAAGCGGCGTGCGCATCTCGTGGGCCAGGGTGGAAATCAGCTCGTCTTTGAGCCGGTTGGCCTCTTGGAAGGCCCTGGTGGCTTGCAGCTCCCGGCTCAGCCGTATGTTCTCAATGGAGAGCGTGATCAGCTCGGCCACGGCTTCCAGGAATTGGAGATCAGCAGGGCCAAAGGTGCCATTTTGGCGCAGATTTTCCAGTACCAGCACGCCGGCGCTGTCCTGGCCTGTCTTCAGGGGCACGCAGACTGCGCTCAACGGATGCTGCAGTCCGGCGGTGGCCGCCCGAAACAGCTGGCGATTCTCGGGCGTCATATTGGCCATGGCCGCCGTGGTGTCTTCGATCGTGGCAAAGAGTAGAGTCTCGCCACTCTGAAAGGCCTTGCCGCTGAGCGACTCACCTGCGGCCAGATGCAGATTTTTCAGGTAAAGCTGGTCATAGCCCTGCGCGGCCACGATTTTGAGCCGTTGGATAGCCGGGTCGAATAGCATCAGCACGCCGGCGTCGGCCACGGGGATGGTATCGATCAGGCCGGCCAGGAACTGAGGCAACATGACGGCCAGGTCACGCTCGCTGGCAATAATGCGGGCCACCTGGAACATCGTGGCCAGGCGATGGTTCGAATGTGTGCTGGCGGCAGGCCAGGTGACAGCGGGGCTGGCCGGGTGGGCCTGCTGGTTCTGGGCAGTGGTAGACACTGGGTTTGCTCGATTTCAGGCTGGCAGGATACCTTGATCCTGATACGTTCATATTGTATGCCATGCTGGTGAGCCTGCCAAACCTCCGGGGCTTCGGCAGCCGTCGCCCACCGCGAGCCAGGCCCAGGTGGCCAGCCACGTGCCTCCCAAGTAGCATCCGGACGCGCCACCGGAGTATTACCCGGCGGCAAAGAGCTTCAAGGGTGATCTGACCCAAGTGGAGGTGTACGCGTGGCGGTCGGCAGCGAGCGCGTCCTATGGCGGCCTCCAGCTGACCGACGTGATGGTTATGGGCTGCCCGGTGGCTGCCGACTGAGCGGCGCAGTGCCAGGACTTAACGCGCCTCCGCCCGGCCATGGTGCCGGGCGGAGGCTTGTTTCCGGACAGGTTCCCTGGGGGATCGCTCAGTTGCCGGAGTAGGCGTAGGTCTGGAAGAACAGCTTGATGTCGCTGACCTGGCTCAGGAACGTATCAAGGCCCTTGTTAGCGTCGCTTAGCAGCGTGCCTCCCGGGATGATCAGCAGCCAGCGGGTATTCCAGACCGAGCGCCCGATGAGCCGGCTATCGGTGGCGGTCTGGCTCTCGTCGAACTCACCGCTGTCGTGATAGGCGCGCAGGCTGGAGAAGCGGCGAATGTCGCCCAATTCATCGCTGAGGGTGTCGTTCTTCGGGATCCAGTTGGGGTTCGACAGGCTGGATGCGCCGACGGGGAAGGGCGCGGGCAGGCTCTGGTCCATGACCCGCCATTCACGCGTGGCCAGGGTATCGTCGGAGGGTGCACGCAGCACGTCAGCGCCCACGGGCACTAGGTAGACGCGCGGGGTGTTGGACAGCCCATGGCCGTCGTAGTCGCTGAACCAGACCCCCACGGAGCGGATCTTGGTGGCGAACTGCGAGGGGTCGTAGGCGCTGTCGCCACCTTCCAGGGGGTTGGCGAAGAAGTTTAGCCCGAAAGTGACGCTGGTTTCGAATGGGATCACCAGTCCCGGCTGCGGGCCGGCCGACTCCGGCGCAAAGGGGCGGGCAAAGCGCCGGAACTCCGGCACCTCCCACAGGTCGTCGATGCGGAACTTGCTTAGCGTATCGCGCCACTGGCTGACTGCGTCTGGCGCTCCGGGCCCACTCTGGGGAACACGGAAGAACTCCTCACGCAGCGAGAAGCGATTGCTCTCGCGTTGTGGATTGTTGAAGCCGAGCTGGCCCTTGAGCACGCCGAAGTTCAGGCCCAGCCGCGCCAGTGGATCGGCCAGTCCTGGTGTGCCGGCCAGCGGCTGGCCACCGATGATCTGGCCCAGGCTGCGTTGGCGCACGATATCGGTGAGGAAGTCACGCCCGGCCCCGCTATCACCGCCCAGCAGGTTGGTCTCGTAGTCGTAAGCCGTGGCCGCCAGATAGGTGTAGCGGGCGGCCAGGTCGAACTGGGCACGGTACTTCTGTAGGGCATCGTTGCGGAAGATGCGAAAGGCCATATCACGATAACGGCTCTCCTGGGTCGAAGCCGCGGCGTTGATGCGGAAAAGCAGGCGTTCCTGGACCAGGCGCTCGCCCTCGGCCAGCTTGGCCAGGTAGCGCCCCAGGGTCTGATTGACCACCTCACGCTGGGTATAGAGCTCCAGGCGCTTGATCGCCTCCTGGCGCACCAGTTGTTCCAGCGCCTTGAGCCGCTCCTGCGTGGCAAAGTCGGCGGTGGCGGCCTCCAGGCGCAGCTCGGTGCCCAGCGAAACGATCTCCTTAGCCTGCTCTGCACCCAGCTCGACCAACTCCGCCGCGATCGCAGCCCCACTCAGCCCTTCGCTGGTCAGCTTGCCGGTCAGCTGCACGGCGGCCCGCGCGGGAGCCGTGACGTCGGTGGCCAGCCCGACCACCTTGGGCATGGCCTCGGCGATGTTCTCGGTTGTGAACTTGGTGACGTTGGCGGCGCGCTGCATGGACAGGCTAGTGGCCTTGGCGCCGAAGATGACTGCGTTCAGGGCCACGGTGGCACCTTTATCTCCCGCCTTGAGCTGGATCGTCTCCGCCTGCAGGTTGCGCTCCGCCGCCAACAGATCCACGGCATCCTGGATCTCCTTGATCAGGTTGTCGTACTCCCGCAAGGCCTGCTGCAACCTGGCCTCGCTCTGCACCAGGTCCGATAGGGCCAGCTGGAGCTCGCCCGGCGCCCGGCGCTGGCCCCACTCAGCGGGGCGCAGGAAGCCATACTGGCCGGTAACGAAGGAGAACTTGACCTTGAGCGCGCCGCCTTCCAGCGAGTTCGGGTCGAGCCGGTAGGTGTCAGGCAGGTCGCCCGGGAAGTTGAAGGCCTGCGCGCCGGTGGTGCCGGCGGCCAGCGGCAGGAAGAAGGCGGTGAATTCCTTAGCGGGGGGCGCGGTCTCGCCGGTCAGGCTCACCGTGTCCACGTACATGTAGTGGTAAAGGTCGGGGCCATCGTAACCGGTGGGATAGGTCTGGCCCGGTCCGATGTCGCCGGCGTAGGGGTAGCCAAAGATCTCGATCAGTCGATTCTTGAAGTCCAGCTCCTGGTCGATAGCGTTGCCGGTGAAGGCGTCGACGCTGTCCTGGTTGCGCCGCAGCTGCTGATTGAGCTTGTTGGCATGGGCGTAGACGGTTAGGGCGTTCGCCGTTGCCCCCACAGCCCGCTCGTAGATTTGCTCGAAGTGCGTCTTGGGGTCATCCACCGTCCGCAGCACCTGGGCCGGGTTGATATCGAAGGGCACGACGTTCTTGGCCAGGCCCAACGGATTGAGGCCCAGGTCCGCCTCGTCTACCTGCAGCTGGATATCGGTGAAGCGGCTGGCGATTTCACCCAGCTCGCGCACCGTGGTGCGATCGATCTTCTGTACGCCAGTATGCGCCGGGTTGGGGTCCTCAGCCGGCAGCAACGCGTTGGCAACCACCCAATCGAGGTAGGCGCCCTGCCCGGCGCGCCGGGCCCACTCATCCAGCCCCCAGGCCCTGTCGGAGTTGCCGTCCTTGTAACCCTGCCATTGGCCGGCCGGGTCCTCCACATAGCTGGCGCGATAGGTAAGGTCGACGATTTCCGCACCAGTCCTGGCCCTGGCCGCGGCAGCGTGGGCGAACCTACGCTCATCCAGGTAGTCCACCAGAATCGGCGCGCCGGCCACCTGCACGGACTCGGCACGCGGCTCCCAAGTGTAGTTGGGATGGCGCAACAGGTCGTAGTAGGCCTTAATGGCCGTGAGGTAATGGCCCCAGGCGTCGCCATGGCCTTGAGGGAACAGTATCCTGGCGTCGTTCTCGTCCAGAACGCCGTCCACGTCTTGATCGGTAACATTGTAGGCCAGCTTGTAGGCTGCTTCGCCCTCGCCGCTGGTGAAGTTCCAAAACAGGCGATTGTAGACCGGCCGGGCGAGAGGTGCGCCGGTATCATCACGGCCGCGCAGCAGGGCCAGCTCTTCGGCCAGCAGGGAATCCAGCTGGTTTTGGAACGCGAATACCGACGGCGGCAGCTCTTCGACCCCGGTGGCCGTGCTAAAGCCAATGGTTGGGTCGATGGCGTCGGCGTAGGCCTCGTTGCCCAGCAACATGTAGAAGTCGGCCACACGACCGGTGGCGTTGAGCAGGGCGACGTTGGCTGGCCCGAAGTCGACGGGCGGCGTGGCTTCGATGGACAGAGCCTTGCCGCGATTGAGCACAGTGGAGTAGACCTCGATCAGACCCAAGCTATTCAGGTTGTCGGGGTCGTTGTTCAGCGCCACATCGCCTTCGTAGCGAGGGCCGGCCTGGACCAGCATGCTGGCGAAGGTATTGGTGGCAGCGGCGTGGAAGTCCTTAACTGTCTGTTCATAGGGGTTGAGCCCGTTAAGCACCCGCTTGATCCAGCCTTCGGCCAGCTGTGGCCGGGGACGGATCGGCGTGCCGCCGGGGCTACCTGCCCAGGCACTCCATGTGTCGGCACCGCAGGCCTGGTAGCCGTGGTAGCGGGCAACGAGCCAGTTGTCGCTGATGGTCAGCAGGCCCGGGCCACCGATGGTGAAATCGTTGCGGCCGGCCTGAGGCGGGCCGAGAGAAATCCAGCCGTTGAGGCGGCCGGCCTCCGGCTCGGGCATCAGGGCAGGCGGCACCCCGGTCTGGTCAGGCTGGTAGTACCAGTCGAAAGTCAGGGCATCCGGCCCACCGCCGAAGTCGCCGCTGTGACGGAGGGTCAACTGCTCGTCGAAGACGTTATCGGAGTTGATAACTTTCAGCTCGCCCTGGTACGGGCCGCAGGTGACGGCCACCACCGCCAGGCTGACGGGCAGGGGGGCCAGCGAACGGTCGTTGTTGAAGGCCAGGGTGACGAAACCCGTGCCGCTGGCCGCGCCGGCGGTCAAGGCCACGGGCACGCCCAGCAGCGGCTGCGGAAACCGCTGCGGCTGCGTGTTCCTGGTTGGGTCCGCCAGGTCTGGCGGATCCCAATAGCCTATCAACAGCTCCGGGTCGGCGCCCAGCTTGCCGTCAGTGTCGATAGCCTGCGGGTTACGCGTCAGGTCATACAGGGCATTGATGGCCGTGCGGTATCCGCTTTCACTGCTCAGCGCCAGGAGCTGGTCGCGCTCGCTGCTGCTCATGACGTTGGTCAGCAGCAGCGGATCTCCTACAGCGCGCGCGTCCAGGGCACCGCCGAACGATAGCTGCTTCGCCAGCGGGTCGTAAGTCAGCCGTGAACGCAGGTGGAAGGGTAGCTGGATGCTGCCATCGGTACGGCCCAGGATAACCAGGCTGCCCTGATCGTTCTCGGCGGCCACATCGGCTGGCAGTCGGGCCAGCGCCACCGAGCGCGGGCTGAGCGGATCGAACAGGCGCACCGCCGAGCGCGGTGCTGCCTTGGGGTCGGCAACCTGGTCGAAGATCACCTCCACTGCGGCCTGGCCGTTGATCTGGGGTAACCCATTCTTACTGTCCAGGAGTGTCTCGCCGACCTGTAACTGAGGCACCTGGGCAGGCCAGGCGATAGTATAGGCGATGTCCGTGGGAGTGCCGGGGGTTCCCCCTGGCAGCCGGTCGAGCCAGGGCACGCAGTCGCCCGGCTGCCGATCGGGCTTGCCGTCAGCATCTTCGTCGGGGAAGAAGAAGCCATTCTGCAGGCGATAGAAGTAGTGGATGACCGCCTCGCCAGCCGAGCGCGCCCACATGCTGTCCTGATAGTCCTTCCACCAGATATCCGCGGTAGCTGGGCTGCCCGCAGTTGCCGGGCACGCCGGCAGGCTGAGCAGAGGCAGTGGATAAGGGGCCTGGATCAGGGTGCCGGCGGTGCCCGGGTAACGGAACTTGAAGGTTTCGTCCTCAGGCGTGACCCGGTAGACCTTGAAGCGCCAGTCCCTGCTATCTGGCTCACGGTATTTGAGCAATGCAAAGGGTTGCGAGCTCTCAGGGCGGTTGAGGTCGTTGCGCAACGCAAAGAGGGCCTGGCGGCTGCTACCCCCGCTCGCCGGGGCCAGCAGGGCATGCTCCTCGTTGGGATTGTAGCCTGACTTGGTCGGGTCGGGCTGCTGGTAGACCCGGGCGTCCGGATGCAGGGCCGGATCCAGTGCACTCGATCCTTGCTGGCTGGCCACCACCAGTACAGGGGCATTGTCCGGCCAGCGACAATCGTAGCGCACCGGCCGATCCGGCCAGGCCACGCCCTTGGTGTTTTCGCGATACCAGACGACGACCAGGTCGTCGATCACGCCGGGAATCACCGCATTGACCGGGATGATCGAACCCGTGCGGCTGCCGCGATCGTACGCGCCGTCGTCGCCCAGGCCATCGTACGGCGCCTTCTCGAACAGCACGTAGCCGCTTTTGCCCGTCGAGTCGTCGTGGCCGTAGGCGGCGCCGTCTAGGGTCTCACCGACCACGCAGGGCGCGTTATCCACTAGCGCGCTGGCGTTCTGCCAGATCTCAGAGCGAACCACCTCCAGCACGGCAGGATACCTGGACTCGTCCGGCGCGTCCCCCCGGACATAGAGTAGCACGGTGTAGCCCGGTCGGGCAGCGCTGAACTCCTTGTTGCCGTCGGCGGCCGCGGACAGGGAATACAGAATGCGCACGTAGCGGAACGGGGCCGGGTCGTCCGGTGCGGCCGGCGGCTCCAGGGCCACCGCGGCGCCCAGCACGTGCTCCTGGGGCTGGTCTGGCCAGACGCTGCGGCCAAGCTGCACCACCGTGTTAGTGTCCTGGGGGTCGGCCGAGGCCGGCCAGCGCACCTGGTAATCGCCCGGCTTCACCGGGTAGAGCCGGCTTTCGGCACTGCTCCAGAAAAACGCATCCAGCGCCTGTTGGCCGCTGGCGGTGCGGATATCGGTGGGACGGCGGAAGGCCCGGCCGTCGGCGCCCCGTGCGCTGGCAGGCGGGGTGATGGTAGCGCCTATGATCCACGGCGAGTCAAATGCTGAGTACTCGAAGGCACCCATATCGACGATGGGTGCTGTGCCTTCGCCCGTGTCCACCGCAAAGGGGTCGTCGACAAAGCGGTTCCTGCCGGCATAGTCCCGGGGCCACCGCTCCTGCACGTTACCGTTGCCGTTTAGGTCTAGAGAATCGGCGGGCACAGCGCTGTTACTGCCGGTGTCGATGACTGGCGAGCCGGAGAGCACGCGCAGGTCGTCGTCGGCTGTGCCAATCACGCTGTCCGGTCCGGCGGCATCGACGAACTGCGGGTCACAGTTGGCGATGTTGCCCTGCGCGCTGCTGGGATTGCCCTCCACGCAGCTCCGGCTGATCGCGGCTGCTACCACCGAGCTGATCTGCGCGTTCAAGCCACCGGCGCCACCGGCGGTATTGGCCCAGAGGATGGTGTTGAAAACCTGGGGCCCGGCCGGGCTCTGGCTATACACGCCGCCAGCGGTCTGGGAATTGTTGCCGACCACCACGGCCTGATTGAAGCGGGCTTCGCCGCCGGCGTGGAAGACGCCACCGCCCAGCGCGGTGCCCGCGGCACCCGCGCCTCCGCTATTGCCGCCGCTGCCTGTGGTGCCATCTGCGCCCTTAGGTCCGGACGAATACGACCTGCTGCAGACTTCGTTCCAGGAGTAGCCGCCCGGACCGCCAGCACCACCGGCGCCGGCAACCCCACCAGGTCCGCCGGGGCCACCCGCGCCGCCCTGGGTGCGGTTGCCGGCGATGATGCTGTTGATGGCGACTAGCTGCCCGCCAGCATGAAAGATGCCGCCACCCTGGCCGGGTGCACCAGCACCGCCTGGGCCACCGCTGGCGCCGTTGCCGCCGCGACCGCCGGGGCCACCCTCACGCGCCGGCGTGGCGTAGCAGCCCCAGACGCCGAAGTCGCCGCCTTTGCCGCCGTTGCCACCGCGGCCGCCCGCACCGCCTGCACCGCCCTGGCCCCCGGCGCCTCCCCGGGCCAGGTTGGCCCGCACGCTGGCGTTGGCCAGGGTAAGGGTACCGGCGTTGTAAATGCCACCGCCCTGTCCGGCGCCGCCACTGCCGCCAGTGCCGCCATCAAAGCCGCTGGAGCCCCATCCCCCTGCGCCACCCGGATCTGCGCCGTGCGTGTCGTATGGTCCGTCGCAGCCAAGACTGGCGCAGGAGCCATTGCGGCCAGTGGCGCCGTTGCCGCCGGTCGCTCCACCGCCACCGGCACCGCCGGTTACACCGCCGCCACCCAGGGCCTCGTTGCCCACGACGTCCACACTCTGCAGGGTCAGGTTGCCGGTGTTGTAGATGCCGCCCCCCTGGCCTGGCGCACTAAGGCTGCCGGTGGCGACGCCGTTGCGCAGGGTCAGATTCTTCAGTGTGGCGGTGACACCAGGGCCGACGAAGAGCAGCCGGCCCTGGCGCTGGGCATCGATCACCGTGGTGTCCTTCGACTCGCCGGCCAGGGTGAGATTGCTGGCGAGGCTCAGGTTCCATTCGGCGTACGTGCCTGCAGCAATCTGCACCGTGCTGCCCGCCGGGGCGCGCGTGATGGCGGCGCCGATCGTGCGGCAGGCTCGTTCAGGCGCCTGGCAGTCGTTGCCGTCGTTGCCAGCCAGGGAGATGTAGAACGTGACGCCGGCTTGCCCCGCCGGCGCGCGGCGACCTGCGGCCTGGGCGGGGCCAGGCAGGATTGCCATCAGGAGGACGATTAACGCCAGGGCGACAGCCATGGGAGCACGGCGCCGGGATGAGCTGGATCTGTTGGATCTGTTGCGTAGTTTGGTGTTCATGGCTTCCTGCCTATTCCGCCGTCACCGGCGCCAGGTGTGGATTCAACGCCGTTATGTTCGAGGCCCGCCTGAGTGTGAACACCCCCTGCGCCTCTATAGGTTGGCGGTGCAGGCCGGTCAGCGTCTCGCGGTAGATACCGCCCATGACCGTGTCACCCCAGCCTGGGTCGCTACGACCCAGCTCATCCGCTCCGGTTAAGGTCAGGCGGATCACCCGCGCCACGGCATACGCCTCGGCCTCGTCGTCGGGCAGGGATGTGCCGTCGCCATCCTTGAGGTTGTCATGGTCGGGATGGTACGTGTGCCGGAACGGATTGGTGGGGAAGCTGGGGGCAAGGTCCAGGGTAATGGCCAGGGTGCCGCCCTCGGCCAGCGCGCCCGCCAGCAGCCGCGTGCCGGGCACGGCGGGGTCTTCATCGGCGAAATCGTAGGCGGCACTGCTGGCGCGGCGGCCCACCGGTTGTCCATCGCGCAGGCCGGCACCGGCGAACTGTTCGATGGCCGTGCTGTCGGTGAGCAGGATGTCCTCGCCGCTGACCGGATCTCGCATCAGGATCGCTTCCTTGAGCAGTCGTGCCTGCCCGGTGGCGTCCACGTGCACCAGCACTCGGAACTGGAATTCTGAAGCTGTTGGCTCCACGGCGGCACCTGCCGCGTCGCTCAACTCGCCGATGTACTGATGTACCTCAGCCGCCAGGACGTTCCGGCCTTGGACCAGAAGGCTCGCCGGATCGGGATAGGAGAAGGGGCGACCGATGCCCTGCTTGCTGGACCAGATCTGGAAGCTGGTCTCCTCAGCCCCGGAGACCCTCGCCAGTGGCTGCCCCGTATCGCCGCCGGTGCCGGCGTCAGGCATGTTGGAGCGCAGCACCTCGACGCCATTGAGATAGACGATGGCGCCGTCGTCACGGCGCAAGCGCAGCTCCAGGTCGGCCTGGTCCAGGGTCACGGGCAGGGTAAAGGGCTGGCGAAAATAGATGACACTCTCGTCATTCGGCTCCACCGCCGTTGTCACGGTGCGATTGCCGAAGCCCAGGGCAGCGTTTCCCAGACTCCAGGCGCTGTCGTCAAAACTGTCCGCGGTCCAGCTGTTGTCCATGGGGCCCCCGGCCTGATAACGCCACGGCGAGCCACTGGGCACGGCCACGTCCCGCACCGGTTGCACGGTCGTGCCGGCCGGTGCCAGCCCGCCAGCGCCGGGTAGCGTGCTGGTGACCACTTGATTGTTGAGCACAGCCAGCTCCAGGTCGAAATAGAGATCGGGCACGATGCGATTGGCGACGCTGACCTGATCGACGGCCACGGTACCGATCCACAGACCGGCATGCTGGCTGGGAACAGGCTGGTCGCCGGCCGCCTGGGTATCGGCGTCAGTGGCTACCGCAATCTGCGGCTGGGCGCTGACGGCAACCAAGGTCCGGGCTCCCGCACCATCGGTGACCTCGAGGACCGATTCCGCCAGGTCCACCCCGGACGGGATATCGCTGCGGCGCACCGCCAGGCGCAGCTCGAGTTCCTGGTCCGGGTCAAACGTGCCGGTATCGGCCTCGGAGTTGATAGCCGCCGGCAGCTCAATAGCCCCGTTCAGGGTTACCCAGCTCGGGCTGGCATTCTGCGGGACGTATACGGCATAATTCAGCGGGACGGGAGTGGCGCTGTCGAGCAGCCGTACCGTCACGATGCGTGCAGCACTGCCATCGTTGCGAATGCGCAGCGAGCGCTCGACCAGCGTGCGCCCGAACTCCAGCCTGTTGTCCAGGTCCGTCGCCACAGACAAAGGACCACCATAAGATGAGGGGCCATCGCTGTAGATCCGATAGGCCTCACCGCTGCGAATGGCATCGGTCCTGGCAACCGGGAGCCAACGGCCGCTGGGATCGAGTCGAGAAGCCTCCAGGGCACGGTGAGCCGGCGAAGGTGCCAGGAACTGGCCAAAGCGCGGGGAGTTGGAGGGGTCGACGTGCAGGCCAAGCTCGTTGACGGCATCAGGAACCCAGGTAGTCTCTCGCACGGCCGGCCGGCCGGAGAGCGTCCAGGGCACTGGGTCAAGACTGTTCACCTTGAGCAGATAGGCCTGGTTAGCGTTGAGCGTGTAAAGGTCGGTATCGGCAGGAGAGCCGGGGTGGTAGGCCCGGGGAGCGCGATCAGCTTGGCCCAGGTGGGTGAATACACAGGCGATGGGAAGGCCGGCAAGAGCTTTGGCGATATCGTTGGGCTCCGGCGCCAATTCCAGAAAGACCGCGTTCCAGCCAGGCTGCAGCACGAAGGTCTGTGAGGACGGTGCATTGGCAGCCGCCGGCGCAGGGGCAGCGCCGGGCTGGCTGGCGCTCGCCCTGCAATCGATGCTGTTACCGCGCAGGTCCTCGGTCGGCCCGATGGCAGAGGCCTGGAGCACCAGCCTCTGGCCGGGGCGGATCCGCGGTGGATCGCCCAGGACATTGATCCGGGCCAGTTGTATGGCCGTCAAGCCGAACTCCCGGGCAATGCTATCCACGGTGTCACCGGCCTTCACAACATAGGTATTGGGTTGCCCTGGAGCAGTCGGTGTGGGTTGTGCCTGGGGCTGGACGGCGACAGGCATGGTGGCCGCGCGGGCTGGGGGGCTGGCAGTGCCGAAAACCACAGGCAGCAGCGCAACCAGCACGACAGCAGCCACGCCGACAAGGACGGAGCCGCGGATGCTACTATTCATTTGTGCCCTCCGGACATGAAGCTACGGGACAACCCCTCCGGGATGTCGGATTGGGAAACAGCTTGGTACACGTATTTTGTTTTTGGGTCAAAAATGAGCCAACAGCGCACGGATTATACACGGCCCAATGGATGTGTCAAATTACTAACAAATTTCCCATAAGATTCGTACAAGTAGCCGGTTACCCGGCGAACCTGGCATCCATGGCAACCCGGAGAGACTGTGGCGGCACCCACAGATGTGGCCTGGCCGGTATGGCATACTGAGCCTACCATGTCACAACTGCCTCCATCTGCAGAGCCAATGGCCAACAATACGAGCCGTCCGCGCCGGCACCTGGCTGTGCTGCTGGCCGTGGCCGGGCTGGCCCTGGCCGTGCTCTGTGTGGCTGTCGCGGCCGGGGGCGGGCTTTTGCTGCTGCGCGACGGGCCTGCCCAGGCGACGATACCGGTCGAGGAGCCAGCCGGGCGGGCTGCCGAGGTGGCGGCGCCGGCAGAGGAGTTGGCCGAGGTCCCAACCGAGCCGGCATCTGCAGGCATCAACCGCATTGTATTCGTCGATCCGGATGGCCGGCTGAACACGGTGGCGCCCGATGGAAGTGATCTGCGCCTGGTCACTGGCGAGGGGACGAGGTACCAGTTCCCGGCCTGGTCGCCGGACGGATCTCGGATCGCAGCCGTGGGCAACAACGGCGAGCAGGGCCTGCTGGCGGTGTTGCCCGATCAGCAGGCGGCGCAGGTGGTGGATGTATACCGCAGCGCCAGCCGGTCCCCATTCTATCTTTACTGGTCACCGGACGGGCAGCAGGTGAGCTTTCTGGCTAACGATCCGGGCGGCATCGCCCTGCACCTGGCCCCGGCCGACGGCAGTGCCGAGAGTCGGGTGCTGGCGACAGGGCAGCCATTCTACTGGGACTGGGCTGACGCCGCGGACCGAATGCTGATCCACACGGGGGGTGCCGGAGATGGGGCCCGCCTGGCCGTGATCGACACTGAGGGTACCGCCGTGGCCGATGGCCTGGCCTCCCCCGGGTTGTTCCAGGCGCCGGGTATCTCCGCCAGCGGCCGCTACGTGGCCTACGCAGAGGCTGGCGACGAGCTCAGGGTAGTGGTTGTGGATGAGGAAGGGGAAGGGCGCACCGAAGTTCCGCACCGCGGGTTGGTGGCGATGAGTTGGAGCCCGGCTGGAGACCAGCTGGCGTTCACCAGCCCGGAGCGCGCGCAGGTGTCGTTCGTTGGCCCTCTACGGTGGCTTGATGCGGGCACCGGTGAGGTGCGCACCCTGGTGAGGGATCCGGTGATCACCTTCTTCTGGTCCCCGGACGGCCGCCACATTGCCTATCTGACCCCCGAGACCGGTAGCGGGGGCCCCCAGGCCGGCCGCCCCTCTGGGCTGGCGCGATCGATGCCGGCGTCCGCCGACTTTCAGGCCCAGGCCAGTCTGGCGCTCAGATTATGGGTAGTGGACGTTGGCAGTGGCGAGCAGAAGCTGCTGGCATCCTTCGAGCCGACGCCGGTCTTCCTGGCCCAGTTCATCCCCTACTTCGACCAATACGCCCTGAGCCACCGGCTATGGTCGCCGGCGAGCGACGCCCTGGTGCTGCCGATGCTGGAACGCAATGGCCGCCAGGGCATCTATGTGGTCGCCATCGACGGTACCCAGCGCCAACGGGTGGCAGATGGCTCGATGGCCTTCTGGAGTCCTCGCTAATCTCGTCGATCTGATCTGCCAGGTGTGGCCTCTGGTCGAGGGGAGTGATCTGATAGTCCGCGGGCCTGTCTTAGCTCGCCGGGAGCGGCTGGGTGGCTGGGGGAGCTGGTGCAGTCTTATGGCGCCGGCGACCGGCCTCCTCGATATAGGCCAGCGACTGGTGGCGGAAGTACGTATCGTAGAGCGTGGCATAGTGTCCCTGCCCGGCCATCAGCTCGGCGTGGCTGCCCTCCTCGATGATGCATCCCTTCTCCAAGACGATGATGCGTTCCACGGCGCGCACAGTGGACAGCCGGTGGGCGATGACGATAGACGTGCTTTGGGCCAGGATCAGGTTCAGGGCCTGCTGGATCTGGGCCTCGGTGAAGGGGTCGATGCTGGCGGTGGCCTCGTCCAGGATGAAGATGGCGGGTCGTTGCACCAGCACCCGCATCAGTACCACCAGCTGGCGCTGGCCCATGGAGAGCCGCGACCCGCGCTCGCCGACATCGGTCTGCAGGCCCTCGGGCAGGGTATCCAACCACTCACCACCGCCTACCTGGCGGGCCATGGCCAGGATATCGGCATCTGAAGTATCAGGAGCGGCATAGCGGATATTATCGGCGACGGTGCCGGCGAACAAGAAGGGAGTCTGGGAGACGATTCCCAGCTGCCGCCGATAGCTGGCCAGGTTGAGCTGGCGGAGATCATGCCCATCCACGGCGATGGTGCCGCCCTGGAACTCGTAGAAGCGGGCAATGAGCTTGCCGAGGCTGCTCTTGCCGGCCCCTGTGTGGCCCACCAGGGCGATGCTTTCGCCGGGCCCTATGCGCAGATTGAAGTGGGACAACACCTGTTCCTGAGCTGTGTAGCTGAAATCGACGTCTCGGAACTCGATCTCGCCCTGCAGATTCTCGACGACCTGGTCGCCGGCCTGGCGGACCGTGGGCTCGGCGTCGATGAGGGCGAAGATGCGCTCCGCCGCCGAGAGCCCGGCCTGGACCTGGCTCCAGAACGCTGAGAGCTGGGCCATCGGAAACCAAAAGCGCTCTACACTGATAATGAAGAGGTACCAGGCGCCGATAGTGATGGCCCCGGCCGCCGCAGATAGGCCGCCGAAGTAGACCAGGACCGCGGTGCCGATGCCGCCCACGATGTTGAGCACGGGAAAGACGTTGGAGAGGATGAAGCCGCGGCGCAGGTTGATCTCGTAGGAGCGCTGGTTGACGGCACGGAACTCGGCGTAGATGGCCGCCTCCTGGCGGAAGTTCTTGGCGACGCTGATACCGGTCACCGCCTCCTGGATCGCTGCGTTCACCTCGGCGATGGCGCGAAAGCCGCTGCGGGTAGCCCGGCGGGCCAGGTTTCGTAGACCGAAGGCGAAGATCACGATGAGGGCGGCCATCACCATGACGGCGATGGTCAGGGGAACTGAGATGGTGAAGAGCAGGACGTTGAGGATCAGCACCGACAGCAGCTGGCTGATGATGTCGGTGATCAAGACCACGACCTGGGCGAACTCCTGGGTGTCGGTGGTGATGCGGCTGATGATCCGGCCGGAGCGAAACTTATCGAAGAAGGACATGTCATGGCTGATGGCGGACTCGAAGGCGTCGACGCGCAGGTCGGCCATCACAGTGCCGGTGACCCGCTGCACCAGGCGGCGCCGGGCCCAGTTGCCGGCCCAGATCAAGAGTCCAATCACCAGCGACAACGCGACCAGTCCCCACAGCAGCTCTGGAGCAGGGTTGGTGTCCAGCACGTTGATGCCCCAGGCCAGTACGAAGGGCTGCACCGCGGAGACGATAGCCAGGCCCGCGACCAGCACGGTCGCCCAGATCACCCGGCGCAAGTCGTGGGTGAAGTAGGCAGCGATGCGCCGGACCAGCTCGCGGTCGGTATAGGTGCGATCGTAGGCTTCGGTGTCGAGTCCCGAGAACATGGGCGTTACTCGTAGATAGCGAAGATGTGGCGGTAGGCCTCGGACTGTTGCAGCAAGTCCTCATGGGTACCGATGGCGGCGATACGGCCCTGGCGCATGACCAGGATCAGGTCAGCCCAGCGAATCTGGGAGAGGCGGTGCGTGATCAGAAAGGTTGTGCGGTTGGCGGCCGCCTGCTCAATGGCCCGCTGGATGCGGTCCTCCGTGGCGCTGTCGATAGCGCTGGTGGAGTCGTCCAGGATCAGGATATGGGGATCGGTGAGGAAAGCCCGGGCCAGGGCCAGGCGTTGGCGCTGGCCGCCGGACAGGGTGACCCCTCGCTCGCCCACCTCGGTGGCGTAGCCATCGCGGAAGGCCGTAACGAAGTCATGGGCCTGGGCCTTGTGCGCGGCCTCCACGATCTGCTCGACCGTCGCGGCCTGGTTGCCGAAGGCGATGTTGTCGGCCACGCTGCGGGAGAAGAGAAAGATGTCCTGTTCGATGATCGAGATCTGCCGCCGCAACGCGGCCAGGTCCCAGTCGCGGACGTCGACCCCGTCTACCAAGATCCGCCCCTCCGTGGCATCGAAAATGCGGTTGACCAGCTTGGCCACCGTGCTCTTGCCCGACCCGGTCTGGCCGACAATGGCGACGGTCTGCCCGGGCTCGACGCGGAAGCTGACGTCCTGCAACACAGGGGTGCCGTTATAGGCAAAGGTGACGCCCTCGAAGGCCACGGCCCCGCGCATAGGAGCATCGTAGCCGCCCACGTTCTCGTCCAGGGCGGTCTCGGCATTGAGGATCTCCAGGATACGGCGGGCGCTGTTGATGCCCGAGGAGACTTGGGAGTAGGCGAACTGGCCGACGAAGGTGGGAAAGCCGAACAGCAGCATCAGGCCGTTGTAGGCTACCACATCGCCGATGGAGATCCGGCCGGCCTGGTAGATGAACAGGCTCTGGGCCAGGGCTGCGGTCTGCACCAGGACCAGCAACAGGAGCTGGATAAAGCGGGCCTCGACGTCGCCCTGCCAGACGTAGGCGGTACGCCATTTGTCGACGGCCTGGCGAAAGCGCGAGGTTTCCCGTGGCTCCTGGGCAGCGCCCTTGACCGTCTCGACGCCGTCGATGGCCTCGGCCAGGACCGCGTTCATGTGACCGAACTCTGCGCGCACGGCCCTGGTGGTGGGGTCCAGCTCCTGCAGATAGCGCCAGGTGACGACGACATAGAGGATCAGGTAGAGAACAGGCGCCAGGAGCAGGGCCGGGTCGATGCGGGGGGAGAGGATCAGGGGTACCACGAGGAAATTGGCCGAACCAATCACCAGGTTCAGCCCCGGATTGAACATCAAGTTGATCTCGCGCACGTCGTTGGTAGCCCGGGCCATGAGCTCGCCGGTGGGGTGAGAGTCGTGGAACTGCATGCTCTTGCCCATCAGGCTGGCATAGAGCTCGTCCCGGGCATCGCGCTCCAGGCGCTGGCCGATGACCTCGCTCGAGAAGTTGCGGCCCACCTGCAGGATACCGCGAATGATCTGGGAGAGGGCGATGAGCACCGCAGCGCGGGCCAGCGCAGCGACGTCAGAGGGGTCGGCCAGGAGCGCGTCGAAGGCCTGACCGGCAATGACCGGAGGCGCGCCGGCCAACATGGCATTGCCAAACGCGCCGATCAGCACGCCGAGGATCAGGATGGGGTTACGCCGGACGTGGGACCAGATCCAACGCACCGGGCTAGTGCGTTCGGAGTGCCAGGCCCGGTCGACGGTGAACTCACTACGCTGCATGGCGGCAACTCGTGATCAGGGGCTGAGTGAATCTATCTGCAATTGGCCTCATGGTGCCTTCAGTTGGGCTGATGTCCGCCGAGACTCTGGGAGTATTCTACACCACTTCCAACATCTGACACATTCGGGTTGGGGGTAAAGGTTGGCGGGTAGAGGGATGGTTTGGTCGACGGGCGACACCGTGCTACAATCGGCGCGCAGCGCCCTGGTGCCCACGGGCACCCAGCAAGGAGTGGCTCATGGCCGAGTTCCCCGATTTCTACGACCCGCAACGGGTGGGCACCCTGTTCTACCCGGACGTGGCGCGAATCGCGGCCACGGCCGCGGCGGCCAACCTGCCGCCGGCAGCTGCAGATGCCCGCAACGTGCACCTGTTGTTGATCGACATGCAGATCGACTTCTGCCACGAAGCGGGCAGCCTGCATGTGCCAGGCGCGCTCGGCGACCTGCGGCGCACCATCGAGTTCATCTACACCCATGCCGAGCGCATCACGCAGATCACGTGCTCGCTGGACTCCCATGTGCCCAGCCAGATTTTCTCACCCAACTGGTGGGTCGGCGCTGCGGGCGAGCATCCGGCACCTTTCACTATTGTGTCCTGGCAAGACGTGCGGCGTGGCCGTTGGCGGCCCTTGTTCGAGCCTGAGTGGTCAGTACACTACGTCGAACGGCTGGAACAGCGGCACCAGAAGCTCCTGACCATCTGGCCTTACCACACCTTGATCGGCAGCCCGGGCCATGCCCTGGACCCAGAGCTGTGGTCGGCGGTGGCCTGGCACGCCCTGGCCCGCAAAACGCAGCCGGCATGGGAGGCCAAGGGCAGCCTGCCGCTGACGGAGCACTACTCCGTGATCCAGCCGGAGGTGCCTGTGTCCGGCCAGCCGGGGGGCAGCAAGAACCAGGCCCTGTTGGACGAGCTGGCACAGGCAGATCTGACCTTCGTGGCCGGCGAGGCGGAGAGTCACTGCGTGTTGGAGACGGTGGAGGACTTGGTGGAAGAGTTCAAAGACCGGCCGGACTGGCTCAGCCGGGTGATCTTCCTGCGCGACTGCACCTCGCCTGTGGTGCATCCTGAGATCGACTTCCACGCCATGGCCCTGGCGCGCTTCGCCGAGTTTGCGCGGCAGGGCGTGGTATTCGCCAACAGCACCGACCCATGGCCGTTGCCTTGAGTTCGAGTGCCCCCTGCAACCTCACCGGAGGGATTCCTTGAAACACGGAGCCCCTGCCCTGATGGCAGTGATTTGCCTGATCCTGGCCTTTGGCTTTGCCGGCCAGTTGCCTACGGTCACGGCTGCCGCCAGTGGGATCCTCCTACCGGCGCCTGGAGCGGTGATCAGTGGCCAGGTGGAGGTGCGGGGCCTGGCCAGCCGGCCCGACTTCGCCAAGTGGCAGCTGGACCTGCTGCCCGAGGGGAAGTCGGAGCAGGCCAGCTTTCTGGCCTTGGGCGAGGCCCCCTTGAGCACTATCGGCAGTTTCGCCCTGCTGGATACCACTCGTGTGGCTGATGGCTCCTATACCCTGCGGCTACGGGTGGTAGGCACAGATGGCAACTACGATGAGTATTTCACCCCGGTGACGGTGGCCAACCAGCATGGTGTGGCGCGGCCGGCAGCGGCCAGGCTGGCGGCACGACTGGGGCTGTCCACACACACAGCGGAGGGCCGTCCCATCCTCTACTTGACCTTTGATGATGGCCCGCATCCCACGGCTACGCCTCAGGTGTTAGAGGTGCTGAAGCGCTACGGGGCAAAGGCCACCTTCTTCGTGGTGGGTAAACAGGTGCGCCGATGGCCGGACGCGTTGCGGGCAACAGTGGCAGAGGGCCATACGATAGCCAATCACACATGGTCGCACCCTTCGTTGACCAGCTTGGGCCCCGAGGAGTTTGCCGAACAGCTGGCAGCCACCGAGATGGTCATTCAGGAGAAAGCGGGAGATTTGCTGGGGCCTGACTATCGCTCGCTGTATCTACGCCCGCCGTACGGTGCGGTGGATGCCACCACCGACGCATACGCAGCGCGGTCTGGCTATCTGGTAGCCAAGTGGGACGTGGACCCCCAGGACTGGCGGCGCCGGGGGGTGGAGCAGATCACTACGTTTGTCAGTGGCCGGGCCTTCCCTGGAGCGGTGGTGGTGCTGCACGACAACGGCAATGGGCAGACCGTGGCTGCGCTCGATACGATTCTGAGCGAGCTCAGTGCCCAGGGCTACGAGTTTCGCGGGATGACCAGCAACTAGCGGACGATCAGCACCGGCCGGTTGACCTGCATCATGATCTCGCGGGCGATATCCTCCAACAGGAAGCGCTGCCACCCTTCGCCCCGGTGCGCGCCAATGACTACCAGGTCATAATCCCCTGCTTCAACCTCTGTCAGGATCTCCTCCACGACGCCGCCGTGGCGTACCTTGGGCACGGCCTGGATCCCGGGGTGGGCCAGCACCTGCAGGTCGCTGGCCAGCCACTCGCCTTCAGGAGCCTGTTTGCTGATCAGCTCCTCGGCAGTGTCGTCTAGTTGGTCATCCTGCACCCCTGGCCAGGCTGTGATCTGCGACATGACGTGCAACACGGTGATCTGCTCCTCCCCGCCCAGCATATCGGCCAATTGAGCAGTGAAGCGGGTCAGCACCGATGGGCTCTCGGCGCCACTGTCACAGAGCAGGATGCGCCGCACGGCTCCGATCTTGCCTTTGGCGATGATCACGGGGCATGGAGCATGCACCACGACCTCGACGGCGGTAGAGCCCAGGAAGCGTGCCCGCAGGGTATGCGCGTGGCGCTCGCCAACCACGATAAGGTCGTACTGGCCTGCAGATGCCTCGGCAACGATCTGCTCGGCGGGCTGGCCAACACGAATGCGGGTTTCCGCTTCGGACACGTAGCGAGAGATCAAGTCAGCTGCCTCGGCCAGCACTCTCTCGGCGGCAGGCCGGTCGGCGGCGCGCCTGATGACTGTGAGCACGGTGGGCGGTTCGCCGGCAAACTGGGCGATGGTAGCGCCGAAGCGCAGCGCCGCCTCGGAGTGGAGTGAACCGCCGGTGGCTATTAAGATCCTCACGTCGAGTATGACCTCCGATGAACTCCGATATCACAGCGAATGGAGGGACGATGAATATTGCGAATGGGAGGATAACGAATGCAACGTATGCTGCGATGAAAGCGAACACCTCAATAGTCTGGTGAACGGGTGGAGCGAAGGAGGAGAATACGGCGGTTGTCTGGTCATGGTTGCTAGATTAGCAGGAGCAGGAGGGGCGTGATGAAGATAGCGACCATGAAGAACACCAGGCCGCGGTTATTTTCTGTGATATGGCCCACGAAGGACAGGGTCGTGCGCTCGAAGGGACGATACACGAATACCAGGATGAGCAGTGACACGAAGGCGATGCTGAGCATCTCAGTCAGGACGACGGTGAAGGCCAGCGGGTTATTGAGCAAGACAGATGCGACCAGGGTGTCGATGAACGTCGTGATGTTGGCGCCCATGATGTAGGGGATAACGTTCTCGCGGCGAACAAAGCCGCGGTGGCTTAGCGGCACCAGGATGCTCAGCGACACGCTGACCGACATGGACACAAGGGTGACAGCCGCGCCCAGGAGGAACATCACCCACGGCCGGTAGACCAATCGGGATACGCGGCCCACCTGGCTCTCCTTGATCGCCATTTGGGGTAGGCAACGGTCAAACAGGTTGAAGCTGACCAGGATGATGGCCATGCCGACCACAAACAGCGCCCATTGGGGCAGAAAACGGGCCACCGTGCCCACTATCGGATCGAAGATCGCGTCGACGATGGAGGTCACAGCAGAAGCGGAGCGCGGCTGCAGGCCGTTCAAGACGCCGGAGAGCAGAACGAACACGCCAACGACCAGGCCGGCCAGGTAGGTCGTGCCCGTCACCGTGAGGGACAGCAGCCCCATGCTGAGGCTGGCTGCGCGGTTGCGGCCGCGCAGCACGTAGACGAAACCGATGAACAGGACGATGAAGCTCGCCCCCAGCCGGCTGCCGGTGATCATGGTGAAGGTTTCCAGCTGGTCGATCAACCCCGCATCAAAGAAGGTTAATGCTGCGGCAGCAACAGGCGAGCCGCTCATGACCAGGTAGGCGAAGAGCCAGCCAAAGCCCAGGCTGTTGGCGGGGTTCGTCACGCGAAAGCCGTCGCGCACCAGGGGTGCCAGTCCCTTCGCGCCTTCCTTCATCAGCATGAGGGCCAGAATGAACAGGAAGAGGCTAACACCGAAGAGAAGGATTTTAGCGAGATCTATGCGCGCCCAGAGAGCGGGCATGGTACCCTCGGCACGGGCGACGTAGCTCACCTCCAACTCGCCGGCAGGGAGCGTCGCGTCAGGATCAAATGGATCGAGCACGGAGTCCTCCGCAGACCCACGGACAGGCGTGCCAGATTCGCCTTGGGTAGTGGTCTGGATATGGAATTGTAGCAAACCGAGGGCGATTCGGCAAGCGACCTCATTGTCACGGTTTTATCACAGCTGCGTCACGAGATTTGTCATCCGGGAATGGTAGGTTGAGGGCAGACCTGTAGTGTGACGGATCGGCGGTGCAGAGTTGCGGGACCCAGGGCCATGTCTATTGTCCTCGAGCATCTCACCAAACGCTATGGCGGCCATCCGGTGGTCAATGACGTATCGCTGGAGATCGCCGACGGCGAGTTTTTCGTCTTGCTGGGCTCCAGTGGCAGCGGCAAAACCACCGTCCTCAACCTGATTGCCGGCCTGACTGGCATTGACCAGGGCCGGGTCTTTCTGCATGGCCGGGACGTGACCTGGCTGCCGGTGCAGGAGCGCCGGGTGGGCTTCGTCTTCCAGAACTACGCGTTATTTCAACACATGACCGTGGCCGACAACATCGAGTTTGGCCTGTGCGTGCGCAAGGTGCCGGCCGCCGAGCGCCGACGGTGGCGGGATGAGCTGCTGGAACTGGTGGGCCTGGTTGGGCTGGGCAAGCGGATGCCGCGCCAGCTCTCCGGTGGCCAGCAGCAGCGAGTGGCCCTGGCCAGGGCGCTGGCCATCCGGCCGGAAGTGCTCCTATTGGACGAGCCCCTGGGCGCGCTGGACGCCAAAATCCGGGTGGAGCTACGCCGGACATTGCGCGCGATCCAGCGGGAGTTGGGCGTTACCACTATCCTGGTGACCCATGACCAGGAGGAGGCGTTCGAGGTGGCCGACCGCCTGGGGGTCATGAGCTTTGGCCGCCTGCTGGAGGTGGATAGACCGGAGGAGCTGTATCATCATCCGCAGACGGAGTTCGTGGCAACCTTCCTGGGCACGGCCAACCTGCTCGTGGGCCGGAGTGTTGGAGAGGGGGTGCAACTGGGTCCGGTTCAGATTCCCCTGGCCCCGGCACGTGCGGAGGACGCAGGCTGGGATACGAGTCCCAGGGAAGAGCGACGAGTGCAGGTGCTATTCCGGCCCGAGGACGTGGAGGTAAGTGCCGATGCCGCAGCGCTGGCTGCGCCACAGTTAGGCCGGGGCCAGGTAGAACAGATCGTATTCTCAGGGGCCTTCGAGCGCCTGCGCCTGCGCCTGCCGCCACTGCCGGGAGTGCGTCCGATTGCGCCGCCAGTGGCCTTTGGCGACGATACCATCCTGGTGGAAGCTACCCGTCAGCAGGATGAGGTAGACCGGCTGCCCCTGCAGCCCGGCGATAGGGTCTGGGTGGGGGTGCGCCACATCCATGCCCTGGCCCACCCGGGTCTACAGTTCCTGATCCTGACCGACGGATCGCCCCAGGCCGCTGCTGCGCTGGCGCTGGGCGGGCAGCTCGCGCGCCTGGCCCATGCCCGCGCCGTGATCCTGGCCTACGGGCTCGAAGGGGAGGCAATGGAGCGCCATTTGCAGCAGGCCAAGGAGACCCTGGGCAGCGGCCTGGCGGCATTGGACGTGCGAGGCACGTCTGACCCGCCCGCTGCGGCCGTCGGGAAAGAGGTCGAGCGCCGGCCCTGTGACCTGGTAATCATGGGCTATCCTGCCGCGGGCGGACTTGAGCTGGCCGAGGAGGTGCTGCAGGTGGGTGAACACCATCTTCTTCTGGTACCGGGTCCCCAGGGGGTCCCGGAACGGGCGCTGATCTGCGTGACCACGGGCGAGCCCGGCAAGGACGACGTGTTGTTCGCCGGCCGCCTGGTACGCCACGTCGGCGCACGGGCCAGCTTGATGTCAATCATGGAGGTTGGGGAGAACGGCCCGGTCCGGCAGGAACGCACCGAGAGGTTCCTGGCCGGTGGCGTGCGGACTCTGGATGTGCTGGGCGTTCCAGCGGAGGCGATCATCCGCTCCGGTCCGGTCAACAGTACTGTTGCGCAGGAGCTCGCCACCGGCAGCTATGATCTACTGGTCCTGGGCACGCCCCTGGCAGACCTGAACGGTCAAATTGCTTTGCGACGAGGGGTCGTCGGTCAGGTCATGGCTGAGGTGCCGTGCTGTGCCACCCTGCTGGTGCGTTCCGGCCAGGCTACGCTGCCCGAGCCAACTCCCCGGGCATAGGTCGTGTTTAGTCCAAGAGGAGGCGAACCATGTCTAGGAAGTCCGTGCCTTTCGTCCTGCTGGTCCTGATACTGAGCATGACCCTGAGTGGGTGTGGCGGCACGCCCACCACCGCCCCAGCTGTCGGCGACACAGCCGGCGCCGCACAGGCTGGCGGCGCTGCTCCGCAGTCGAGCACTCTCATTCTCGGCGCTTACACAACGCCCCGGGAAGCATATGGCGAGCTGATCCCGCTCTTCCAGCAACAATGGAAAGACAAGACCGGGCAGGACATCAGCTTCGAGGAGTCGTACCTGGGCTCTGGCGCCCAGTCGCGGGCGATTGTGGAGGGATTCGAAGCTGACGTGGCGGCGCTATCCCTGGAGGCCGACATCAACCGCATCGAAAAGGCCGGCCTGATCACTCACGACTGGCGCGATACGCCCAGCCGGGGCATGGTGAGCGACTCGATCGTGGTCTTTGCCGTACGCCCGGGCAATCCCAAGGGCATCCGCGATTGGGCTGACCTGGCCCAGCCCGGCATCCAGATTCTCACCCCCAATCCCAAGACCAGTGGCGGCGCGATGTGGAACATCCTGGCGCTCTACGGTGCGGCCAAACGTGGCTTTGTCGAGGGCGTGCCTGCGGGCGACGACGCGGCGGCGATGGAGTTCCTCAAGGCCGTGTTCAAGAACGTGACCGTGATGGATAAGGGCGCCCGCGAGAGCATCACAAACTTCGAGAAAGGGGTGGGCGATGTGGCCATTACCTATGAGAATGAAGTCCTGGTGGGACAGCAAGGCGGCCAGGACTACGAGATGGTCATTCCACGCTCCACCATCCTGATCGAAAACCCGATCGCAGTGATCGACAGCTACGCCGAGAAACACGGCGCGCGCAAGGCCGCAGAGGCGTTCGTGGCGTTTCTAATGTCCAGGGAGGCGCAGGAGGTCTTTGCGAAACACGGGCTGCGATCGATTGATCCTGGGGTGGCCGAGGCCACACAGGTCCAGTATCCGGCAGTAGAGGACCTATTCACGATTGAGGAGTTTGATGGCTGGGATGCGGCCACGCCGGCCTTTTTCGGCGACGACGGCACCTTCACCAAGGCCATGGTCGAGGTGCAAGGTCGATCGCAGTAGCCGCACGGTGGATGGGACGAGCGTTCAAGCTCGGCCAGCATCGATCGAATACTCCGGCGCGGACCAAAAATCGCCGTGGATGAAGGCGAGTCGCATGTTGCAGGAACAATCACACCAGACAAGCTCGCTGATTCTCAATAGCGAGGCTACCGATGGAAGGGTTCAAGAGCCGACCAGGAAGCGTTTGCCGTGGGGACGCTGGGGTGTGCGCGCGGCTGCACTAAGCTACCTGACCCTCTTGCTGATCATTCCCCTGCTGATCATCCTGCGCGATGGGCTGCGCCTGGGCATTGTCGGGCTGTGGGAGGCCGTGTCACAGCCGGTGGCCGCCAGCGCGCTATGGCTAACGCTATGGACCGCCGCGGTCATGGTCGTGATCAACACGGTGATGGGCACGTTGACCGCCTATGTCCTGGTGCGCTACGAGTTTCGCGGCAAGTCGCTGCTAAACGCCACGGTGGACCTTCCCCTGGCCATCCCGACGCTGGTGACAGGAGTCATGTTGGTGATCCTGTACGGCCCCCAGGGCACGCTGGGCCGCTGGCTGGAAGGCACGTTTGGCTGGCGCGTTATCTTTGCTCCACCGGGCATCGTCCTGGCACTGCTGTTTGTGACCTTTCCCTTTGTGGTGCGGGCGGTACAACCGATGCTGCTCAGCCTGGATCGAGCTGTGGAGGATGCCGCGGCTACCCTGGGCGCCGGCCCGTGGACCATCTTTCGCCGCGTGACGCTGCCCCCGCTGCTGTTGCCGCTGACCAGCGGCGCGCTGTTGAGCTTTGCCCGCGCCGTAGGCGAGTTCGGCGCCATCATTATTGTCGCCGGCAACATCCCGCTCTACTCTCAGACCGCTGCGGTATACGTTTGGGGGGAGGTTGAATCGGAGAATCGCCTGGGCGCCAGCGCCGTGTCGGTAGTTCTGCTGGCTATCGCCTTCGTGCTCATTCTTGTGGTCGACCTGATCCAGAGCCGGCAGCAGAAGGAGATCACGTGAGCGCGCAGGTCTCTGCGACGGCCTCGGCGCCCATGGACTGGCGCCGGCGTTGGCTGCGCCGGGTGTTGGTCGGAATCGCCCTGACCTACGCCGGCATCCTGATCCTGGCGCCCATCGCCGGGCTGTTCCTGGGAGCCTTTGCCAACGGCATTGGGGAAGCCGTGGCGATATTTAGGGATCCCCAGGTGCTGAAGGCATTTGGCTTGACCGTCCGCATCAGCTTGCTGGTGGTGGCGATCCATGCGGTGTTTGGCACGGCAGTGGCCTGGATGCTGGTGCGAGACCAGTTTCCCGGCAAGAGCCTGATCAACGGCATGGTCGACCTGCCCTTTGCGGTATCTCCGGTAGTGGTCGGCTACATGCTGCTGCTGTTGTTTGGACGGCAGGGCCTGCTGGCACCCGTACTCCAGGCCTTGAACATCCGGGTGGCTTTTGCGGTGCCGGGCATGGTCCTGGCGACTCTGTTCGTGACTCTACCCTTCATGATACGCGAGCTGGTGCCGGTGCTGAAGGCATTTGGTGTGCAGCAGGAACAGGCCGCAGCAACGCTGGGCGCCAGTGGCTGGCAGACTTTCTGGCGGATCACGCTGCCGGCCTTGCGGTGGGGCTTTATCTATGGGATAACGCTGACCCTGGCACGGGCGCTGGGGGAGTTCGGCGCCGTGCTGGTGATTGGAGGAGGTATCCAGGGCCGCACAGAGACGGCCACCCTGTATATCTACCGGGCCCTGGACGAACGCCAGTATGTGGCCGCGTACTCGGCAGCGCTGGTGTTAGGGGGGATATCCCTGGCGCTGGTAATGGGGACGGAGCTCTTGCGCCGGCGGGAAGAGGCGCGCTGACCGTAGAAGTCCACCAGCAGTCGCGCACGACGGAGTCGAAGCTTCAGCCGAGTAAGCGCTAAAGACCCGGCTAAAGCCTCGACTCCGTTGTAGCACTCTTGACGATCAACACGGGGCAATAAACGTCCGGCAACAGGGCCTCGATGAGTTGCCCGGTGCGCCAGTAGGCCGCCCTGGCCTGGGCCTTGGTACCGACGATCAGCAGGTCGTATTCTACTTCCCTTAGCTCGCGGCCTATCTCCACATCGGCAGCACCCTGGCACAAATGCAGTCTGCCCTCGGCCTCCATGGCGGCCAGGCGTTGGGCGGCCTGGCGCATCCGGCGACCGAGCACGGTACGGGCTGTGAGCAAGGCGGGCATGCCCTCTTCGGCACGAAGGGTGGCAGAGGCTGGCGCAACAGCCAGCACGGTGACGGCGGCCTGGCTGGGCCCGGTCAGGCGCGCCACCCAATCGATCGTTGCAGCATCGACGTCATCGCCCCGGATGACGGCCAACAGTCTGCGCAGGGGCCATCGTGGTTGGCGTGCGACCAGCAGTGCGTCTGGCGCTCTGGCGGTGGACATGGCCAACAAATCGGGTATCACTGCGGCGTCGGCCCAAGCCACAACGGCCAGAGCAGGTGAACCGAGGTGCTGGACGCCCGGTGCGGCTCCGGCGATGGGGTCAGCGTAGACCAGGCGCAGGTCCAGCAGCTCACTCAAGGCCCTGGCATAGGCCAGGCGTGGGTCCTCGCCGTTGCCGGGCCCTGCGGGCCGGGCGTAGAGCAAGAAGCCGCTGTCCTCCGCCCTGGCGCCCGGTCTGACCTCGGCCAGGATGGCGTCGATGGCGGCGCGATCACCCTGGACAATGTAGACTGAGGAAGGGCCAGCGGGGTTCTCCGGGTGAGGTGCCAGGGCGGCGATGACAGCCTCGCGAGCCTCGCAGTCGGTAGGATCGGCCATGGCGACTGTGATGCGGCCACCATCTTCGGCTACGGGGAGCACATGGTAGCGCTGGGCCAGGCCTGGAGGCAACCGATCCAGCAACGAGAGATCGCAATTGAGATCCTTAAGCGTGAGAAAGACACTGGAGCTATGGCCTGTACCGGGCACCAGAAGAACCTCCGTCTGCAGTGTCTCCAGCATAGCAGGCGCAGATGACAGCCGTCGTGACGCCACCGTGATAAAGCTGTGACAGTTGGGCGGCGCGCGGCGGAGGGGGTCAGGAGAGGACGTTACTCAACGGTCAGGCCGTAGCCGAGGCCGGGGACCGTTTCGATGAAAGGTGGCTGGGGGGGCTGTTCCGGGTCGCCGGGGCGGGCCTGTGCCATCTTGCTGCGCAGGCGGCGCACCAGCTGGCGCAACATGTCACGGTCAGCGCCGCTGGCACCCCACACGTGATCGATGATGGCTTCGGTGGTGAGGACATGGCCGGCGTTGAGCATCAGGTAGTCGAGCAGGCGAGTCTCGAGTGGCGTGAGGGCGACAGGCGCAATGTCCGTCGCGCTGGCGACGCGGATCTCGCGACGGCTGAGGTCCAGGGTGAGGTCACCCACCTGGCGCACGGGCGGCGCCATGGTCCGGCCGGACCGGCGCAGGACGGCCTGGGCCCGTGCTACCAGCTGGCGGGGGCTGAAGGGCTTGGGAATGTAGTCATCTGCACCCAGCTCCAGGCCGCGCACGATATCGTCCTCATCGCCGCGCACAGTAAGCAGAATAATTGGGGTGTCGGCTGACTGGCGGATGCGCTGGCAGACGGCGAAGCCATCCAGCCTGGGCATGTTGACGTCCAGCACGATGAGGTCGGGCTGTTCCTCCTGCCAGCGTTGGATTGCTGCATCGCCGTCATGGGCCAGGATGATCTGAAAGCCGGCACGGCGCAGTGTGAAGGCCAGGACATCGGCAAGGACGCGATCGTCGTCGGCGATGAGTACTTTCATGGGTTATGCCAGGGGAAGGGTGAACCAGAAGATGGAGCCACCGCCGGGGCGGTCGTCGACCCCAACCTGGCCGGCGTGGCCCTCGACGATGGCCTTGACAACTGATAGGCCCAGGCCGAAGCCGGGCTGTCCGGAGCCGTTCTCGGGGCCGGGGAGGGCGAAGCGCCGGAACAGGTCGCGGCGGTGCTCGGGTGGGATCCCTGGGCCCTGATCGGCCACCGCCACCTGCACCCAGCCCTCCTGCACACGGGCGCTGATGACAATCTCGGCCTGATCCGGGCTGTACTTGCTGGCGTTGGAGAGCAGGTTGACCAGCACCTGAACCGTACGGCGAGGGTCGGCAGCTACCAGGGGCAAGATGGCCGGCAGCTCCACCATGAGTTGTTGTCCTTGCCGGTCGAGCAGGGGTTGCATGACGCCGATTACTTCGGCGATGATATCCTCGAGATGGGCCGGCCGCGGGTGCACCCGGAAGCGGCCGGCTTCGATGCTGGCGCTCTCCAGCAGATTGTCCACGAGTTTCTGGAGATTGAGCACCCCCAGGTGCAACGAGGTTAGCAGCTCCTGCAATTCCTCAGGGGGCAGGTCAGGAGCCTGGTCCAGCAACAACTCCACTGAGGCGGCGATAGCCGAAAGCGGGGTGCGGAACTCATGCGAGACGTTGGCCAGGAAATGGCTCAGCAGGCGGCGCACAGCCTCTTCCTCGCTGATGTCGCGAAAGACCAGGGCCACCCGGGCCGCGCCCCCCTCCGGGGGTAGCAGACGAGCCCGGGTAACGGCCAGTACAGCCTGGCGGCCGTCATGCAGGACCACGGGGATCTTACTGCGGCCGCCCTCGCCAGCGATCAGGGCGCTGAACGGCCGGTCCGAGCCGGCGGTCTGGAACACGAAGTCGCACGATTGGCCCACCACTGCGTCCCGGGCCCAGCCGGTGATACGCTCGGCGCCATGGCTAAAGAAGGTAATCCGTCCCCCTTCATCCAGGGTCACGATGCCCTCGACAATGGCACTCAGGAGGTGGTCAGTCCACGCCTTCTCCGCGCGCAACTCGTCGACGGTGCGTTGTAGATCGACCCGAGCCCCCTCCAGGGCTTGGCCGACCAGGGCCACCTCGCGCATGTGCGCCTCAAAGGCCAGGGGCGTGGACAGGTTCCCCTGGCTCAGGTCCGTCGCGGCAGCGGCCAGGCTGGCCAACGGCCGGCTGATGCGCCGGGCCACCAGGGTGGAGAGCAAGGCGCCAGCCGTAGTGGCGAGGACCATGCTGGCTACCAGCGCAGCGATCACCCGTTGGCCCGTGCTAACGACGTCGGTCACGTTCAGGGCCACCTCAGCTGTGAGGGCGGCGGTGCCGAGGGCGACCGGCTCCAGTGGGATGTGGGCAGCGTAATAGGGCCGGCCAGCCCAGGCATAGGTAGAGTGATCGCCCTCGGCAGATGCCTCTCCCTGGCGCAGCACCGCTGTGCCCCCAGGCAGGCTGGTGACAAGGGGAAGTTCTCCAGCCAGCAGCGTATGGTCCAGGCCAGTCTGCAAACGCATCTGGCCGGCAAAGTCCTCGTCAAGCCACCGGCCGACGATGACCTTGCCCAGCATAGGGCCAGAGTCGCTCGCGATCTCCTGCGCCGCCACCAGCCAGGCCTGCGGCAGCACACCGGAGGGCACGGTGGTCGCCAGGTAAGGGGCCAGAGGGGAAGTGCACAGGGAAGGCAACAAGGCAATCTGCGCCATATCGCCGGCCAGGGCTAACGGCTGATCTCCGGTGCTGCACACGGCTATCAAATCGAGCTCGGCACCCTGGCGCAACGTGTCGAGGTAGCTCACCAAGGCGGGTGCGTCAAGCGGGCGCAACAGGGCGGCCAGGGAAGGGCGTTCGGCCGTGAGCGTCGCCAGGGCGGCCATCTCGTTCTGGTGCGCTGCGTAGAGGGCCTGCACGGCCTGGCGGCCCTGGTCTACTTGCGCCCACGCCTGGCGCTGCAGTTGCTGCTGAAGGAGCCAGATAGCCGGCGCGCCGACGACCAGTGTGGCCAGCAACACCAGCGCAGAGAAACTCAGGATCAGCTGTGTGGACAGGCTGGAAGGCCTGGGAACGGTCATGTTAGGGCCTACAACCAAGCGGCCTGCCATCAGGAGGCGCGAGGGATCGTGAGCGCGCTATAACAGGCGCTGATGCCCGGCCTCCGTCGAGAGGTGCTCCAGGCGGCGGAACGAGAACGGGTTGTCCTGGTCGGACACGGTGCCGGTGACCAGATCGGCCAGCAGGCGACCACCACCAGGCGCGCCCATGATGCCGTGGCCGCTGTAGCCGCCGTTGAAGTAGAGGCCGGAGAGACCGGGATGGGGACCAATGATGGGCTTGTCGTCGAGGGACACGGTGTATTGGCCGGCCGAGAGATACACCTGGCCAGCCTTCAGGGACTCGGCCACGTCGATCCAGAAGGGGCAGAACCGGGACACCGCCTCCATGACCTCATGGACGAACATGGGGTTAGGCCGCACGTCGTCCACGGGCTCGCCCGCGGGCTCGTGGGCCTGCGCCCAGGCCAGCGCCGCACCCGGCTTCTCGGGTCGCCAGTGCGCGCCGGTGTCCTGGTCGATCACCATAGGCGCGTGCTGGGGCACCAGGGGATGCTGGCCGATGGTCACCCGGTGGCGGCGGATGATGCGCAGCCGCAGGTCCACGTCCAGGAGGGCAGCAACTCGTCCGAAGTAGGGTCCGGCGGCGATGACGACGATAGGAGTGGCGATGTGGCCTGCGGTGGTGTGGACGCCGGCAATGCGGCCGCCGGATAGGGCAAAGCCGGTGACCGCGGTTCGGAGCACGACCTGGGCACCGGAGGCTCGGGCCAGGCCAAACGCGGCCTCGTGTGCAGAGATCCAGCCGTCCTTCTGGCGAAACGTACCGGCCAGGGCCTCATCGCCGACGAAGGGGAAGCGCCGCCGCACCTCATCGCCGGTGAGGAATTCCACGTCCCGCAGGCCCAACCAGTGCTGGCCCTCCACGCGCTGGCGCAGGGCATCGGCGCCGGAGGGGTGGCCGGTGAGAAACAGGTAGCCCTGCTGATGGATACCGATGGTATGGCCAGGCAGGCCGGTGTGTTGCGCAAAGTCCTCATAGAAGGCTATACTCTCCCGCATCATGGCCACGTTCTCCGGCTCGACAAACTGGGCGCGCATGGCCTCCATGGAGCGAGAGGTGGTAAGTGCGGCCAGGGCGGGCAGCCGCTCGACGATCACCGGCCGCAGTCCGGCACGGGAGAGGAAGAAGGCCGAGGCGGCACCGTTGATGCCACCGCCGACGATCACGGCGTCGGCTTGGCCCGGTAAGGGGGACGATGGCGTCTGGCTCATGGTATCTCCCCATCGAGCACTCGCTGTAGCAGGGACCGGTCGATACGCTCGGCGACCAGGTAGCAGCGCGGGCCATCCCGTCCAACGCCAGTCACCATGTAGCGCCCCTCGACGTGGCCCAGGTAATGGCTCAGCAAGTCATCCGTGGTCTGGCGCCAGGCGCGCGCCTCTTCCAGCGCCGAGGCCTGGAGAGCCGTCCACCGGGCAGGGATCTCCAGGGCGATGGTCGCGGCGTCGACACCGAAGCAAGGGCTGCCGCAGCCATCGTTGACACGCACGACGGACCGGTCGGCGGCCAGATCGCGTGGCTCAGCCGCGCCCTGGCCGGCCAACGCAGCCCGGACCCGACGGCTGCGCACCAACCAGGTGACCCCCAGCCTGGAGGCATCGACCCGGTTCAGCGCGTTGCGGAAGCGGTAGAGCCGTGGGTAAAAGGTGAAGGCGACCGCCCGCAGCCGGCTGAGGTTGAGCATAGCGTTGGCGACCTGTAGGGGATCGAAGGTCCAATGGACCAGGTCGATACCCGCCTCCACCATAGCCTGGGCCTGGGCGGCCTTAAGGGCAGTGGCTATGCCATGCGCCCGGTGCTCCGGCACCACGCCAAGTAACTGAGATTCCAGACGCAGGCCGGTCCGCACCGGCCAGGCAGCCGGCACGCCTGGCCCGGCACAGGCGTAGAAACCGAAGAGGAAGCCGGCCATGGTGCCGGCACGCCGCGCCACCAGGGTATGGGTGGCGCCGAAGCCAATGCTATGGATATCTACGGGATAGAGGTCATCGGAGGCCCCCTGCCAGATGGCCTCTTGCAGCTGACGGATGCTCCGGACCTCGTGCTCGTCCGGGTGGCCGATAGACAGCCCAGCCGAGGGGGACCAGCCACTGGTGGCCTCGTAGCTCTGGATGGCCGCCGGGTCATACAGTACTACCGCAGCACTGCCCAGCCGGGGCTCCATGTGGGCGATAATGCTCTGGGGATCCACCTGCTCCCCCGGCTCCAGCTGATGCCAGCGCAGGGTGTAGCTGCGTGCGCCGGCCTGGCAGGCCCTGGGGAAGAGAAAGCCGGCGCCCACCAGCTGGCCGCCGCGGTGGGCCAGGAAAACTGAGCCGCCGATGCGCGGCAGGGTCGCCTGCATAAAATGCGGAGGAAGAAGGGCCGGATTGGTGGGCGCGCCCAGCGACAGGCGCAGGCTGGAAAGATCGGCGTTCCAGGTGCTGGCTTGCGGGTCGAGCCAGGTGATTCTCAACAGAGGACTCACAGCCGGCTCACGGCTCAGGCGCGACGGGTCTCGCGGCTCCACAGCTGCACCAGATTCAGGCACATCTCGGTAGACAGCGCCATGTCCTGCAGGCTCACCCACTCCAGGGGCCCATGGACCTCATGCATGCCGGTGAATAGGTTGGGGGTAGGAACGCCCAGCTCGGTGAGCCGGGAGCCGTCTGTGCCGCCGCGGATAGGCTCGTCGAAGGGCTCGATGCCCATCAGCCGGCAGGCCTCCCGGGCCAGCTCCACCGGCCGCGTGTCATTCTCCAACCAGTAGCGCATGTTGCGATATTGGGGCGTGATGGTGCAGGTGATGGCGGCCCTGGGCTCGGTGGCGGCCACGGCCTGGCAGGCCTGGCGCAATAGCTCGCCGTGAGCCTGCAGGCCATCCAGCTCGAAATCGCGCAGGATGAAGTGGGCTCGGGCCTCCGCCGCGGTGCCGTTGAGCTGGTAGCAGTGCAGAAAGCCCTCGCGGCCGGCCGTGGTCTCGGGAGTCCGGGTGTGCTGCGGCAGCAGGGCGAGGATCTTGGCCATCAGTTGCAAGGCGTTGACCAGCTTGCCCCTGGCCGAGCCGGTATGCACCGACACGCCGGTGACGGTGACCACTGCCTTGTCGGCGGAGAAGGTCTCGAAGACCACGGCGCCGGCCCTTTCGCCATCCAGGGTGTAGGCGACGTCCACGGCCAGATCTGCCGGCAGACGTTCGTGCACCCCACGGCCGATCTCCTCGTCGGGGGTGAAGCAGATGCGGATCGGCCCGTGGGGCAGGTCCGGATTGCGCAGAAGCTCGGCAGCTAGGGTCATGACGATGGCGACGCCGGCCTTGTCGTCGGCACCCAGTAGCGTTGTGCCGCTGGCGGTGACGATATCCTCTCCCACCTTGCTCGCGAGCACCGGCGAGACCTCCGGGGAAAGCACCTGTTTGGGGTCGTCCGGCAACAAGAGAGCACCGCCCTGGTAGTTGCGGTGCACAATAGGCTTGACGCCGCTGGCGTTGAAGGCCGGAGCGGTGTCCACGTGGGCCAGGAAGGCCACGGCCGGCACGTCATCCGTCGTGTGGCAAGCCGGGATAGTGGCCAGGACCGCGCCGTAGTCTGTCACGGTCACGCCGGCCGCGCCCAGGGCCTCTAATTCTGCCGCCAACATGCGCAACAGATCGTACTGGATCGCCGTGCTGGGGATGGACTCCGAGGCCTCGTCGCTTTGGGTGTCCACCTGCACGTAGCGCAAGAAGCGTTCCTCCAGTGCGGGAACAAAAGCAGATGGGGCTGTCATAAGGTTTCCGTTCTAAGATCCGGAATTCACGAGCCGCGCAGGGCACAAAGGGCTCAACACTTCCCGTACCCTCCGCAGTCAAGGTTCTTAAAGGCGCTGGCGTAGCTGCCGAAAGGCCGCTGGTGGCGGGCCATGCCTCAGGCGCTCCAGGATCTCTTCGGCACACGCCTCGGGGCTGTGGATCGACGTGTCAACCTCCAAGTCGTACAGCACGTGGGCATGGACCCGAGCATACTGGGCAGCAGCCTGACCGGGGGTGCGGTCCCGGCGAGCCTGCTCGCGCTGCAGCAGCAATGGCAGCGGACAATGCACGCCCACAAGGTAGGCCGGCAGGTCGGCGAAAAGGGCGGCGCACTCAGCCACCCACACTTCCTCCACCAGCACGTGATCGGCCACCACGTGGTTGCCTGCCCGTGACAGGGCTGCGATGGCCTGGTGCATGCCCAACACCAGGTGGTGTCCCGTAGCGCCAGCCTCCACCGCGCGGCCCAGGACATCGTCCCAGAGGGGGCGGTCCAGGTAACGCGGCGGCAGCATCCACAGGAAGCGATCGAGACCGGCGTCCAGCAACGGCTGATCCCACAGTGCCTGCAGCGCCTTGACCAGGCTCGTCTTCCCTGAGCTGGAGGCACCGTTGAGCACGATGATCGTGCCGGGTGGAGTCATTGCTTAGGGCAAGCCGGACACTTGCTGCAACTGCTCCGGCCCCAGGTTGAAGGCCCGGGCAAAGCCGGCGACATACCTGGCTCCCGTGGGCCGGATGCGGACCAGTATGAAGTCGCCCAGGCCAAAGAGCATGGCGGACTGCGGGAACTTGGCCAGGTAGGTCGCCCGGGCCACCGGATAGCCCGGGTCGTCCACAGGCACGGGCATGGCCACGCCCCGCAGGGAAATGCGCGGCAGCTGCTGGGGGTCGCCTGCCAGGTCGTCAGTGGCAGCGATCATCAGGCTCACCCGCGGGTCGTCGCGCATGTCCTGGGTATGCTGGGCCAGGGCGCTGACGTGGATGAAAAACTCCGCGAAATCGGGCGCGGTGGCAAAGAGCACCATCGACACCAGTGGCGCGCCATCGCGCAGGGTGCCCAACGCTGCCACACGCTGCCCACGGATCAGATGGGCCAGGGTCCGCTCCGACTGAGTGTCCATGCCTGGTCTCAGATCAGGTCAACGGCTGCGGCCAGGCTTGGGGAGAGGAAGGCCTGCGCCCGTTCCAGGGCCCGAGCCTCGATCTCCCGCCGCAGCGCGTCTCGCTCGACGTGATCGGCGCAATCCAGCATATCCGTGGCCTTGTACCAGACTGCGTCGCGGTAGCTGGCGATCATCCGCGACACGATCCACTCGTCGGCCCGGCCCAGCGACCGGTCCAGCAGGTCCAGGATAGGACTCTGGCGCTCCACCACTTGGTCCTGCACGTCGTCGATGGTGCGGGCGATGATGGTGTTGACGTGGCAATGGTCCTGGTAGCGTTGCTCCCGCTGTTCCGGCAGCAGTAAGGACCACTCGGCATCGAGCATGTCGACCAGGGCCAGCACCAGGTCGTAGTTGATATGGGCGTTGATGCCCAGGGACAGGTTCTGCAATACCATGGCCTCGCCACTGCGCGCCGTGTCGTGGGCCAGGCGCCAGACCGGGGGCGTGTCCGGCAGCTCGCGCTCGTAGGCGTCCAGGGCCACGAAGTAGTATTCGGCAAAGTGGTGCAGCAGGCGTGAGACCCACTCCCTATCGTGGAACTCCCCGGCGTCGACCGCGTCGAGCGTGTTGCGGGTCATCATGGCGTAGCAGCTCAGGAAGACGGCGCGCTGGTCAGCAGCCTCCTGCCACCGCTCAACCTGCGACGCCATGCGTGCGGTCACCGATGCCTGATCCATCAGCTTCTCCTCAGGGAGCAGGGGCACGCGGTCAACTGGACCATTCCCAACACCAGAAGGCCAGCCCCTGCCACTCGCCCCACCCCGTAAAGGCCGCCTCGACCTCAGCCCGTCCCACGGGCTGGCTGCCATACCATTCCTGCGAGACCATCTTGCAGGCCCAGGAGTCCACAGGGACGTAGTCGTAGCGCCCCAGGATCATCAACAGATTGGCCGCGGCGTAGTCGCCCACCCCCTTGATGCGCAATAGGGCCCGGCGCACCTCCGGCGTCGGCAGGCTGGCGGACTTGAGCGCCTCCAGATCGAGAGCGCCGGAGGCCACGACCTGGCCGAGCTGGTGGACGTAGGGTGCCCGGTAGCCGAGCTTGGCGGCCGTGCGCAGCTCGCCAGGGTCAGCCTCGGCCAGCCGCTCCGGCGCTGGAAACGCGCGGCGGCCGGGCTCGCCCGGCAACGGCTCGCCATAGTGCTGGACCAGGGCCTTGTTCATGCGAATGGTCCCGCCCCAGGAGGTGTTTGTCGTCAGGATGGTCTTGACCACATCCTCGAATAATGTGGGGGAGCGCAACACCCGGCCCCGGGCCTGGGCCATGGCCTGGGCCAGCTTGGGCTCGTCGCACGCCGCAGCGTGGAAGCTCGACAGGTCCTGCTCCAACCCCAACATCCACCTGACCCTGGCCTCCAGCTCGGCGGTCTCGGCGGGGCTCAGGTCAGAGTCTACCTCTACGGCAACGCCGCCGGGAGCTTCGTAGACGGACAGCGCGACAACCCGGCCCGTGGGCAGCCGGTCCACGTAGTGCAACCCCTCGGGCTCGGACCCGGCGGAGAAGGGAGCCAACTGGTACCAGCCATGCGAATAGATCACGGTCCGTAGCACGAACGGAGCGCGGGCGGGGAGGGTGAGCTTCATGGCGCAGCTTCCGGGTATGTCCAGCGGGTGGCGGTGTTCGGGAAATCCGTCTCCAGCCAGGCAAAGACCACCCGGGGATGCAGGGCCAGGAACGGCGCGTCGGCAGAGCCAGGGTCGGGCCCGAAATCGTACTTGGCTCTGTACTGATCGGCGATGCGCTGGATCAGGCCGGGATCAGCCGTGTTGATCGGCCGGACCGCGCCTTCGAAGATCACCACCTCGTCGCCGCTCTCCAGGTGGACCACCACCTCAGGGTTGGCGGCCAGGTTGCGGCCCTTCACCGAGCGGGCATCGGTGCCAAAGTAGAACGTGCCATCGAGCCAGATGCCCCACACCGGCGCGGCATGGGGCCGGCCGTCGGGCCGGGTGGTGCAGATCCAGTAGTTGCGGGCCGACGCCATGCGCTCGTCGACAAAGGACCAGGGCAAGAGGCCGGGATCCTCCGGCGAGATGCCATAGCCCGGCATATAGG